>DATBPE010000100.1:0-27654 GCA_036561505.1 Solirubrobacteraceae bacterium
CCCCAGGCCCGGCGGCCATGTCGTTTATCTTGGCCGAAAATCCCTCGAGCATTGCAACTAGCGACTCGCGTAGCTTGCTGGGATCGACCCAGCCGTCATGCCATCGAACGAGAATCCGGCGCTGAGCGAACCGCCGCTCACGCAACGCAACCTTGTGGACCAGCTCAACTTGATCTACCGCCCAGGCGGGGTAGAGGCTGACGGACCCTCGAAGCCCGCGGAGATGGTCCTGGCCTTCGCACGGCAGAAGCCCCTCACGTCGAAGCCGCTTGAGCTGCGGGGGACTGAGGCCGATGCCTCGCTCTTTCAGCTGCGCCGATAGCTCAGCTATCGACAGTAGGTCTTGGTCTGTGGTGGCCATCACAGATCAGGGGTACACGAAACCATCGCTGGTGAGATTAGCGCTGTGGTCACATGTCGGGGACGAGTTAGAAAGGAGGTGAACATGCTCAAAGAACTAGACATGCTGCTGCTCGCGGCGATCGCTGCCGGCGCTTGGATCACCTTTGCCGAGCACCCGACGGCACGCAACCTGCGTGCAGCCATCATCGACACGCTCGACATATGACCTGCCTCCAGGCGGGGCGGATGGCGTTTGGATCCGTCCCGTCTGGTCCTGCGGGTCGGCCGCTGTCTTTCCGGGGGCCATGTGCGGTTACCGATGCTAGATCTCTAAGACGAGCTAGTTTGAGTGATCGGAATATGCTGCCGATAACGCCGGAGTGGCGATCAGTCATCGACAGCACCGAGTGGTAGGGCGGGAGCTGCGCGACCTGGCGTTTCGTGTCTGCTCGGGTGGCGGGGCCTTCCTCGGTCTAATGTGGTCGCTCAAACACACCAACGCCCACCCTTCGTCGTCCCAGGTCTGCCGACCTCACATCGGTATCCACGGGCATGTCGCCACGCACACTTTCGCGCAGTGCCTGGGAAGCAGCATGGCCTCTGAGATCTTGGCATGGCTCACCCCGGTGCTGGTTGGTGGCGGAGTAGGCGCAGTCGTCGGCTTCTTGCTCGCGTCGATGATCCGCGTCGGGCGCAGACCGTCAGGGAAGATCCGCCAGCACTCACCGATGATTTCCACCGCGGCCGGGAGGTGGATAAGGGCGCGATATCCCGGGAAATGTCACGGGTGCGGCTGCTCTGTGATGCCTGGCGACCGGATCCGGCACGAACCCGGACAGGTGCTCTGCGCAAGCTGCGGCGAGCACACATAAGGCGGCGCGGAGCGCACCCCATAGCTGTGGTGGTGGTCTTTCACTCCACCTCCTCACAATCCAGCTCGACTTCATCGATCCTGCGGGACTTCACCCACTTGTCGAGGTCGGTGGGATCGAACCGGATCTGCCCTCCGATCCTGTAGTGAGGGATCTGAAGGTCTTCTGCCATCTGCTCCAGTAGGCTCGGTGGAAGTCTCAGCTTTTGACTGGCTGAGATGGCGTCGATGAGAAGGATGAGGCCGTTGCTGTTGTGTCCGCCTCTGACCCGAGACCCGTGGTAGATCCTCCCGCGCTGGGAGTGTCCTGGCCTCGCCCTGCCTGTGCAGTGGTGTGGATACATCGTGAGACCCCTTGCTATTAGCCTTTTGCCGTTGTGTCGTTCAGGTCTTTGAGAAATCTCTCAAACAAACTGCCCAACAGGGGCGTCTCCTGCGCACGCAGTGTGCGAAAATCAATTGCCGTTGGGCAGTGGTCTCAGCGCGGTAACTTCTGCAGTTATTGATTTAAATAGGTCCGCTATCCTCCTTCCCTTTCGGGGGACGAAGTCCTCAACCTGATCTGATTCATCCCCATCTTTGGAGGGTCTTCCGGATCACAACCCAACAGCGCCAGGGCCAGGTCGAACGAGATTCAGGTACTACAGGCTTCGCCGGCATACAGGTCAGAGCGTCAGCGAAACGATTGACTAGAGTCAGTCATTGCGGCCAAGCCAGAGCCAGAAGACAAGCAGGATGCTGCCAATGCCAACGATGACCATGGGCAGCACGCCAACGCCTGCCCACTTGTACAACCCAAACGCCGCGACAAGCAGAGCCGTGGTGCTCAGATCAAATCAGTGTAAACGCTCGTTTGGTCAGGCGGCTTTCAAACGCATGGAGCCGCGCAGGGAACTCTGTCAGTCGCATCGATGTATTGGCCTACGCGGTGTCCTGCGAGCCGGGCGCCGGTCGCGCGGTGCCGTTGCGGCGACTGCTCTCGGAGCGTCGATAGAGCCACGCTATGAACGCTGTACCGCCAAGCAGCCAGATGAGATCGAAGCCTAGGGACAACACCGAGTGCGAGTCGTGTCGGAAGTTGATTGCTAGAAAGCCTAGCCAGAATACCTCCCCAGCGATCGCTCTGCCCTTGTTTGTACGCAAATCGGCGAAAGCAATCACTGTCACGACCAAGACTGTCGTGACGAACTGGATGGTTCCGAGGCTCTTGGACTCAAGTGCCAGAAGTGGGAGCGCCATGGTTAGGACGATCAGTCCCGTTTGCAAGCGTCTCATAGCTATAGATGGTAATCGAGATCGGACAACCAATGTGGGTTTACCTCACAGAACACCGAGGCGTCGCATAAGCGTGAGCGCCGCGGGTAGCTGCTTTTCAATCCTGTGGCAGTGGCATCTAGCAGAAGTGCAGCTGTGGCCAACGGATTCCCAGACGCCGCAATGTTTAGCTGGCAGTCCTCGGAGCGCGCTATGCGGAGATGGACAAATGTGCCCGCGCAGGTCTACAGCGCACCAACGAGGGTGCCACCGTGGTGGTGTCCTGCCGGCAGTCGGTGCTCCTCGGGTGGATTCGCCGCTCGCACCTCGCCGAGGGCCCTACGTCCACCTAGCCTTCCGGGGCAGAGGAGTCCTTTGGGCTGGCGTATGCTCCGGCATATGGGTGTTCATGCCTTCCAGGAGCATGTCGGTGGGCTGAGTTGGGTGATGGACGATTCGATGCGTCGCACGTCGCATGCGCTGCTCGATGATGGTGGCGGCGTCTGGTTGATCGATCCTGTCGAGGATCCCGCGGCGATGGAGCGAGTGCAAGCGTTGGGCACACCCGTAGCGGTACTACAGCTACTCGATCGCCACAACCGGGATTGCTCCGCATTGGCCGACAGGCTCGCGATCCCCCTGCATCGCCTCCCAAGGAGCCTGCCGCAGAGCCCATTCGAGGTGATCTCGGTGATCCAATGGCGCCGCTGGCGGGAGATCGCGCTCTATTGGCGCGAGCGTGATCTGCTCGTAGTCGCTGAGGCGGTGGGTACCGCGCCGCTGTTCGCTCTCGGCGGCGCGGTCGGAGTGCATCCCGTGCTCAGGGTCGCCCCTCCGCGGGCGCTCGAGGGCCTTACGCCCCTAGTGCTGCTCGTCGGACACGGGCCGGCGCTGCAGAGCGACGCGGCCGAGGGGCTTCGGGTTGCGTTGGAGCGCTCACGTAGCGACATCCCACGGCTGCTGCTCAGCTTGCCCGCTGCCATTCGCCAGCGTCTGTAGGTGCAGTCAGGTTTCCAGTTGAGCGAGGAGCAGGCGCTTTTATCGCTGCACCGCTGCGATTGTGGGTAGCGGGTCAGCCGTGGGGTAGCTTGATCTTGGTTACGTGCAGCGCCTGCAGGAACGCGATTCGCTGAGCGAGGCTGTTGCCGTAGCGGACCAGTACCCAGGCGGGCCCCACGCGGCGTGCCACAGTTGGTGGGATGAACACGTCCCAGAAGGTCGCCTTGCCTGACAGCTGCTCGGCCGGGCGCACGTCTTCGATGGCCCGTGCGCGCCCCACTTTCTTGGTGTCTGTGGCGAGCTCTCGGGCGACCTGTGCGGGGCTGCGCTTGGGAATGCGGAAGTGAATCTCCCTTTGTACTGGCGGGATCTCAACGATCCCCGGATGCCCCGGCACCGGGATCGCTCCCCATAGTGGCGCGGGTGCGATGCCCGGTGATCTGGCATCGAGCAAAACGGCCGTCTCGAAGTTCGCCCCGCCGGCCGAGAACCACACATGCAAGCAGGTGAGCCACGCCGGGACCGTCACCGCCGGGTCGCCGGCGATCCGATCGGCGACCTGACCCCACCCTGTTCTCGCGCCCGGGAACGACGAGCTCATCGCGCAGCGCCCCTGCGCCGGAGGCTTCTCCGCGCCCTGCCAGTAGCTGTTGGCAAGTGTGAAGGTCGGCGGACCGTGCGCGGGCACGGGGATCACCCGCCCCGAGGCGTCAAGGAGCGTCTCGGTCAGCGCTGGTCCCTTCCGGGCGTGCTCGAAGCCCTGCAGGATTGTCGGGCTCATGCCTGGGTTCAACACCGTTCCACGCGACCCGGGCGAGCGATAGAAGACGACCTCGCTGGATCCGGGGGGCAGCCCTGCGACGTGGTGTACCGGGAAGCTCCCGAGGTGCGCAACACGTACTGCGGCGACTCCGGGGCCGGTGAAGAGCGCGTCGATCTCGCCTTCCGGTCCCACCTTTTCCTCGGGGCTGTAGCCATCCTCCCCGTAGACGGGGTCCCCGACGGTCGGTGGCGGGCCGTTGCATCCCCCGTGGCTGGCGACTCTCACACACACGCCGACGTTGCCCGCCTGCAGCGACGGTGTGACTCCCAACAGCGCTGGCTGACCACCGACGAACGCGCGCCCATGCACGAGTGCCAGCTTCAACGGCCTAGCCGATGACGGTTCGCCAGCCGCGCCCGAGCTGCCTTTGCCCCCGCCACCGATCAACAGCGCCGATATCGCGACCACGACGGCGCCGGCGCCGAGAGCGGTACTTGCTGTGCGCCTGTGGCGTTGGCGCCGGCGTGCCTCTTCGATTACCCCGTCCTTTACCTCGACCGGGGCGCTAGGCGTCGCTTGGGGTGGCGGGAGGGTCACGGGCATGCGGGTGCTCCCTTCACGTTGATGAGCATGATGCTACTATGAATAGCACAATGCTCGAGAGCATAGACCGCTCGGACCCCACACCCCTGCACGACCAAGCCGCCGCGCAGATCCGTCGCGCGATCGCCGATGGCGAGGCCAAGCCAGGAGAGCGCCTGCCGCCCGCGCGCGACCTGGCGGCGGTCATGAAAGTCAACACCAACACTGTCCTGCGCGCCCTGCGCGCACTGCGCGAGGAAGGCCTGCTCGAGTTTCGCCGCGGACTCGGCGTGCGCGTCAGCGGCACCCCACAACGCGGCGCGGTGACCGCGCGCGCCCGCGAGCTGGTCGGCTTCGCACGCCAACAGGGCTACCAGCCCGACGAGCTGATCTCGATCATCCAAGGCCTCCGCTGAACGATGCCCACACTACTCATCGACAAACCCGCCCTCCACACATCGGCAGGCCTCCCCGCCGGACCCGACCAAGGCGTCATCGAAGAAGCACGCCGGCGCCAACGCACACGCCGTATCCGTATCGTCGTCAGTGCCCTGCTCGCGACGGCGCTCATCGGCGTCATCGTCTGGGCGCTCAGCGGCGGAGCGTCGCAGGCCAGTCGCGGGTACGCGGGTGTGGAGGATCGCGCGGGCGCCGTGGAGGTAAGCGATACCCACACGCCGGGCTTCAACGTGCGCCTGGTGCCTATGCTCGTGGTGGGTCAGGCGGGATGGTGCGTAGTGGTCGAAGAAAACCGGGTCACCGGCGGCAGTGCCTGCGGCGGGGTGCCCACACCCTCCAGGCCGTTCCTTCAGGTGTACGGCTGGGGCGAAGGGGGCTCCCACGTCTGGACAACGGTGGCGGTGGCCATCCCGCAGATAGCCACCATCCTGGTCAACGGCAAGCACCGCGTTTCCACGGAAACCCTGCCGGCGCTTCCTTACGGCTTGCGTGCGGCACGCATCGTGACCTCCATCAAAAGACCGGCCGGGATCCTTCCAGCGCATCGTCTCTCCAGCATCCCGTCAGATCCCACCCTGGTGGCCCTCGACGCGCAGGGGCGCCCAGTTGCCCAGCGACAGACGAACACCCCGTTGCAGGGCACCGTGCACTCCTGGCGATACCCGAATCGTGCACCGCGTGGTTCTTGCCAATTGCGTGCCCGTGCGATCCCGGGACTCTCTGTCCAAGGCGGAGAGGTCGCGAGCGCCATCCGGCCTTTCCCCGGCCTTCTCGTCGGGCACGCGTTCCTGCTCTGCGCCGCCACCGTATATCACCTGCGGCACATGCCGCTGAGAGCGATGATCGTGCTCGACGCGGCACACCCCCGCGCCCGTCCGGCGGCGCTACCCGACTTCAAGCCCGTCCCCCGAGCGCCAGGGTTCTTCTCCGAGGGCGGTCTCGCCGCCAGGCGCTCGGGGAACGCCTGGCTCATCGTCGCGCAGGGCAGCAGCCTCGCTCAACGTATGCGCCTCCTGCGTCACCTCACACCCACCGTCGAGCTCTAGGCAAAGGCCCGAGCGGGGGGCCCTCGCTTTGACTTTGGGATCGTCTGTGCGTGAGCGCCAACAGCCGGTCGATCCGTATGCGCTAGACAGCGTGCTGCGCATGCGCCAAGACGGGCATCGATGTGCCCATTTTGCTCTTCGCTTGTCTAGTGGTGGTGTGGGTGTCCGTGTATCGTGCGCCAGCTCTGGCGGGTGATGCGCAGGATCACGGCGGTCATTGCCAATCCGATCAGCGGATCGAGGATCGGGACGCCCACCGCGATCGCGACGGCGCTGGCGATGACGGCAAGCGACACGTATGCGTCCACGCGAGCATGATCGCCGTCTGCGATCAGGGCAGGACTGTTCAGCCGCTGCCCGGCCCGGCTACGTACCAGCGCGGCGAACCAGTTGCCGGCGAAGCCGATCACACCGGCGAGCGCGAGTACGAGCAGGTGGCCGGGCGTGGCGGGATGGACGATCCGCAGGATCGACTCATACGCGGCGACGCACGCCGAGATGAAGATCGCGGCCACGACCGTAAGGCCCGCCAGGCGCTCGGCGCGGGCAGAGGGGAGTGCGAACGCGATGCCGAGGGGAATCGCCGTCAGTGCGTCCCCGCCGTTGTGGATCAGGTCGGCCGCCAGCGCAAGGCTTCCGCTGAGCGCGAACACGAGTGCCTGCACCGCGGCGGTGGCGGCGAGAACTGCGAGCGCGATCGTGACGGCTCGGACGCCCTCGCGGGAGCGCTTGATGCTGTCCTGCACCAGACCGTGAGAGTGAGCGTGCCCGTGATCTTCGTGATCGTCGTGAGGGTGCTCGCGGCCGTGGCCAGAGGAGTGCCGGTGCGGTCCGGTGTGCGGGTGGGCGTGGCGGCGCGTGCCGTGACGGTGCAGGCCTCCTTCGAGTAGTTCATAGGCGCCGGGCATGCTCGCCTCAGGTTAGGCGAACGCCGCTCAGGTGCGTAGGAGGCTCAACCGCTGTGTGCAGGCGCAGGGCGGGTTCCACGTGGCTCGGTGATGGTGGCGTCCCCGACGATCACCGATCCATGGGCAGAGCGAGCGGATGGGCCTTCGGGGTTGATGAAACGCACCTGGATTTCCTGGGTGCGCCCGCATTGCTGTGCGAACGGCAACGGGGAGTCGAGCTTCACTCGGATCTTTTCTCCGCGCTTGATGTCGCGTTCGAGAGGAAGACCGCTGCCTCCGTTTCCGCCACAGGCAGAGGGCGATGGCTCGATCACTTCGTAGAGCTGATGGGCGCTTCGGACCGCATAGGGGGCGGTGAATTCGAGCTCGGCGCTGTAGATCAGTTTGTGTCTCACCTTCAGGGTGAGGCGAAGCGGCCGGTGCAGGCTGCGCGTTGGCATGATCGTGCTCGCCTCCGGCGGCGTGGCGAGCGGACAGGGCTTGGCTACCTCGGCGTCCGTGCCGTCGCTGCAGAGGAGCTTGCCAAACCTGTACGTGATCGCGCTGATCGCCCCCCATGGGCTCGGGTGACGCCTGTTCAGGTCGCCGTAGGCGATTGAGAAGCCGCCGGTTGCGGCTGGCCGGCTGGCGCGTCTTACGATCAGGTACGCCCCGACACCCGCAGTCACAGGGCCAGTCCTGGGCCCGTGCTGAGTGCGATAGGTGATGCTGAGCGCATGCTGCCCGAGCAGCCCAAATGAGACTTCTCGTTGATCGCTCGAGGAGAACGCTGTCTGGTTCGGGGTCGTGGCTGCGCTGCGGTCGAGGCCCGTCAGCAGGCCGCTGAAGGTCTGCCCGGCAAGGACGCAGGCCACGTTGCTGCTCGTGGGACCGTTGCTCGGCAGCACCTCCGGCGGGAGCGGGTGAAAGCGGCGGTCGTTGTCGAACGCGCCGTCGATGCCGAGCTCACCGAGCTGGCCATTGTGCAAACGCCCGACCTGCACACACACCTCCCCCCGGGTGGTGTGCACGATCCGCATGCTCCACACCGGACCGCCTTGTGGGTCGGCTACTCGCAGCGACAGTAGGCGCGAACCTCCGGGCGCGGGAATCCCCTGGAAGGCTCTTGGGTTCAGCGGTCCCCTCGGCTTGACCGCGCTGCCGTTGAGCAGTCCGCTTGCCGCCAGGGCGATGCTCGCGCCCGCGAGCGCCAGCAGCGCAGCCACTATCGCCAGACGCAGCCGCCGATGTCCCCGGGTCTTCCAGCTGGCCTGACGCGAGCTGGCTTTCCTGCTGCTGGCCGCCGCAAGGAGCTGCTCGCCTAGAGCCTTGTATGGGTCGGTCATGGGTTCTCCTCGACGATTCCTTTGAGCGCGGTCAGGCCGCGAGAAACGCGCTTTCGAACGACCTGCTCTGAGCATCCGATTCGCTCGGCGATGACCGCGTATGGCTCCTCGGCGAGGATTCGTTGCTCGATCGCCTCGCGCTGCTCGCTGGGCAGCGCGGCGAGTGCGCTCTGGAGCTCGGATTGGCTTTCGCGCTCCATCAGATCGAGCTGCTGGTCATCGACGGCGATGCGCTCGAAGCCCAGGCGACGACGGGACTCGCTGGCAACCTTCCCGCGACGGGTCGCGTCGAGCAGCAGATTATGGGCGATCCCCAAAAGCCAACCGACCGCCGATCCACGGCTGGGATCGAACTGCTCCCTGCGCTCCAGCGCCCGTGCGAAGGTCTCGGCCACCAGGTCGAACACGACATCCGGCCGCGAGCTCATACGGCGATGCAGATACCCGCGCACCAGTGCGTATCGGCGCTCATACAGCAGCCCGAACTGCTGTGCCTCGCCACCGGCCAGCAGGGTCTCGTCACTCAATTCGCCGGGCATCTACCACCAATACGAGCACACTCCGCTGGTTGTGACCGGATGCTCGTCGTTGCCTGCCCAGCGCCAGGGCTCGACTGGTCCAATACACCGCCTACGGTGAGCTCATTGCCCGTCGCCGCGCGTTGCGGGACCCCTGAGAAGCAGAGGTCCAGGCCACCGACCCGGTACGCGGATGAGGTGTCGCTAGAGCGTCGCCATCCGACATCGCGTAGTCACGGGGCGCGATCTCCGCGCGTGGACGAACAAACGAAGCGGCCGATCCTAAGCGACGCTCTGTCCGAGATTCCGTGGAGCGGGCGGGCTGATCAGCTCGTGTTGGGTCCTTGGTGGCCCAGTCCAAGCACGAGGCGCTACTTGTGCGTCTTTGCCAGGAGCCGTTGGATGAGATCTGTCAGAGTCGCGTGCACCTCCGGGCGAGGGAGCCCGAGATCGTGTGAGAGCGTCCACCACGTGTGAACGTCACACAGGGCGATCAGCGCCGCGCGACGTCGCAGCAGGGCCTGCTCGCCCAGACCGTCCAGCCACGGACTGAACGCGTACTGGACCCAGTCGTAGTGAACCTGACGCGCCACCTGCTCGAGCTTGGCCAGCAAGGCCGGTCCGTCCTGCCAGGTGCCGATCCGCAGCCCGCGCCTGCCGTAGGCCTCGTAGTGATCGAGCAGATTGTCGACGGCGCCCGCGATGTCGCCGACCGGGGCACTGAAGCGCTGGTCGAGCACCTGCACGGCACCGCGCGATAGCGCCTGCAGGAGCAGCCCGTCCTTCGAACCGAAATGGCGCAGCAAGGTCTGCTTGGTGACGCCGGCCTTCTTTGCCACGGTCTCAAGCGATACCTGCCGCCAGCGACCCTCGTCGAATTCGCGATCGGCGGCATCGAGCAACGCGTCCCGGGTTTGCTCCTGCGCACGTGCCCGCGCCACCTGGTTATACCGACGGTGATTGGTCTCACTCATCGGCTCAGGGTATTCAAGCGTCCGGGTATGCGCGAACCGGTCAGCTCGATCCAAACGGCATGCGCAGCTCACCCACCGAAGCCGGTCAGTCCGCTAGTGCGAGGCCCACAGGTGCTGCAGAGCGTAGGCGCGCCACGGCCTCCACGTCTCGGCAAGCAGGCCGATGCCCTTGGTGTCGGTGGGGAAGCCGAGTCGCTGGAGCCCATGACGCACTCCGAGGTCGGTGGGCAGGAACGCATCGGGGTCGCCCAACGCGCGCATCGCTATGTACTCGCTCGTCCAGGGGCCGATGCCGGGGATCGCGAGCAACTGTGATCTGGCCCGGTCCCGGTCGCTGCCGGGGTCGATCGCGATCTCTTCCTGGGCGAGCGCCTCGGCCAGTCTCACGAGCGTCTGGCGGCGGCGAACGGGACCGGGCAGGGTCGCGAGATCCGCACGGGCGATCGCCGCCGCGGTTGGGAAGAGATGAGTCAGCCCTCCGTCGGCCTCGCTCAGCGGCTCACCGAGCGCTCCGGTCAGGCGCCCGGCCGTGGTGCGCGCGGCGGCGACCGACACCTGCTGGCCGAGGACCGCCCGGAATGCCAACTCACTACCGTCCACCGCGCCGGGCACCCGCAGCCCGGGTGCCTTGCTGACCAGCGCCGCCAGCGGTCCGTCTGCTGCCAAGTGCGAATCGGGCGCGCTCGGGTCGGCGTCGAGATCGAGCAGACGCCGGCAGCGCTGCACCGCCGGCGCGAGGTCTCGCACCTCGGCGAGCCGCAGCGCGCACTGGATGTATCCCTCGCCGTGGCTGAGTTCCACCACGCCGTGAGCGTGGGGAAGCCTCAGGGTGCGGCGATAGACGCCGGCAACGACCTCCTCCACGCCGGGGACGGCGCGTGCGGTCAGGAACCCGAGCATGTGACTCCAGTCAAACGGCGCCCTGTAGCTCAGGCGCACGCTCAGCACCCCTTCACCGCACGACTGGCGCGCCGGCGCTTTGCCACGCAGCTGCGAGGGTGTTCGTCCGTAGATCGCCCTGACGGTGTCGTTGAACTGACGCACGCTGGAGAAGCCGGCGGCGTATGCCACCTCGATCAGCGCGAGTGAAGTCGTTTCGATCAGCATTCGTGCGGTCTGTGCTCGCTGAGCGCGCGCGAGCGCGAGTGGCCCGGCGCCCAGCTCGTCGTAGAGCTGACGGTGCAGGTGACGCTCGCTGTAGGCGAGCCGGCGCGCGAGACCGGCGACACCCTCCCGGTCGACCACGCCGTCGGCGATCAGCCCGATCGCGCGGGCGGCCGTGTCCCCGCGCCGATTGCACTCCGGGGAGCCGGCAGTAGCGTGCGGATGACAGCGCAGGCAGGCGCGAAATCCGGCGCCCTGCGCGGCGGCGGCGGTCCGATAGAAACGGACGTTCTCGCGCTTGGGTGTGATCGCCGGACAACTCGGACGGCAATACACCCCGGTCGAGGTGACAGCTACGAAGAACTGCCCGTCGAAGCGACGGTCGCGGCTGCGCAGCGCGTTGTAGCGGATATCGAATTGAGGATCCACATCGGCCAGTATGAACTGGGCCGCTAGCGGGTTTCAGACATGGAAGACCTCGATGGGGTCCCTGTCTGATTCCCGCCAGAGATCGACCGGCCCGACCGGCACGCTGGAGAGCGGCTCGTGCATCGGCACGACCGAAAGCCAGCAAAGGAGAACCAATGAAGCTCCCCTCGCGGGCCGCGATCGAGCACCGGCACGTCGATCTCGGCGAGGTTCGCATCCACTGCGCCAGCTGCGGGCGAGGGCCGCTGATCGTCTTCCTGCACGGGTTTCCGCAGTGCTGGTACACCTTCCGTCACCAGCTCGCCGACTTCGGCCGGGATCACCTCGCGCTCGCCCCCGACCTGCGCGGCTACAACCTCTCCTCAAAGCCCCATGGGCTCGAGCAGTATGGCCCGTGGCCCGCCGCCGAGGACACAAAGGCACTCGTCGAGCACCTGGGCTATGAACGATTCGTGCTCGTCGGCCACGACTGGGGCGCCGCGACGGCCTGGACGTTCGCGCTTCACCACCCCGAGTTGCTGAGCGCGCTGGTGATCCTCGCCACGCCTCACCCGGCGACCTTCGACCGGGCTCTGCACAGGGACAGCGAGCAGCAAGAGGCAAGCCAGTACCTGCTGGCGCTGCGGGGAGCCCACGCTCAGGGTGCCCTGGAATACGACGAATTCGCCCTGCTGCGCGACGCGCTCGATCAGCCGTTCCTCGACCAGCGCGACCGCGATCGCTATCTGGAGAGCTGGCGTCAGCCGGGCGCTCTGGCCGGAATGTTGCGGTGGTATGAGCGTGAGGGACTCGGTCCGCCAGATAACGGCACCCCCGCCCGCGGGAACTACGCGCCGCAGGTGACGCCTCTGAAGGTATCTGTCCCCACGCTCGTGATCTATCCGACCGCCGACCTCTACACCCGCCCGGCGGCCCACCGCGGGCTTGAGCAATACGTGACCGATCTGCAGTTCCAGGAGATCGAGGGCGCCTCGCACTGGATCGCCGAGGAGCATCCGCAGCTAGTCAATCGTCGCATCCGCGACTTTCTGGATCTTCCCTTGCGATGAGCTAACCAGCCGGCTGGTCATCACCCGGGGGAATCGAGCCGATCGCTACTCGGCCGCTTGTGCCATCACGATCTTCGGGGCTTAGCCGCTGCCAGGCAGAGCTCCATGAGACGCTCGGGAGATCGATCAGTCTCTCTGCTTTGCCACGACACGACGATGCTTGCGCCGCACCCGGCGGGGCCCGTGATCGGCTGCGCTCACAGCCACAGAGGAGGTGTGCGGCTTTGGCTCGAGGGTTCGCGCACGTGCTTTGACAAGCGTGCCGCGGGCGTGATCGGATCTTCGCTCGCGAGTTACTCGCGGGGGCGCCACGGTGTGATCGGAGCAGATCTCCTTCAGATCACCTCCCGCGTTGACCCAGGCTTCGCGGAGAATCCTCGTCGGCTGCGCCGGCTGTCGTGTGCCAAGCCATGCTCTGATCGGCTCGAGTAGGAGCTCTGGCTCGCCACGAGCTCGCAGCCAGGCCTGGTAGACAAAACTCGCGGAGGTGCTTTGAGCGTGATCCTCGAGCCACGCTCTGATCGGCTCGCGTACGAGCTCTGGCTCACCGTGAGCTCCCAGCCAGGATTGATAGACGAAGCTCGCGGGCTTGATGCGGGCGTGATCCTCGAGCCACCCTCTGATCGGCTCGCGTACGAGCTCTGGCTCACCGCGTGCCCCCAGCCAGGATTGATAGACGAAGCTCGCGGGCTTGATGCGGGCGTGGTGCTCGAGCCAGGCCCTGATCGGCTCGCGCACCACCTGACACTCCCCTTTGACTTTCAGCCAGGCGGCATAGATGACCCCGGCTTCCCTGGTGGTCGCATAGCGGGAAAGCCAGCCGCGGATCGGCTGCGCCACCAGCTCGGGCTCGCCGTTTGCTTCAAGCCACGCGCGGTAGGCAAAGAATGCGTGCTGGCTGGAGCCATTGCGTGCTAGCCAATCGCTCAGCCCCTCGCGCACCAGCCCGCGGTCGCCGCCGGCACGCAACCAGGCCGGAAAGAGAAACCGGGCTTGCGAGGTGTCCGCGTGAACGCAGAGCCAGGCCCTGAGCGGCTCGCGGATGACCTCGAGCTCCCCGCCTGCCGCCAGCCAGTCCACATAGGTAAAGGAAGTGTCAAGCGCCTCTGGGTTGCGCGCCACGACGGTCCGGACGGGATCCCGAACGATGCTGAGATCACCTCCGATTTTCAACCAGCGGCAACACAGGATCGCCGCCAGAATGCCCGATTTGTTGACGGCGAACCAGCGGCGCATCGGCTCGCGAACAAACGCAAGCTCACCGACAGCATCCAACCAGGAGCGATAGATGAAATGCGCCTCGCGCATCTGAGAATGACGCCCGAGCCATGCCCGGACCTGCTCTCGCATGAGCTCGGGGTCGGCTTTGGAGCCCAGCCACGCGGCGTAGACGAACTGCGCTTCGGGTGTCAGGGAGCGATGCTTCAACCACAGTCCGATCGAGTCATAGACGAAGCTCGGATGGCCTTTCCCGTCAAGCCAGGAGGTGTAGACGAAGCGCGCCTCGTCGCTGTCGGCGTGTTGGCCAAGCCAGCCCTTTATCGGTGCGCGCACGAGCGCGTGCTCACCTTTGGCGTTCAGCCACGCCGCGTACACGAAGCTCGCGAGGCGGATCTTTGCATACAGCTGAAACCAGGCTCTGATCGGCTCGCGCACCAGCGCCAGGTCGCCGCCGGCCTCGAGCCACGCCCTGTAGACGAACTGCGCGTCTTCGTCGACTTCGTTGCCCGCCCGCAGCCAGTCGTGGATCGGTTCGCGGACCAGTTCGGTCTCGCCTCCGGCCGCGAGCCAGGTTTGATAGATGAAGCTGGCACTCGCCTTCTCGGCGTGGATACCGAGCCACGCCGTGACCGAATCACTAACGACGGCGATCTCCCCTTTGGCTTCCAGCCACGCCGAGTAGACGAAGGCGGCGTCCTCGGTCGTGGCGTGGCGCTCGAGCCAGCTGGCCAGCGAGTCCTGCACGAGTTCGAACTCGCCTCCCGCTTCCAGCCAGGTCGCATACACGTAGCTGGCCGCCGTCGCGTTGGCCAGCGTCGCAAGCCAGTCTGTGATCGGCTTACGCACGAGCTCCAGCTCACCGCCGGACTTCAGCCACGGCTTATAGACATAGATCGCGTAGCGCTCGGTTCGGTGGCGCTCGAGCCAGCGGCGAATCGGCTCTCGCACGAGATCGACATCTCCGCCCATTTCAAGCCAGTCTCGGTAGAGGTAACTGGCTTCCTCGGCGGAGCCGTTGCGCTTTAGCCACTCGCCGATCTGCTCGCGTGCTGAAGTGAGCTCGCCCGCGTTGAGCATCTCAGCGACCGACGGCTCATAGGCATGACTCACGACGCTTTCCTCGAGAACGCCAGCGAGGCAAGGCTGACCGCTGCTCTGGGGTGCTCTCGCCTTGACCTGGCGCCGCCGAAGGACACGCCGCAAGTGCTCTCAGAGCCGGCTGGCAGGAGGCTATCGAGCGCTGTGATCACGGCTAGCAGGCTAACGCGCGGTTGGGTGGTTACACGTGCTTTTCCCACGCACATCCGGCGTGAAAGCCGGACGATTTGAGCGCCCGATAGCCCCCGCGGCAGGTGTGAAACTAGCCCGCCACGTCAGCCCCGACGGCGACCCGAAACGCACTTGCGTAGGGCGTCGATCACGCCGTGCGCTCGCGCGGCGAGTGCGGCTCGTCTGCGCAAGCGTGAGAAGACGCTCGCGCCGATTGTTTACGCCGGCTGCCTTCTGCCGACGGGACTCGCCGAGGTCCCAGCCCGGTTAGCGTGCCCCGCGCTTGGGGGCGCCTGATGGTGATTTGCTCGCACGTGCGGGAGATGGCTTGCTGGAGGTGCTGCGCTTGCTGGCTGGTTTGCCTGGTGTGACCGCGGAGCGAAGCTTCTTCAGGTCGGATACGAGGACGCGGTTGGCGCTCTTGGCGTCGCGTCGCAGCGCGCTCAGGCCACTGCCCATCTCCTTGTAGGAGCGGTGGCCGGAGTGGCCGACGTCGCGTCCTAGTGCCTTCAACGCGTCGCTGGCCTGCTGCAGTGAAGTCTCCAGT
Source organism: Solirubrobacteraceae bacterium (assembly GCA_036561505.1). GTDB lineage: Bacteria > Actinomycetota > Thermoleophilia > Solirubrobacterales > Solirubrobacteraceae > Palsa-744. The sequence goes on from DATBPE010000100.1 coordinate 15,661, forward strand.
CGCTTGGTTGCGCGCTCGAGCTGCAGGCGTGTGCTTGCCGACATCGAGCTGGACTTGCTGGAAGTGCGGGCTGAAGCGCTCGACGGTGATTTCTTGACGGGCGCTTTCTTTGCGGCGGGCTTCTTGGCCTGGGGCATATCGATCTCCTCCTCGTTTGGACCACGACTTGCACATCCGTTCCCCGTGTGCAGAACGCAGCATACGCTGGTGGCCGGCCCCTGCGGGCGGCCCTGAGGACGACGCTCATCCACAACCGCCCCAAGGGTCACTTTGGAGAGAGCGATTTGGCCCGCGGTTTGGCTTTAGCTATTCGCGTCGCGCTCGAGCGCCAGCGCTTGTGCGGCGATCGGCTACGGGGCGCAGGAGCCGATCACGTTGAGCAGCGGCTGACCATTGACGTAGCGGCGGATTTGATCTCCTATCAGGCGGTATACGCGCTCCTCGGACTGCGGTGTGTCTCCGGCCAGATGCGGTGTGATGAGAACACCTGCAGCTCGCCACAGCGGATGTCCAGGCGGCAGAGGCTCGGGATCTGTGACATCCAGAGCCGCGCGAATGTGCCCCGCTGACAGACGCTCCACGAGTGCCGCGGTGTCCAGGACCGCGCCGCGCGAGACGTTGACGAGCAGCGCGCCGGGGCGCATCAGGGTGAGCATGCGCTCATCGAAGAGGCCCTGTGTTTGCTGTGTGAGCGGAACCGCCAGGACCACAATCTCGGCGTCCGGCAGCAGCCGCTGCAAAGCGTCCACTCCATGCACGCCAGCGCGTTCTCTCGACGCCACGGCGCGCACCTGGATGTCTAGCGCCGTGAGCCGATTGGCGATGCGCTCTCCCACCGACCCATACCCGAGGACCAGTGCTCGCTTGCCGGCGAGCTCTGCCAGCAGCTGCGGTCTCCATCTCTCTTGGCGCTGGTGGCTGGCCAACTCCAGCAACCGCTTTTCCATCGTCAGGATGACGGCGATCACCCACTCCGCGACGGCGAGGTCCCGTGTGCCGCGAGCGTTGCAGAGCGTCACGCCGTCCGGTACCCAAGGCAGTAGCCACTCGATACCGGCTGAGACCGCTTGGATCACACGCAGCTCACGCATGCTCGCCAGGCGCTCGAGCAGCGGGAGCGAGTTGTAAGGAGGGACCAGGAACTGGGCCCGATCGATGTCGCTCTCAAGCGGGGCTCCACGCGCGATCAGATGGAGATCCACCTCGGCGGGCAGCTCGCCCATGAAACTTCTCTGTGGCCGATCTGCCACCCACACACTGAGGCTCATCGCCAGCTACCTTAATCGAGCGAGGGTCAGGCGCGTCCCGCGTCTGCCTCCAGCCTCAGGCGGGGATATCGCCGCTGCAACGACGGCTGCAGTTGCGGATTGCCCCAGGCGGTTGTGTAACGGGCGATATCTAGTTATCGCCCTCGGGTGATGGGACCGGTGCGCCCCGCGCTGCCCAGTGAAACTGTGTCATACGGTGGTGAGCCTGGCGGCACGCGGTCTGGATGATCACCGCCAATAGGCTGTGGACACCCACCAAAAACACGATGGCAGACGATGTCTTTGGTAGTCGCTGGTAATCCGTGAATCTCCGCGCCGATTGACCGAATCGTACGACCGGCATCCGGTTAATCTCAAGGAAATAGTGCTGTCTGTCGATCTTGGGACCGATGCTGGTCCGTGGCACGAATACGCCCAACGGCGAGGTTACTCTCGCGCCGGTTTCCGCCGCCGAGTTGCCCGATGACATCCGGCGCCTCGGCGGCGCACTGTCCGCACGCACCGCTGAGGTGGTGAGGGGAATGGTCCTGCGGACCCGCCAATCCGGCCATCAGCTGGACGCGGTGGTCGAGGACAGCTTCGAGCGTGTCGGGCGAGTATCGACGACCGCCGTCGCACGCTGGATGGCTGGCGACGGTCCCGCCGCCGCACGCGAGGTGGGCAAGGAGTCCTGGCGGATCTTCGGACAGCTCGCCGCCCAGCGAGCGGCCGCGCTGAACGAGGTGACCAAGCGCTGTCTGCGTTGGCGGGACTCCACCGCCGAGGTGCTGGCGGACTGCGCAGCCGAGCTGGCGCTGGCGCCGGAGGTGCTGCCACAGGCCCTGGCGATGCTGCAGCGCAGTCTCGACGTGACGCTCGTGCGGATGTGCGAGTCCTTCGAGACCGAGCGCCGCTACGCACAGACGGAGCTGACCCGTCGTCAGGAGGAGTTGGCGTTTCTGGCGACTCACGATTCGCTGACGGGTCTTCCGAATCGTACTTTGATCTTGGATCGTGTGGAGCAGATGTTGGTGCGTTCGCGTCGTAACCAGACTCCGGTCGCGGCTTTGTTCGTGGACCTGGATAACTTCAAGAGCATCAACGACACGCTCGGCCACGGTGCGGGCGATGAGCTGTTGAAGGCCGTCGCCGCGCGACTGGAGGGTGTTGTTCGCGAAACGGACGCGCTGGGTCGTCTCGGTGGCGACGAGTTCGTCGTCATCGCCGAAGGCATGTCACTGGCCGCGGGCCCCGAGCTAGTCGCCGAGCGCCTGCTCGAAGCGCTCAAGGAGCCCTTCAAGCTGGCGCGCTCCGAAGAGAGCCGGTTGAAGGTGACGGCGAGTATCGGGATCGCGATGGGTGACCGTGCCTCGGCCGAGGAGCTGCTGCGCGACGCGGACATCGCGATGTACCGGGCCAAGTGGGACGGCAAGAACCGCTATGTCGTCTTTGAGTCCGGGATGCAGGACGTCGTACAGAGTCGTATGGAGCTAGAGATGGACCTGCGCGATGCGATCGAAAACCAGGAGTTCTTCCTTGTCTACCAGCCCACCTTCGATCTGAAGGACATGCGCCCGACCGGGATGGAGGCGCTGATCCGCTGGAACAGTCCCAAGCGCGGTTTGGTGCAGCCCAACGACTTCATACCGCTGCTGGAGGAGACGGGGCTGATTACCGACATCGGCGCCTGGGTTCTGAGCGAGGCGTGCGCTCGAGCCGCCAGCTGGCGGCAGAACGGCTACGCGATGGGTGTCGCGGTCAATGTCTCCGCCCGTCAGCTCGATACCGACGAGTTCGTTGCCACCGTGCAGAGCACCCTCTCAGACAGTGGCCTGGATCCGAGCGCGCTGACGCTCGAGATCACCGAGACCACGCTGATGCGAAACGCCGAGGAGACCGCGCGGCGCCTGGTGGAGATCAAGCAGCTGGGTGTGCGCATCGCGATCGACGACTTCGGCACCGGCTACTCCTCGCTTGCCTATCTGCAGAAGTTCCCTGTGGACGCGCTGAAGATCGACCGCTCGTTCATCTCGGCACTGAGAGACAACCGGGAGGGCGAGACGCTGATCCACACCCTGGTTCAGCTCGGCAAGGCGCTGTCGATCGAGACGCTCGCCGAGGGCATCGAGCAGCACGACGAGCTCGACCTGCTGCGCGAGGAGCAGTGCGACTCGGGCCAGGGTTTCCTCTACGCGAGGCCTCTGGATGTGAGCGAAACCGAAGACTTCCTGCGTGAGTGGTGCTCGAGCGTCGACTCTCCAGGACTGGCGAGCGCGCCGCAGCATCCATAGAGCGAAGTGTTGCTCGCGCGGAGGAGGGCGCTGCCAGGGGGGAAGGGCAACGACCCCTCTCAAGAATCTGGCGAGTATTGCCGAATAGCTCGGTGTGCGGGGCAATCAGGAGATATCCAGCGACGCCCGGGTGCAGGAACGCATCGCGCTCAATCTCGCGCCCTTCGCGGCCGCCGCGGCGCTGGCGGCGATCGTGGCGCTGATCAGAACCAAGGTCGATTGGCCTCAATACGACCTGGCAATCGGTCTCGGGGTGCTCGCTGGTCTGGTGAGAATCGTTCCGTGGCCGCGGACGTTCCCGGCTCGGGAGGCGCTGCCGTCGCTGATCTTCCTTACCGCGGTCGCGTTCCTGCGCGGCGCGACCGGCGGAGCCAACTCCGGCATCGCGGTGCTCGCGCTGCTGTCGGTATTTTGGACCGCGCTGCACGGTGACCGCCGCGAGCTGCTGCTGGTGACCGTCGGCATCGCCGTGTTTTTCCTGGGTCCGCTGCTGCTCGTCGGAGCGCCCGCCTATCCCTCCACCCAGTATCGCGCCGGTGTGCTGTTCCTGGCCGTCAGCTCGATCATCGGCTTCACCACACAATGGCTGGTGACCGAAGTGCGTCGTCAGGCCAATGAGGCCGAGCACCGCGAGCGGGCACTGGAGCTCGTCGCGTCGGTGATGCGCGGACTCTCCAACAGCCCTCATGCCCGAGCCGAGGTCTGCCAAGCGGCGCTAGAGATCGGAAATGCCAGCCTCGCCGTGCTCTACGAGCCGGTGGACATCAACGGAACCTTGCGCTCGAGCGCGATGGCCGGCATCGACCTGCCGGCGCTCGAGATCACACCCGACCGCCGCTCGGTGGCGCGCGAAGCGTTCGTGAGTAGGCGTTCGTTTTTCTGGACCGAGGGCCAAGACCTGCCGTCGTTGAACCGCGAACTGTGGCGTGTCCTCGGCTGCCCGGTGTCGATGCTCTTCGAGCCCGTCTTCCGCGGCTCTGAGCCTGTGGGAGTGCTCGTCGTCGGCTGGCATCAGAAGGTCCGCGCCAACGGGACCAGCTCGACGATGATCACACTGCTCGCGCACGAGATCGCCGCCGCCATCGAACGCACCGACCTGCTCTCCCAGCTCAGGGACATGGCCAGCACCGACCCGCTCACCGGACTGCCCAATCGCCGGGCGTGGGACGCGAATCTGCAGCGCGCGCTACAGAGCACCGACCCGCTCGTGCTGGCGATGCTCGACTTCGATCACTTCAAGGAGTTCAACGACACACAGGGACACCCAGCCGGGGACCGGCTGCTCAAGGAGACCGCCTCGGCCTGGAACGAGGAACTGCGCGACAACGACATTCTGGCGCGCATCGGTGGAGAGGAGTTCGCGTTGCTGCTTCCCAACTGCCTGCCCGAAGACGCCCTGAAGGTCGTCGAGCGCCTGCGTACCCGTGTCCCCTACGAGCAGACGTGTTCTGCCGGGATCGTTCTACACAAGCCCGGCGAGTCGCCGGAGGCCGCGATGACACGCGTCGATAAAGCCCTTTACGCCGCCAAGGCCGCCGGACGCGACTGCGTATCGCTGAACGCCTGAGCGCCGCTCGGCTGAGGGCGCCCGGTCAGGTCTTTGACCACTGCGCCTTGTGAATGCGCTTGGCGGCCTGGTAGTCGAGCAGCGCCTGCGGCGAGTCCACGTCGCCGAGCGTGGGGTGAGCTGGGACGAGCGCCTTGGCGGCCTTGACCTTGTAACGCTTGGCCAGCACCGCGCCGAGCGACTTGATCTTCATCTCCCCGAAGCCGGGCAGGCCGGAGATGTTGGCGCGCAGCTCCGTGGCGTCCTTGGCGGTGCTCCACACCCGCTCGGCATGCCCGTCGTACTCGTCTCGCACATGAGCGGCGAGCGCATGCACCCGTTCGGCCATTTTCGCGGGGAAGCGGTGGATCGCCGGTTTCTCGCGGAAGATCGGCTCCAGCTCAGCGGCGGCGAGCTTCTTCGCATCGAGCGTGCCCAGCCGCTCGCGTAGCGCGAAGGGACCAGCGAAGGCCTTCTGCACTGTGACCTGCTGGTCCAGCGCGAAGCCGATCAGCAGCGCCATCGGATCGCTGGCGATCAGCGCGTTGGCCTCGTCGGACTCGGTGAAATAGAGACGCTCGGGCATGCCCTGATCGTATACCGCCGCCGTCGTCTAGCTCGCGTGGATGCTCGCGGCGGCCACATACAACAGCGCTTGTACACGCGCGATCGCACCGACCGCCTCGTCGGGCACCAGCAACTCGGGATGGTGCAGCGGACGCGTCGTGAAGCCCTCCGCGCCGTCGAGTCCCACAAACGCCATCGCCACCGGAGCGAGTGCTGCGAAGTAGGCGAAGTCGTCCGATCCGCACGAGCGCCACTCGGCGCTCGGTGTCAGCCCGACGTGGGCGAGTAGCTGCCGTGCGCCGGCCACGATGCGCGGATCGTTCTCCAGCACCGGCTCCCCGGTCGTGAGTGACACGCTCCCGCGGCACCCGTGCGCGCCGGCCACTCCCGCGACAACCTCCTCGACCATCCGCCGCAGCTCCCGTCGGTCCTCGGGCCGATGGGCGCGGAGCGCGCCCCGGGCACGCGCCTGGCCCGGGATCACGTTCTCGATGCTCCCGCTCTGGATCACTCCCACGCTCAGCACGGCCGGGTGCAGTGGATCGGTCCGCCGACCCACCTGGGCATGGAGTGCGACCACGATCTGCGCGAGCGCCAGGATCGGGTCGCGCCCGCGGTGCGGGTAGGCGCCGTGGGAGGACTCGCCCTCGAGGGTGATCTCGAACCCGTCATAGGAGGCGTTGACCGCACCCGGGTCGAGTGCGACTTGGCCCCAGGGCAGTTCCGGGTGGATATGGGCGGCCACGACCGCGGTCAGGCTGGACTGCGCTAGTACGCCCTCCACGAGCTCCTGCGCGCCGGAGGGGTAGGTCTCCTCGCTCGGCTGGAAGACAGCCAGCAGGGGGACGGGCAGCTCTTTAGCGAGCGTGTGAGACGCACGAGTCAACGCGACCAGCGCAGCCATGTGGACGTCATGTCCACACGCGTGCATCGCCTCGCCACGTGAGCTGAACGCGGCGTCCGTGCACTCACGTACGGGCAGCCCGTCGAGCTCTGCGCGCACTGCCACCGCCGCGCCCTCGGATGGGCCCACCCCGGCGAGCAGCCCCGTGCCCGCCACCGTGTCGCTTGCCATGGGCAACTCCGCCGCGAGCATCGCCGCGGTGCGATGCTCGGCGTGTGCCAGCTCCGGCTGTGCGTGCAGCCGGTGGCGCAGCTCAACAGCGCGTGGGAGCTCGCGCTCGATCCCCGCGAGCAGTCGCTCGAGCAGAGTTTCAGTAGATCTCGGCATAGCGCCGGCAGATCTCGTCCACGTCCAGGTCAGCGACCGCTCGCAGCTCGGTGCGCTTGATTGCCAGGTAGACCTCGCGCAGCTGCGGCGCCAGCCACCCGCTCACCGTCCGGTCTGCTTGGAGTGCCAGCAGCGAATCCTCGAGCGAGGCCGGCAGCGCGCCGACACCGTAGCTGCTGGCCTGCGCACCCTCGAGCGCAGAGGGGTCGCGATCGAGTATCGCCGCCGCCGGGAGCTCTTCGCGCACACCCTGGATTCCGGCGCGAACGATCGCCCCGAGCGCCAGGTAGGGATTGGCGGTGGCGTCCGCGCCCCGGTACTCCAGGTGCGTCTGGGTCTGCGGTTGGCGCCCGGCGAAGGTGATCGGCGAGGGGATGCGCAGCAGCGTTTCGCGGTTTGCCGCGCCCAGGCAGGCCGCGCCGGCGCTCCAGCGGTGAGGAGTGAGGCGCTCGGCCGAGACGGGGCTGGGTGCGCACAGTGCGCTGAGCGCGCTGGAGTGGCGCAGGATTCCCGCCGCGAAGCGTCCGGCGAGCTCGCTCAGTCCCGCGGGGCGCCGCGAGTCATACATCAGGGTCTGACCGTCCGCGTCCAGCAGGCTGAGATGGATGTGCACACCGTTGCCAGGCCAGGACGGGTCCAGCAACGCGGCGAAGCTGACACGCAGCTCGTGGCGGCGGGCGACCTCGCGCACGACCTCCCTGAGCACCACCGCGCGGTCGGCCGCCGCGATCCCCTCCGCGGCCGCCACCGGGACCTCGAACTGGTGCGGGGCATACTCACACAGGAAACGTTCCGGCTGCACGCCTGCCTGTGTCAGCGCCGCCATCACGGCTGCGGCGAAAGGTTCCGATCGGCGCTGAGCCTCGAGTGAGAAAGCGGGGGGCGCCGCTTCTGTTCCAAGCAGCTGGAACTCGTGCTCGAAGCTGGCCAGCAGCCGCGCGCCGAGCTGCGAGCGCAGTTCCGCTAGGGCCTCGCGCAGAAAGCGCCGTGGGCAGCAGTCCCACTGCTCGCCGTCGGTCTGCAGAATGTCGCACAGCACGAACTCCAGTGCGCTTGTCTGCCGGTCTGGCTCGACGCGCACATGGGTTTGCGGATCGGGCACGAGACGCAAGTCGCCGAGCGAGTCAAACGGGCTCTCTTCGGCCAGCGTGCCGAGTGGGGTTAGCGCGTGGTTGGCGGGCACCCAGCTGACGCCGCTGTGCAGATGCTCGCCAAGCTCTGGGGCCGGCAGTGAGCGTCCGCGCACGATCGCCCCCAGATCGCAGCAGACCAGCGAGATCAACTCGGTGGCGCTCACCCGCCCCGCGTCCCCGCCACGGTGCCGTTGTCCCAGCTCCCCGCCTGTAGGCCGAGTGCCCCGGCGGCGCGGCGCACGGCGGCGGCGTCCTCCGCGGCGGCGATCACGATCACGCCGCCGGCGGGCATGTCCGGTCGTGCGATGGCATGCGCCAAGCGCTCCCGTGGCTGCATGTGGATACCGTGGTTGCCGAGCGCGGGGTAGGTGTCGGCGAGTGCGTAGAGCTCCCCGCCGGGGCCTGTCACGCGGCCGATCACGCAGGCGAAGTGACCGACGTCCCAGTCCGGTGGCGGACCTTCCTGCTCGCCGTCGAGCAGGTAGGCGAGCAGCTGGCGAAGGCTCGCGCCGGCACCCCACAAATGGCGTGTGGCGAAGTTGACCACGAGCGTGACCGGGTGCTCGAGGGCGGCCGCGTGATCGAACAGGCCAGCGAGTGTCCCCGCCGTCCAGGGGCCGGTGTAGGGGAGGGCGGCGAGCGCTCCACCGGAGAGCTCGCCGATCGCGTCGAGAAGCCCGGCCGCGGTGGTGCCCGAGCGCTTGGGGTCATCGATCGATGGCAGCGACAGACGATAGTCCCGCCGTCCGGTTTCCCCGTGTGGCAGCGAGTCCTGCTGGGGCAGCGCCGAAACGACGCTGCCCGCGGCAAGCGCCACGGTGTCCTGATCGATCTCCTCTCCCCGGGCCGTTTGGACACCGCCCGTGCGCAACGCCAGCGCCAGGCAGAACGCGCCGCACAGATCGTCCTTCTGGGGCAGCTCGCGGGCGTGCAGTGCCAACAGCGCCTGGGCGCCCGGCAGCAGGGTCACATCGAGCGCTCCAGGCATCGGCCAAATATACGTGTACGGAGATTCCGCGCGCGGGAGATCTACCTCGGCGCGCGCTCTAAGTCCCGGTCGGGGAGCCCTCGGCCGGCTGTTGGTCTTCGAGGCTTTCTTCCAGGTGCTCGAGCCATTGCGCGACGTAAGCGTAGGTGTCGGCGCCGAGACGGGCCACGATGGCGGGGAACCGTGTGCCGTTCTCCTCGAGGGCCATGGCCGTCGGGATGATCTGAAGCCGCATTTGGGTCACGCCCGCCAGTGCGCGCTGGCGCTGGCGACGCACGAGCGCGAGCTGATCCTCGCCATCCAGCACGTCGGCGAAGAAGAGACGCAGTACGCCTTCGTCGCGAAACTGAAGCGGCGCCTGGCGAGGCGAGCGCAGCCATGCCTCGAGCGCCGCCTCTCCCTGCTCGCTGATCTCATACGCCGCTCTGGCGCGCGCACCGTGCGGATCCTCGCGGCGGATCACCAACCCGGCACGCTCCAAGCGCCCCAGCTCGGGATACACGGCCGCCAGCGATGTCGGCCAGAAAAAACGGGTGGAGAGGTCGGTGGCGCGCTTGATCGCGTATCCCGAGCGCACACCCAGGCGCAACATGCCGAGCATCAGAAAGGCGGTGGGCCTGAGCTTCATCGGCTGGCGCGCGAACGGTCCCGCGAGACCCGTTGCGATATCAGGACATATCGGCTTCGATGCATCAGACATGTCATATCGAACGGGAGAAGGGATTGCAATGTGCCACAGCCAGACACGGGCAGAACCGGCGGCCATGAGCCGATCCGCTGGGGGCCGGATGCGCACCGCGGCGCTCTGCGGTCTGGCGAGCTTTGCCCTGATCATGATCAGTGCGTTCGTCCTCGCCCGCCCGCTCTGGAATGCTCCGGCGACCGGTGCGCCGCCTGGGGCAATCGCCGCATACGTTCATCAGGCGCATGGGCGGGAAGTGTCCTCGCTGCTGGTCTATGCGGTGGGGATCGGGCTGTTCCTCTGCTTCGCCGCGGGACTGTGGAGATGGCTGAGTGCCATCGAGTCGGCGCCGGCGACGATGTCGGGCGTCTTTGCTTTCGGCACGCTCGCGCTGGCGGTGCTCATCCTGGTCGCGTTCGCCGTCGCCGAGGTGATGATCTATCGGCCCGTCTCGCCAGCGATCGCCCAGACGCTGCGGGATTTGACCTTCGGGCTGCTGGCGCTGTCGGGTATTCCGAGCGCCGTGTGCATGGGTGCATATGCGAGTCTGGTCCTGCGTCACGGCGCCCTCGCCAGGTGGACGGGTTGGCTGGCGCTGATGGGAGTGCTTGCCCATCTACTGATCTCGGTTTCCTTCCTTGACCACGGCGGCCTGCTGTCGCTCGAGGGGCCTCTGATCGTGCTGGTCCCCGGCACCTTCTTCGCGTGGATCTTCGCGGCCAGCCTCGCGTTGCTGGGAGCGAGCAGGCCTCGCGAGCGCTGAAACGCTCGCTCCGACCATCCCCGCCAGTCCGCTCGCCCGTACCCGCAAAGCGATGGCGGCGTCTATGAGATCCGTCTCCACACCCGCCAGCGTAGGTGCCAGAGAGACCGCCGAGATATCCCGAATCTCCTTTGAATAGGAGCTCCTCGCGGCGCTCGGGCCCATCGTCTCGCCGGGAGCGATCGCCACCCTCGCGCGGCGACGGGCTTCACCGGGCGTGTCAAAGCTGATCTCTCTCTGGGCGCGATGCGCTTGGAGCGCCAGCGATCCGATCGGATAACGTGCGCCGAGGATGAGAGGGCTCTTGCGTCGGCTTGCAATCATGCTCCCACGCGTGCTGGCCGACCCGCTCGCCCCGATCATGGTGCTCTCGCTGGTGTTGGCGCTGTCGCTGTGTCTACGCCTGCTCGAGCTGGATCAGCCCTGCAGTACGCCGTGTAAGCTCAGCTCTCCTCACGCGCTGATCTTTGATGAGAATTATTATGTGAATGCGGCGCGGGTGATTGATGGGATCAATCCTCCCAAGGGTGCGCCGTATCACGGTGCGCCTAGGGGTGATGATCCTAATGCGGAGCATCCGCAGCTGGCGAAGCTTGTGATTGCCGGGGGCATCAGGTTGTTTGGTGATGGTCCGTGGGGTTGGCGGGTTGGGAGTGTGTTGTTCGGCCTGATAGCGATGGTGGCGTTGTATGGGTTGGTGCGGGCTAGTGGTGGTAGTCAGTGGTTGGGGGTTGGGGTTGTTGGGGTGATGGGCAGCGACAATTTGTTGTTGGTGCATGGGCGGATCGGCACTTTGGATATTTATGCGGTGTCGTTGATGCTTGTCGCGGCTTGGTTTTATATGCGTGGCTGGCATCTGGGGGCGGGTGTTGTTCTTGGTGTCGCGGGGTGTATGAAGGAAGTCGCGTTGTTGTTGTTGGTTGTGTTGGTTGTGTTCGAGGGGCTGCGGGTAGCGCGCGCGAGGTGGGTGCGTGGTAGTGCCGTGGGGTGGCCTAGGTTCGCGGCCAGGCCGTTGTTGATCGCGATAGTGGGCAGCGTTCTGTGTTTTCTGGGGTTGTTGTGGCTGCTGGACGTGCTGGTCCCGGCGTATGACCCGGTGCATCACGTGACCTACGCGGGTAGCCCGTTCACGCACCTCTTCCACATCTATGAATACGCGCAACACCTCACAGCCAAACCAAACGAAACAGGCATCACCTCCACCCCCTGGCAATGGCTACTCGACCAGAAGGTCATCGAGTACGGGCGCCTGGCCCGCAACACCGTTCGCGACGGCAAAGTGATCTCCACCCACACGCTTGCCTCCTTCAAAGGCGAGATCAATCCGTTCATCATTTTTGTGGCTGTCCCGGCGTTGTTCACGGGTGTCCTGGCCGCGTGGCGCGATAGCGACGAGCTCGCGATGATCGGAGTGTGCTGGCTCCTAGGCACCTTCCCAATATTCGCGCTAGAGAGCCTCCTATCAGGAAGAATCAGCTACATCTACTACATGGTCATCGTGATGCCAGGCATCTACATCCTCACCACCCGCATGTTCACCAAGACG
>DATBPE010000101.1:0-4190 GCA_036561505.1 Solirubrobacteraceae bacterium
CTGCGCCGCCAGGGCGGGGCGGGCTACCGGCTGCGCAGCACCGACGACACGCGGGCACTTTCAGTAGCACGTGCGCAGCCGGGCATTGAAAACGTAGCCAGCGGCGAGCACGGCCTGGGCTTTCAGGCTCAGGAGCAGGACGTGGGTGCGCTGTCGCTGGCCCTTGCCCAGGCAGATATCGGGATATTGGCGCTCACCCCGGAGCTTGCGACGCTCGAGGATCTATTCTTCCGGCTGACCGAGACCAACGGCGACGGGTCCCCACCAGCCGGTGCTCAGGGGCCGAAGGATCCGGCCGAGTTGGCGCAAGCATCGTGAGCAGCGTCACAGCCACTCCCGCCGCACCTCTCCTCGAGGTCGCCCACGTGCGGCGACCTTCGACGCTCACTGCCTACCGCTGGGAGCTGCGCAAGTTGATCTCGCAGAAGCGCACCTACCTCGGCCTCGGGCTTGCGGTCGTCCTGCCGGTCATCTTCGTCGTCTTCCAGAACGTGCACCAGCGCCACGATCATGGAGCGGACAACCCTTTCGCCCGCCAGATCACCCAATCTGGGCTAGCCACCCCCGTGCTGATGCTGCTGTTCCTGTCCGTCTTCATGCTGCCCTTGATCGCCGCCCTGGTTGCCGGAGACATCGTCGCCGCCGAGGACGGTAACGGCACGCTGAAGACGATCCTCACACGCTCGGTCGACCGCGGCCAGGTGTTCGCTGCGAAGGCTCTAGCGGCGATGACGTACGCCACGATCGCGGTGTTCCTCTCGGCCACTGTGGCAACAATTGGTGGCGTCGCCTCATGGGGTTTCAACCAGATCACCACCTACTCGGGCACCGTCGTCTCCGCGCCGGAAGGCCTGTTGCTGGTCTTTGCCGCCAACGCCTGCTACTTGATTCCCCTGTTGACTGTGGCCAGCATTGGCGTGCTGCTGTCTACCACCGCACGTAACAGCGCCGCCGCCGCGATCGGCACGGTTGGCATCGTGATCCTGTTGTTTGTCGTCGCTCAGATCCCGGGGCTGGAAGGCATAAAGCCCTACCTATTGACTGAACAGTTCGAGAATTGGCACGGACTGTTGCGCACCCCGACCGACTGGGCGCCGATCTGGCACTCACTTTGGCTCTGCGCGCTGTACGCGGTGCCGGCGCTGTTCGCGGCCTATCTGGTCTTCCTGAGGCGAGACGTGGCTGGAGGCTAGAGCAAACAGGCCAAGCTCGACCCAAGCCGTCACGTACCTCATAGCTGCATGATCGACCTATAGAAAAACCCCCGCGTTAGCGGGGGTTTTCCCTTAGCAGATCGATAAGCCGGATCCTGTCGTTGAGCAGCCATCCATCTGAGCGGCCTACCTGGACCTCGGCGAGCAGCCTGCAAGCGGTCCTGTTTGGCCTTGCATCGGGTGGGGTTTGCCCAGCCGCCGCGTCACCGCGGCGCTGGTGCGCTCTTACCGCACCATTTCACCCTTGCCCGCCGGCCGTTCACGTGGGACGGTCGACGTCGGCGGTTTGTTTCTGTGGCACTTTCCCGCGGGTTTCCCCGGGTCGATCACTCGACCACCTTGCTCTGTGATGTCCGGACTTTCCTCGAAGGCTAGGCCTCCGCGACTGCTTGATCTGCATCTCCAAGGTAGCGCTTGCGAGTCGATCCGTAAAGGCCAGATCAGTTTGAGAGATCAATAGAGACTCGCGCCGCAATGACCGCAGTCGCCGCTCGCCGCCCCCGGAGCGGAGTAAAATGTCATGACACCACTACACACGGGGCAATGGACGGTTTGCTTGCAGACCAGATCCTCCCAAACGCCCGTGATCAGCTCATCGAGCGTAAGCGCGCCAGATCCATCCATGCGACTCGGGTGAGAGGTGCAGACCACTGAACCGACACACGTAGTCTCGGGAAAGTCCGTTATCTCCTGATTTCGGTCCAGTATCAACGTGCTCATTGAACGCTCCTGAGCAATCCGACTACCCGGCCGAGCACCTTGACCTCTTTGCTGCGTATCGGCTCCATGGTCTCGTTCTCGGGCTGCAGACGGATGTGATCCTGTTCGCGAAAGAATCGCTTGACGGTGGCCTCCTCGCCCAAAAGTGCGACAACGATCTCGCCGTTCCTGGCGGTGTCCTGCGAGCGCACAACGACGAGATCGTCTTCGAGGATGCCAGCGTTCTTCATCGAATCACCGCGAATCCGCAGCAGATACTCCCCATCTTGGCCGCCCGCCGCCTCGGGGACCGAGACGTACTCCTCGATGTTCTCCTCGGCAAGCACGGGCTGGCCAGCTGCAACCGAACCCACCAGCGGAAGACTGTCGCTGCGGACGATGTTGCGCACGCTATCCATCGCGCTGCCCATGGCTCGGTCGAGCAGCTCGATCGCTCGCGGCTTGGATGGATCACGCCTCAGGAGGCCAATCTTCTCTAGGTTGGCCAGATGCGCATGAACGGTGGAGGATGAGGCAAGACCAACCGCCTTGCCGATGTCGCGTACGGTCGGAGGGTAGCCGTACTTGGCTGAGTACTTGCGGATGAAATCGAATATCTCTTGTTGGCGCTTGGTCAGATCCATGTGTGGGCTCCTCATTTGACTTAGGTTGCAACGTCAAACTGCGTCAAACGAACGTGTGTTCGTACACTAGCGCCGCGTCTGGACAGATGCAAGCGAGAGATTTCGACTAGGCGATCCGGGCTATACTCGCGTGCTCTGCGCTCGTGGCGGAATTGGTAGACGCGCAAGGTTGAGGGCCTTGTGGAGAATTTTCTCCGTGGTGGTTCGAGTCCACTCGGGCGCACCAATTCGACGTTGTTCAAACCATGGCCCCCCAAAAGGGGGCCATGGTCGTTTCTGTGACGCCCCTGGGAGCCTTCAGCGGCCTTCTGCTGGCTGCTGGCTGGCCTGGTGGCGAACCTGGCCAAACGGTGCATAGCCGCCATCCACGGCGCCAGTTCGACACCCGAGACCCATTCATCGAGCACCAGAAGCTTCCTGAAGATGGCCTGATTCAACAGCCGCCGCGTGTGCGGAGTGGCATTGGCGTAATGCAAACTGGGTGTTTGAGAGCAGCTTCAGCGCCTCGTGAAGCGCACCCATGACCTCCTCACCATCGTGGTTGGCAACCTCAGCCCACTTGCGGCATCCGCACGCTCACGATCAATACAAGCCTGCTCAACAGCAAGCACCTCTACATCAATACTGCCTTGGTAATGCAAGTGCAGCAGCTTCTGTTGCTGGCGCTGAAGTTCCGCTATCCAGTGTGGACGGATCGTCATCGTGACTCAATATTCGGCGAGCATGCCGAGGCGCCCGTGCCGCGCGGTACCTCGCCGCGACACAGAAAGCGATGGCAGCGGCGGAAGCCGGCGAGGCTCTCCGACTCAACGTTGAGTCCGATTTACCGCTTGTTTTAGCCGTTGTGCTCGGGTGCGTGCAGGACGATCGAGCGACGGCTGGCGACAACCTCGTGCACCCGGTTCTCGATCGCGAGCGCGGTCAATGTGACGCGCAGCGTGTGATGGGCGGCCAGCAGGTGTCGACCTGCGAAGTTGAGATGTAGCGCGACGGCGGCGTCCTGTCCCGTATTTACGCGGATCGTGAGAGTACCGACGGTCAGCGTTACCTTTCGATGTCCACGGCGGTGAATCATCGTCGTCATAGTGAGGCGACCCTTACAGCGCGATCCAGTGGCACCCGAGCATGCGACCGAAGCGTACGTTCGTCCTCGATCAAGTCTAACCCGCTTTAGAGTGAACACTGCCGTGCCGGGTAGAAAGGTTGATGCCGGCGCTGGATCGGAACCGCTAACAGACGGTGCTCCTTCAAAAGCTGTGTCGAGCTCGAGCTTGCTGCAATTCGGGGTAGCCGCCGGGTAGAATTCATATGGGCCACCGTCGAGGATTCGTGTCGGTTGTTCAGTCAGATCGCTCGCCCTGACTGGGCCGAGTTGAAATGGTGAGCCTATGGGATGCCCTTCCGAGTCACGAAACGCTACTGTGGCCGTCGGCGACCCGCCGCTTGACTGGCCACCCCCTTCGCGTGCAATGAACCTATCCCGCCCGCGACTACTCGATGAGAGGCTCCTCAGCGATACGACGAGCGGCTACGCGCGCAAGGCATCCCAGTAGATGCGTGGTCGCGACCAGGACTGACCAATGAGCAGATCGAACAAGCCGTCGCGCCGCTCAGCCTGACACTCCCGTTCGAG
>DATBPE010000102.1:0-40690 GCA_036561505.1 Solirubrobacteraceae bacterium
CCTTCGCCGCGTGGCTCTCTCGCCCTGCTTACCAGCGCAGCGGCGGGGCTCGTGTTCTTCAGCCAGCCAGCGAGCGGTGCTTGTCGCTGATTACGCCCTCGAGCAGCGCTTCGAGTCCTGTCCAGTCCTCCGCGCAGAGGATGTCTCCTTCTTCGCAGAGCTCCCGATTCCATGGATGGATGATCGTGGCGGCGCGCATCCCGTGAGCGACGGCGCTGCCGAGGTTGCCGGGGCTGTCGTCGATCAGCAGTTCCACGCCGAGCTCGACACAGCGTGAGATCTTGTCGTAGGAGCAGTGCAGATCGTCGAAGGGCAACCCGATCTGCCGCAGCCAGCGTTCGGTGGCTTGGAGCCTGGAGGGGTCGCGGTGGCTTGTGATGTGCACGAAGTTGCCCTGGCGATGCCAGCCTCGCACGGCGTCCACCGCGCCCGGGTAGGGAACGCCTGCGAGGATCCGCTCGTCGCTGTGGGTCTCGCGCACACAGAGCGCGAACTGCTCCGGGCGCAGCCGTGTGACTCCCCAGGTGAGCTGCTCCTCGTAGGGAAGGTCGATCCCGAAGCGTGTGCGGGAGATGTCTGAGAGCACATCCCAGTAGTGGTGAAGCGTGGAGTCGATGTCGATCGCGATCCGCATTGTGTCGGCTGATCAGCTGGGGCTGGCGGCGAGAGCAGCGATGTTCCAGGAGAGCTGTGTGGGCCGGGCGACTGCCGGTGCTGATGTGCTGTTTGCGCGGACGCTGAGCAAGTCTGTTGATCCTAGACGGTAAGCCGGTCGAACGTCTCACAGAGCTCAAAGGCGGTCTGCCACAGCCGTCAGAGGCCGGCTGATGAGCTCCCCGCTGACCTGTACAGGCGACTTGAACGCCAGCGGCGTCTGGTCAGCTCGTGACGGCGCCTTCGGCGGCTGACCCGACAAGCTTTCTGTACTTGCGGATCGCGACGTCGATGTGCTCGTCGGCTCGCGGCGGCTGGGTATAGGCCGACAGACGCTCTGCGATCTGCTCGTCGGTTAGGGCCACGTCGATACGACGCGCTTCGACGTCGATCGTGATCTCGTCGCCGTCGCCCAGCGCGCCGATCGGGCCCCCTCGAACCGCCTCGGGGGCGACATGGGCGGCCATGAAGCCGTGTGTGGCACCGGAGAAGCGCCCGTCGGTGATCAGCGCGACGCTCTCCCCCAGGCCCTCGCCGACGATCGCCGCTGTGACCGCCAGCATCTCGCGCATGCCCGGTCCCCCGGCCGGTCCCTCACCACGGATGACTACCACGTCTCCCTCGGAGATTTTGTCGGCGAGCACAGCGGCCATAGCCGCCTCCTCCCCGTCGAACACGCGTGCCGGGCCGACGTGCAGGCGACGCTCGTGGCCGGCTAGCTTGACTACGCAGCCCTCAGGGGCGACATTGCCGCGCAGGATCGCGAAGCCGCCGGTCGGCTTCAGTGGGTCGCCGATCGCTCGCACGACCTTCTGACCTGGCGTTTCGCTGGCAAGTTCCGCGTGCTCGCCAATCGTCTTTCCGGTGACCGTGATCGCCTCCGGGCGCAGCACTCCAGCTTCTTGCAGACGACGGATAACCAGCGGCACGCCTCCCGCCTCATACAGGTCGGTGGCGACGTATTGGCCTCCCGGCTGCAGGTCACAGAACAGCGGCGTGGCGTCGGAGATGCGATCGAACTCCTCGATCGACAGCGGTACTCCCATTTCGTGTGCGACGGCGAGTAGGTGCAGCACGAGGTTGGTGGAGCCGCCGCTGGTCGCGCCGGCGGCGATGGCGTTCTCCAGCGCCGGCTTGGTAATGATTTCGCTGGGGAGCAGTCCTCGGCGCAGAACGTCCATCACCAATTCGCCGCACTCGATGGCTACCGCAAGCTTGCGTCCGTCCTCGGCTGGCACCATCGAGGAGCCCGCGGGTGAGATGCCGAGCACCTCGAAGGCCATCGCCATTGTGTTAGCGGTGAACTGTCCGCCGCATGCGCCGGCGCCAGGGGACGCGGCCTCCTCCAGCTCGTGCAGCTCCTGCTCTGAGATCTTACCGGCGGCGTATGCCCCGACCGCCTCGAATACCTGCTGGATGGTGACGTCCTGGCCCTTGTAGTGGCCTGGGCGGATCGAGCCGCCGTAGAGCATCAGCCCCGGGATGTTCAAGCGCGCCAACGCCATCACGGCGCCGGGAATCGTCTTGTCGCAGCCAGAGATGACAACGAGCGCATCGAAGGCATGGGCAGAGGCGACCAGCTCGATCGAGTCAGCTATCAACTCTCTGGAGACGAGCGAGGCTCGCATACCCGAGGTGCCCATCGTGATGCCGTCGGAGATCGCGATCGTGTTGAGCTCCATCGGCGTGCCACCGGCCGCTCGAATGCCCTCCTTGACCTTTGCGGCTAGCACCCGGTTGTTGAAGTTGCACGGCATCGTCTCGATCCACGAGTGCGCGACACCCACAATCGGCTTGGCTAGATCCTCGGCCGTGTAGCCAATTCCGTGCAGGTAAGCGCGTGCAGCGGCGCGCTCGGGTCCCTCGATGAGGGCGCGGCTGCGATGCTTGATGTCGAATTCGGCGGCGCTCACGGAGCGTGAACACTACCGTCGCGCCGCTGCTGGGCGACCAGCTGCTCGCGCTCCCAGCGCGACAGGCGCTGCAGGTCTCGGCGGATCGCATCCGGATCGAGCTGGCGCCCTGGTAGGTGCATGTTGGCCTGTGAGATCAGTCCCTTCTCATCGGCGCTCAGCGCCATCCACTTGGCCAGCACGTCGTCTGAGTCGGGAAGCCTGGAGCTGCCATACGGCCGGGTGTGGTCCGGGAAGGCGACGCAGTACTCGTTCAGTAGCACCCCGGTCTGTGGCAGGTAGGCCACGATCGGGCGGTGTGGATAGATCAGGTAGGCGTGCGGAACGGGCGAGGAGCGTTGTCCGCCGGCCTTGCCCCACACTCGCAAAAAGCCCAGGTCACGGTACATCGCCCAGTCCTCCGCACCGACACACGAGCGCAGAAGCGCACGGGCTCGCAGCTCGGCGCGCCGCTCACGGCCGGGGTCGTAGTCGACCTCGCCGTCAGGACGCTCGCGTGGGCGGCTGCGTAGCGCGGTGATCTGAGAGCGCAGCTCGGGCAGGTACAAAACCCACAGCAGCACGATCAGCACGATTGCGGCGGCGCTCAGTCCCAGCAGCATCGCTGATCGCCCTTAGCGCGATCCGCCGGCGGCACGTGGGAAGAAGATGACGCGCTGAGCGTCGCGCGGCACCTCGGCGAAGCTCTTGACCATCTCGGCCTGCGGGCGGCCGCCCTCGGTCTTGCTCGGCACCGCGGCCCACATCCCCGACTCGAGCTCACGCCGGAAGGCCTCGATCAAGAGCGCCTCCTGCTCGGGCACCTCCACGTCGCCCTCGGCGAGCAGGATCTCGCCGTGTCCGGGCTTCATCCGAAGCAGCTTCATCGAGGGGAATTATGACAAACAGGTCCAGCTGGGCGCCACTCTTTCACTCGCGGGCACGCGAGAGACCGAAGATGTCCACCGGACCGGGCCCCTCCCCGACGTCGCGCAGCCCCTGTGCGACGGCCTGTGCGGCGAGCGCCCGTGCGACGCGGGCGCTCTGCAGCGGCGAGTGTCCGAGGGCCAGCTGCGCGGCCATCACCGATGAGTGGGTGCAGCCCGATCCGTGTGCGGCGCCATCGGGGTGGCGGTCGCCGTCGATCTGGATTATCTCCCCGCCGCCGTCTAGAAATAGGTCGACGGCGTGTTCGCGATGGCCGCCGGTCAGCACCACGATGTCGGGCCCCAGCGCCCGCAGGGCGTGGACGAGGTCATCGTCGCTGCCCTGCCCGGCCCGGTCGGTTTCGGTGTCGCGTCCGGTCAGGCACAGCGCCTCGGGCAGGTTCGGGGTGAGCACGCTCGCCAGAGGGATTATCTGCTCCACGAGCGCCCGCCTGGCGTCGGTGTCCAACAGCTGTGCGCCGGACTCGGAGACCATCACCGGATCGAGGACGATCGGGGTGCCGGGCGGCAGCTCACCGAGGGCTTGCGCGACCGCGAGCGTCACCTCGCGGGTGCCGAGCATCCCGATCTTGACGGCGTCCACGCCGATGTCGCTCACGACCGCGCGGATTTGAGCGAGGACGACGTCCGGGGGCACTGAGTGGATCGCGATCACGCCAACCGTGTTCTGCGCGGTGATCGCGGTCACTGCGCAGGTTCCGTGCACTCCACAGCGGGCGAACGCCTTCAGATCGGCCTGGATCCCGGCCCCACCGCCGGAATCTGACCCGGCGATGCTCAGCGCCCGGGGGGTGTGTGTCTCGCCGCTCACGATCTGGAAACAGTATTGGCACAAAGCGCTGCCCGAGGGCACAGTTGGAGGGTTACTTTGATCAGCATGGCCGCCGACGGCAGACGCTCACCGCCGAAAGCTTGCCCGACGGGCGCTTCTTCTGGAAACGCCAGGCAGGGCGTCCGCAACAAATACAAGTTTGCCCAGCGCGCCCACACACGCAGCGCCAGGCAGACCCCTTCCACCGGAGAGGCGGACAGCAAGCGGGATCCTCGCCGGCCGCTTGGTCGGCATGGCGAGGATCTCGCGATTGCCCATTTCGCGCGCCTGGGTTTCGAGTTGCTGGCCAGCAACGAGCACAGACGCTCGGCGGAGCTCGATCTGATCGTCTTCAACGGGCACACGCTGGTGTTCGCCGAGGTCAAGACGCGCACCACCAGGGATGGGTCACGCAAACCCCAGGGGGCCGAGCAACGGACGCTCGGTTGGCCTAGCATCCGCCAATTCAAGCGCTCGCGGCAAGCCGCCCACGCCTGGCTTACAGAGCAGGGACCCAACCGTCCGCGGGCGAGCGCGATGCGATTCGACGTGCTGCGGTTGCTGCTCGACGAAGATCACCAGCTGGTGTCCCTCGACCACATCCAGGCGGCGTGGGAGGGCGTGTGGTGAGGAGCCTCAGAGCGCCAGCTGCTGGTAGGCCAGCGACTGGAATGACATCCGGTGCAGCGGGGAGACACCGTTACGCAGGATCGCTTCGCGATGCACGGGTGTGGAGTAGCCGACGTGCTCGGCAAAGCTCCAGCCGGGGTGCAGCTCGTCGGCCCGGCGCATGTAGCGGTCACGGGTCACCTTCGCGATGATCGAGGCGGCGGCGATCGCGGCGCTGGTCGCGACGCCGTTGACGATCGCGCGTTGGGGGCGCTCGAACTCGGGGACCGAGAATCCGTCTACTAGACACAGAACCTCACCGGTGAGTCCGTTTGTGACTCCGCGCAGCGCGTCGCGCAGCGCCGCGAGGTTGGTCTTGTGCAGTCCGCGCGCGTCGATGCCGCGAACGCAGCGCGAGACGACGACGATCCGCTCGGCGGTGCGTAGAACCAGCGGGTAGAGCCGCTCGCGCGCCTCCGCGGTGTGCTGCTTTGAGTCGTTCAGGACGCTCAGTAGGCTCAGCTCACGGGTCCCGAGCTTCTCGTAGTCGAACAGCACGCCGGCCGCCACCAGGGGGCCCGCCAGGCAACCCCGGCCAGCCTCGTCGGCACCGGCGATCAGCCTCACGCCCAGGCGACGGTCAAATGCGAACAGGCGTCTGCCGCTGGTGGCGCGTCGTGCCCGTCGGCGGGCCCTGGAGGAGCCGCCCTTCGCGCTGGCCGAGGCGGCTGGCAAACGCGCCGGTGGGGAGGAGCCGGCCTCGGGCTCTTCAGCGGATTCTGTCGCGCGGTCGGCCACGGGTGCCACCATCATGCACCAGAGACCGGCTGGAATCCTCTTCGCCCCGCTTGCCTAGAAGAACCCGACGCGATCCGGGGGCCAGTAGGTGGCGATCGCGCCGCCGATTATCCAGTTGGTCGGCACCGGCCCCCAGAAGCGGCTGTCATCGGATTCGCCGCGGTTGTCGCCCATCATGAACCAGTGCCCCGCCGGGATCTTGATCGGCGTCAGGAAATTGCACTCCGGCACACCCCCACATCCACGAATATAGGAGTCCTTCTCGCGTACCCCGTTGCGGTAGGCGTGACCTTCCTTGACGTAGAGGGTGTCGCCCGGGCCCGCCACGATCCGCTTGATGAAGTTCACACTCGTGTCCTGCTTGGGATTCGTTTGCGAGCACGCGGCGGCCCCGAACACAACCGTACGACGCGCCACGCCACAGACTTGATCATCAGCGCCTTCCGGGGGGTGAAAGACCGCTATCTCACCGACATGCGGTCCATCGAGGTCCATTCCGACGCGGTTGACCAGAACCCGCTGGCCGACGGCGAGCGTCGGTTCCATCGACCCACTGGGGATCCGGTAGGGCTTGATGATGAACGCCTGGATACCGACGGCGAGCAATCCCGCCACAGCGATTATCAGGACCAGCTCCACCAGCGAGCTGGTGGTCGACCGTGTGGGCTTGGTGGCCGGGGCCGGGTCCTGCGTCGATCCCGCTGGGTGAGTGGCCGTGGTAGCGGCCCCCTCGGGTGTTCCCGTGCCCTCTGAATCCGAGCCGTTGCCGGATCTCACATCCACGACGGAGCGCTCGCTGAGCCGCCAGCGGCGGGAGGCGTCACGCCTCTGAGGCGCCGGCGCCGGCGCCGGAGCCGTCGGCTTCGGAGGGGGAATCGGCTCGCTCAGAGTCGCCTGACCCAGCGTCTACTTGCTCGGCCTGCTCGACCTCGGTCGAGGTTTCCCCCTGAGCGGACGTGTCCGCCGACTCGTTCCCGTCTGGCTGCTGTGTGGTCTGCGTCTCCTGCTCGGTGGCCGCGGAGGCCTCCGGTGGAGTCTGTTGCGTTGAGGTTTCCTGCACCACCGCCTCTTGGGCTGTCACGCCGTCCGCGTCGGTCGCCTCGGCTGCCGGCTCGTGCAGCAGCCCCGGCTGCACCGTTTCCTCCGGTCCGGTGTAGCGGCGCTCGCGCACACGCGCACGCTTGCCGACACGGTCACGCAGGTAGTAGAGCTTGGCGCGGCGGACGTCGCCGCGCGCCGCCAGCTCGATCCGCTCGATCTTCGGGGAGTGCACGGGAAACATGCGCTCGACGCCGACACCGAAGGACTGCTTGCGCACCGTGAAAGTCTCCCGCGCGCCGTGCCCCTGACGCTTGATGACTACACCCTCGAAGACCTGGATCCGTCGGCGGGTACCCTCGATCACCTGGAAGTGCACCTTGACGCGGTCCCCGGAGGCGAACTCGGGGACGCGGCGCAGTTGGGCACGCTCGATGGTTTCGATGACGCTGCTCATGACAAAAAAGGGGGGTGTGGCGAGAATCAGGCGCGGCAGGGTGACCGGGACTGGCTGGCTTGCCGCGCGAGCGACAATGGTAGCGGACGTTCAGTCTCCCTGCCCCCGCTCCCGGCTGCGCTCCCGGCGCCAATGGCGGATTCGCTCGTGATGACCGGACAGCAGCACGTCCGGCACTCGCCAGCCGCGATACTCCGCTGGACGGGTGTAGTGGGGGTACTCGGGATCGCCTCCCAGCGCCTGGCTGAATGACTCCTCGAGCACCGAGTCGGGGTGCCCTAGCGCCCCGGGCAGCTTGCGCAGAACGGCGTCGCAGACGACCATCGCGGCGAGCTCGCCGCCGGCCAGCACGTACTGGCCGATCGACAGCGTGTCACTGCAGAAGTGTTGGATGATGCGCTCGTCGAAACCCTCGTAGCGGCCGCACAGGAGGGTGATCTGCGGCTCCTCGGCGAGCTCGTTTACATAGTGCTCGTCGAGGATCCGCCCGCCGGGCGTCAGGGCGATCACACGTCTGGTGTTTCGCAGCGCCACGGGGTCGACTCCGTAGTGTCCGCGCAGCGCGCCGTCCATCACGTCGACACGCAGAACCATGCCGGCGCCTCCGCCGAATGGGGTGTCGTCGACTTGGCCGCCGCTGAGCGGCGTGTACTGGCGCGGGTTGACGCACTGAAGCTCCGCGCCCGCGGCCAGTGCGCCGGCGACGTGGCGCTGTTCTGAAAACCACCCAAACCACTCGGGGAAGAGCGTGAACACGTCGATCTTCACGACTCACCCAGAAAACGCATGTCGAGGGTTATGCGGCCGGCGAGAGTGTCCACCTCGCGGATCGCGTCGTGCACCATCGGCACCAGTAGCTCCCGGCCGTCGCCCCTCAGCACCTCGAGCACCTCGCAGGAGGGCAGCCCGACCAGGCGCTCAACCACACCGATCACACGTTCGCCGTCGAGCACCGTGCAACCGACGAGTTCGTGGGCCCAGTATTCGTCGCCCGCGAGCCTCGGGGCGTCCTGGAGCTCCAGCAGGAGCGCCTGGCCTCGCAGCGCCTGCGCCTGATCTCGGTTCTCGGTTCCCTCCAGGCGCACGATTGGCCGCTGCTCGGTTCCGGCACGGCGCACGATCTTGGCGGTGTGACCGGCGACCGTCAGGCTCACACCGCTCTGCAGAAGACGCGCGATCGGCTGGGTGACATAGAAGCTGCCGTCCAGTCCGTGGGCGCGACCGATGTGCCCGGCGGTGATCTGATTCGCGCTCGCCCGGCTCATCTGTGTGTGACGGCGCTGGGCGTGTGCGACGGCGCCTCAGTCGACGTTGTCATCGACGAGGTCAACCATCACACGTCGTTTCTGGCTCGAGGCGGCGGCCTTCACAACGGTGCGCAGCGCCTGCACGGTGCGTCCGCCGCGGCCGATGACCTTGCCGTAGTCCCCCTCGGCGACGCACAGCTCGAGCACGATCAGGCCGTCGTCTTCCTCGAACTGTTCGACGGAGACCTTGGCCGGCTCGTCTACCAGGCCGCGGACGAGATCCTCCAGCAGTTCTCTCATCGCCCGGGCCGGATCGAGGTCACTGGATCAACCGGCATCCCGGCTCGCTAGTGGGACCCGAGCTCGATGCCTTGGATGCGCAGCAGCTTGCGGACGGTCTGGGAGGGCTGTGCGCCGCGCGCCAGCCAGCTGCGCGCGCGATCCTCGTCGATCACGATCGTCGACGGGTTTGTCTGGGCGTTGTAGTGGCCGATCGTCTCGATCACTCGCCCGTCGCGGGGGGAGCGCTGGTCGGCCACCACGATCCGCCAGGTCGGGTTCTTCTTGGCGCCCACCCGTGTGAGCCTGAGTCTTACCGCCACTGTGTCCTCTCTGCTGGGAGATCTTGAGCTGTCGTTGTGTTCGCTTGCTGCTGAGAGCTTAGACGGTTCTCGGGGGCCGTGGCGCTCAGCGCCCGCCCCGCATCAGCGCGCCCAGGTCGGACATCTTGGCGCCGGAGCTGAGCTGGCGCATCAGCTTGCGCATCTGGGAGAACTGCTTGAGCAGCTGGTTTACCTGCTGCACGCTGGTGCCCGATCCGCGTGCGATCCGTAGCCGGCGCGAGCCCTTGATGAGCTCTGGGTGGCGGCGCTCGGTGACGGTCATCGAGAGCACGATCGCTTGAATCCGGTCGAGTTCGCGCTCGTCGATCTTCATCCCTGAAAGCTGGCCCGCGCCGAGCCCGGGGATCATCCCGAGCAGGCTGCTAAGCGGCCCCATTTTGCGGATCATCCGCAGCTGAGAGAGGAAGTCATCGAGTCCCAGCTCGCCGTCGCGGGCCTTGCGCTCTAGCTCTTGTGCCCCCTCCTCGTCTAGCTCGCGCTCGGCCTTCTCGATCAGGCTCATGACGTCGCCCATGCCGAGGATCCGCTGGGCCATCCGGTCGGGGTGAAAGCGCTCGAAGGACTCGAGCTTCTCGCCCGTGGAGGCGAACAGGATCGGCTTGCCGGTGACGGCCTTGACCGACAACGCCGCACCGCCGCGAGCGTCCCCGTCGAGCTTGCTCATCAGGATGCCGTCGAACTGGACCGCTTCGGAGAACTGTTCGGCGACGGCGACCGCGTCCTGGCCGCTCATCGCGTCGAGGACCAACAGAACCGTTTGCGGGTTCACGGCGTCGCGGATCTGAACGAGCTCGTCCATCAGCGCCCGGTCGATGTGCAGGCGCCCGGCGGTGTCGACGATCAAGACGTCCTTGCCGTCCTGGCGGGCCTGCTGGAGCGCCCACGCGGCGATCTGCGGCGCCGGCAGCTCGGTCCCCCGCTCGTAGACGGCCGCGCCGGCTTGCGCGCCAACCTTGACGATCTGCTCGACGGCCGCCGGACGGTGGATGTCGCATGCGGCGATCGCCACCGAGGAGCCGTGCTCGGTGGCCAGGTGACGGGCCAGCTTCCCGGTGGCTGTCGTCTTGCCCGATCCCTGCAGCCCGGCCATCAGGATCACGCTCGGCGGGTGCGCCGCGAAGCTCAGCTGCTGCGCGGGGCCGCCCATCAGCTCGGTGAGTTGATCGGCGACGATCTTGACCACCTGCTGGCCGGGGTTGAGCTGGCCCACGATGTGCGCTCCCAGGCAGCGTTGCTTGACGTCCTCGGTGAAGCTCTTGACGACCTTGAAGTTGACGTCGGCCTCCAGCAGCGCCAGGCGAATCGCGCGCATCGCCTGGTTGATGTCGGACTCGCTGAGGGTCCCGTGGCGGCGGACGTCGGCGAGCGTGGCCTGCAGCTTCTCGGCTAGGGAGTCGAACATTCTGTGGCTTTTGATTCTCGCAGTCGCTGAGCGTTCAGCGGCGGCGGATCAGCGTGAGTCCGTCGCGTACCGTCAGCATCACAACCGCGAGGTTCTCGTCCTTGGCGAGCATCTCGTTGAAGTCGCTGAGGGCACGTGCGCTGTGGTCCTCCTCGGCGGGCGCCTCCAGCAGCGCCCCGTGATACAGCGTGTTGTCCGCGGCGATCAGACCGTGCGGGGAGAGCTTGTCGATCACAGCGTGCAGATAGTCGGGATAGCCGCTCTTCTCGGCGTCGATGAACACGAAGTCAAACGGGCCGGGCAGCGTCTGGATGGTCTGCAGCGCCGGCCCTACGAGCAGCTCGATCTGCTCGCTGTGGCGGCTGGCTGCGAACTGGGCGGCGGCGAACTGGGCGTGGGCGGGTGAGAGCTCGCAGGTGAGGATACGCCCGCCGGGAGGCAGTCCGGCGGCCATCGCGAGCGTGGAGTAGCCGGCGTAGGTGCCGATCTCGAGCACGAGCTTTGCCTGGGTGGCGTGCACCAAGAGCTCCAGCAGCCGCCCGATGACCGGGCCCGAGAGCATCTGCGGATTTTCCAGCTGGGCGTGCGTGAGCTCTTCCAGGGCCGCCATCGGCGGGGGCTGAGGGGTGGTGTGCTCGAGCGCGTAGCGTTCGATGCGCTCGTCGAGGATTTGCATCCCGCTCAGTGTCCCTCCTGCGCTCCGGGCTCCAGGTTGCGTGCGAGTGTCTCCCCGATGCCGCCGAACGCCTGCGCGAACTCGGAGGGGATCACGAACACCTTGTTGGAGTCCCCGTCGGCGAGTTGGGGCAGCATCTGCAGGTATTCGTAGCTCAACAGCGCACGGTCGGGTTTGCCCTCGTGGATCGCGCTAAAGACGGTGTCGATCGCCTTGGCTTCGCCTTCGGCACGCAGGATCGCCGCCTGGCGCTCACCCTCGGCGTCGAGGATCGCGGCCTGCTGGGCGCCCTCGGCGGTTAGCACCGCCGCCTGCTTGGCGCCCTCGGCGGTGAGAATCTGCGCCTGCTTTTCGCCTTCGGCGGTGAGGATCGCGGCGCGCCGGTCGCGCTCGGCGCGCATCTGCTTCTCCATCGCGGTCCTGATGTCCGCGGGAGGGTCGACCGACTTGATCTCGACCCGGTTGATCCTGATCCCCCACTTGCCGGTCGCCTCGTCCAGGACCACACGCAGCTCGGTGTTGACGTTCTCACGCGCGGTCAGTGTCGCCTCGAGCGTCAATCCGCCGATCACGTTACGCAGCGTGGTCACCGTCAGCTGCTCGATCGCCTGCAGGGGGTTGGCGATTTCGTATGTCGCCGAGCGCGGGTCGGTGATCGTGAAATACAGCACCGTCTCGATCCCGACGACGACATTGTCTTCGGTGATGACCGACTGCGGCGCAAAGTTGACGACCTGCTCGCGCAGGTCCACCAGCGGCTTGACGCGGTCGATGAACGGTGTGACGATCGTCAGCCCGGGCTCCAGTGTGCGGCTGTAACGACCCAGTCGCTCGACTACCCCGGCCCGTGCCTGAGGGATCACGCGAATCGTGCGGGCGGCCACTACGAGCGCGAATAGCACGATCACGGCGATGACGATGAGTGCGACCATGGGAGGGTGTTCCTTTCTGTGGTCTGCTTGGGTGACTAGCGCATCACAAGAGCGGTGGCGCCACGTATTTCGACGACCTCGACGTTCTCTCCGGCGTCGAGTATCTCGCCGTCGTCGAAACTGCGTGCGGTCCACACCTCTCCGTCGATCTTTACGCAGCCGACGCCCTCGCGGTTGGCGATTCGCTCCAGCACGATCGCCTGGCGGCCGATCAGGGCGGCCGCACCGGTGCGGAAGGCGGGCGGCAAGCGCCGGTGGCGTTGCGCGACCGGTTTGAGTGTCGTGAACACGACCCCGGTCGCCGCCATGAAAACGATGAACGACAGCAGCAAACCGACGCCCGCGACGCTCACAACGGCGGCTGTCAGCGCCCCGGCGGCGAACGGCGCTAGGTAGAAACCCCCCTGGTGCATCTCACCGACACCAAGGACGCAAGCCGCCACCAACCAGATGATCCATGCGTCCATCGTTTGATTATCGCTGAATGCGCGTGAGAATTCAGCCCTGGGAGATCAAGGCCCGCGCAAAGTCGTTCGCGTCGAACGGGCGCAGGTCCTCCAGCGACTCGCCGATTCCGATCAGCTTGACCGGCAGACCGGTCTCGCGGCCGATCGCGAGCGCTATCCCTCCGCGGGCCGTACCGTCGAGCTTGGTCAGCACGACACCGCTCACACCGGCGGCCTCAGTGAACAGTTTGGCTTGGCGCAAACCGTTCTGGCCGGTGGTCGCGTCGATCGTGAGCAGCGTCTCGTGCGGAGCGTCCGGGATCTGGCGGGAGATGACCCGGCGCACCTTTTCGAGCTCCGCCATCAGCCCCTCCTGGTTGTGCAGGCGCCCGGCGGTGTCGATGATCACCACGTCCACGTCCGTGCTGTTTGCGCGTGCGAGCGCCTCGAAGGCGACGGCCCCGGGATCAGAGCCTTCCGGTCCTGTGACGATCTGCGCGCCGGCGCGCCGCGCCCACTCTGTGAGCTGCTCGCTGGCGGCGGCCCGGTAGGTGTCTGCGGCCGCGACCAGCACGCTGCGGTGAAGCTCGTTGTGCAGATGCCAGGCGAGCTTGCCGGCGGTGGTCGTCTTGCCCGTTCCGTTGACGCCGACCATCAGGATCACGCTCGGGCGCGGTCGAATGTCGATACGTCCCTCGGTGTCCTGGCAGCCGCGGGCGAGTAGCGTGATCAGTTGCTCGGAGAGCTCCTGGGCTGAGAGATTTGCCTGGGCGGTTTGAGCTTCCAGCTCGGCGATCACCTCGGCGGTCATCGCGGCGCCCACGTCGGCCATGATCAGGGCTTCCTCCAGGCGCTCCCAGGTGTGCTCGTCGAGTGTCTGGAAGAGTGTCGCCTGGATCTCTGAGCCGAGCGCACGGCGGGTCTTTGAGAGGTTCTCGCGCAGGCTGGCAAAGAAGCCGGTGGAGCGGGGTGTGCGTTCGGGCGCGTCAAGGCACTCGAGTGAGCTCTCGCCCTCCCCGGTGATGAATAGTTCGCTCCACTGCCGGGCCACGCGGCGGGCGAGGATAGCAGCGTGGCTGTAGGCGAACGGCCGCGGCCGACGGGCTCAGCGCGGCTCGAGAGCGAAAACCAGGATTTGGCGTGTCGTTCTGGAGCGATACTGCTCGAAGCCGCGGTACTGCTCGTTCATCCTCTGCCACAGTCCCTCGCGCTCGCTGCCCTGCGCGATACGGGCGCGCCCGCGCCGGCGCCTCGCGCCCAGCTGCACCTCGGCGTCGGGGTTGGCCTTCAGGTTCAGCGCCCACGCCGGCGTGTTCTCGTTGCCCGCGTTAGACCCGATAACGATCAGCCGTTCGCCGTCGGCTAGATGCAGCACCGGGGCGGTGCGCGGCTGCGCTGAGCGCCGAGGGGTGCTGGTGAGCAGAAGAACCGGCGCGCGGCCGCTGCGCACCGTCTGAGTATCTCAGGGTTGGGTAAGTCCGCCGGTCGCGATCAGGCGGAAATCGCCTCGGCGGCGGGGAGCTCGATCGGCTCCTGCGCGGCGACCTCAGCGGGCGGCAGGCGCCTGGAGATGACCTTCGAGACGCCATCAGAGCCCATCGACACTCCATACAGCCAGTCGGCGGCCTCCATCGTGCGCTTCTGGTGGGTGATCACGATGAACTGCGCCCGTCCGGCGTAGCGGCGCAACAGCGTCAGGAAACGATCGAGGTTCAGATCGTCCAGGGCGGCCTCGACCTCGTCGAGGATGTAGAACGGGCAAGGTCGGGCGAGGAAGACCGCGAACAGGAACGCCAGCGCCGTCATCGACTTCTCACCGCCGGAGAGCAGCGACAGGCGCTTGGTCGACTTGCCCGCGGGGGTGACCTCGATCTCCACCCCGAGCGGCTCCTCGCCGCCGGCCTCCTCCTGGCCCTCGGACTCTTCCGCTGCTTCTGGGTCGCTGTCCCCGGCGGCGCGGTCCACCTGCTGGCCGCCCAATACCGGGCGCTGGGTCTGGTGATCGTCGACCAGCCGCAGCGTGCCGGTGCCGCCCGGGAAGACGTCGCCCACCAGCTGGCTGAAGTTGCTGGCGGCCAGCTGGAAGGTTTCGTTGAAGGTTTCCTCGATCTGACGGTCGGTGTCGCGGATCAGTGTGCGCAGCTCGCGCAGCGCCGTCTCCAGGTCGGTGCGGCGCCGCTCGAGCTCCTCGACGTGCTCGAGCGCCTGTGCGTACTCCTCCTGGGCCAGCGGGTTGACGGGCCCGAGCTGCTCGCGGCGGCGTGTTAGACGTTCGGCGCGTGCACTGAGCGCGTCGAGTTGCTCTTGCGCCAGTGGCTGGGCGTCTGAGAGCGAGGGTGTCTGAAGCCCCAGTCGCTCACAGACGCTCTCCAGCTCGAGCCTGGACTCGGAGGTCTGGTCACGCAGGCGCTGGGCGGCGAGCTCGGCCTCGGTGATCGTCTCGCCTTCGGCACGCAGCCGCGATTGGATCTCTGCCTCCTGGGCGGCGCACATGCGTAGCTGTGCGGCCATCTCCTCGCCGGCGGCGCGGTCCTGGGAGAGCTCGTGCTCGAGCTGGGTGGCGCGCTGGGTGAGCGTCTGCTCCAATTCTTCGAGCGCCGCGGTCAGACGCACGGCGGCGGGGATCAGCGCCTCGTCGGCGCTGTGGCGTGCTCCCAGGCGTGCGACACGGGCCTGGCGCTCCTGTGCTTCGCGGTCGCGCAGCTCGGATTGGCGGCGCTCGGCCACGAGCTCTCCTTCCAGCTGGGCGCGCCGCAGAGCCTGCGGGCCCTGCTGGGGCATGTTGCTGCGCTGCTCGATCAGCCAGGCGGAGCGTCGCTGGGCCTCTTGAGCCTCGGCGCGGCGACGGTCCCCCTCGCGCAGCGTGCGCTCGAGCTCTTCGCGCTGCTGCTCAGCGACGAGAACCAGCTCTCCCATTCGCTGGAGTACCGCGCGGGCGCCGTGCTCGGCCTTGACCGCTAGCTCGCTCTGGCCGATCAGCCGCTCGCGCTCGTTGCGCTGGTGAAGCACACGCTCGGAGCCGCCCTCGCTGAGCTGGCGAACTTCGCCGCTCCAGGCAAACCACACGCGTCCGCCGCGGGTCACAGCGATCCCCCCAAAGGAGTCCGGCAGATCCTCCAGGCGCTCCACTACCCAGGCGTGGCGCAGCAGCCGCCGGGCGAGCTCGAGCATCTCGGGCTCTCCATTGAGCAGGTCGATGAGGCGCAGCGCGCCGGGCACGCCTGGGTTCGGCGGCTCTGCCTCCGTGGCGTCTGGGGAGAGCGCGAGCAGCGCGCTCGCGCCGTCCGGGCCAGCGCGATCCAGCAGTCTCTGGGCGTGTGGGAGATCGCGTGCGATGGTGGCGTCCA
The DNA here is from genome assembly GCA_036561505.1 of Solirubrobacteraceae bacterium. GTDB lineage: Bacteria > Actinomycetota > Thermoleophilia > Solirubrobacterales > Solirubrobacteraceae > Palsa-744. The sequence goes on from DATBPE010000102.1 coordinate 15,880, forward strand.
GGCGTCCCGCGAGCGCCGCCGCGAGCGCCAGCTCATAGCCGGGCTTGACCTGGAGGGCTTCGCTGAGCGCCAGCGGTGAGTCCTCGCCCTGGTCGGGGTGGGCGATCCGCGCGGGGTTTGTGTGACAGCGCAGGAACTGGTTTACGGCGGCGAGCTCAGCGCCGATGCCGGCGGCGTCGCGGCGGGCACGCTCGAGCTCCCGTTCGGCGTCTGAGAGCCGCTGGCGGGCTTCCTCGGCGTGCTCATCGGCGTGGTTTAGCTCGCCACGGGTCTCCTGCAGTTGCTCCTCGAGCTCCAGTAGACGCTCGGATGCGTGACTGTGGTCCTCGCGCAGCTCGCTGAGCTCGGCCTCGAGCTCGGCCTCGCGGGTCCTCTCGAGCTCGGCGAGCTCTGCCTCCAGAGCACCGATGTGCTGCTCGGAGCTGGCGTTCATGCGCTGACGGTCCTCGTTGTTTGTGTCCTGGGTGAGGGCCTCTAGCTCGGTGTCGGTGCGGGCCAGGCGTTGGGTCAGCGTGGTGTGGGTGGCACGCGAGAGCTCCAGGCGCATCTGCACGCGCTCGAGCGCCGAACGTGTCCCGTAGGTTCTGCGCGCGTCCTGCTCGCGCTGCTCGGCCCGTTCTGAGAGTGCCCGCTCAGCCACGCCGCGGCGCTCGATCACCGCCTGCAGCTGCTCCTCCACGCGCTGGCGCTGCGAGCGGGCGCCACTGACGGCCTCCTCGGCCGCGGCGAGCTCCTCGGAGCGGCCGTGTAGCTCGTGCACCGCCAGCTCGAGGCGCACCTCGAGCATCTGGTGCTCCAGACGCTCGTGCAGCTCCGCCGCCTCGGCCTGGCGCTTGAGCGGGCGCAGATGTGTGCGCGCCTCGCGCTCCACGTCCAGTGCCCGGTCGAGGTTCTCCTGTGTGCGCTGGAGCTTCAGCTGCGCGCGGCGGCGGCGCTTGCGGTGCTTGCCCAAGCCCGCCGCCTCCTCGATCAACAGGCGTCGATCGCGCGGCTTGGAAGTGACGATCGCCTCCACACGGCCCTGTGAGATGACCGAGTGGGTCTCCTTGCCAAGGCCCGTGTCGGAGAGCACCTCGATCACGTCCGTGAGCCGGCAGTGCGCCCCGTTGAGCCGGTACTCGCCCTCCCCGGAGCGATCCAGCCGGCGCAATATCGAGATCTCACTCAGTGGCAGATCCACGGTGCCGTCGGAGTTGTCCAGAACGATCTCGACTTCGGCGCTGCCGCGCGCCTTCAGGCCGTGTGCGCCGCCGAAGATCACGTCCTGCATCGAGGAGCCACGCACCGCCAGCGGCGACTGCTCGCCCATCGCCCACAGCACGGCGTCGGTCACGTTTGACTTGCCCGAGCCGTTGGGTCCCACGACCACGCTCACGCCCGGACCGAAGTCCAGACGGGTGCGCTCGGGAAAGGACTTAAAGCCCTTCAGCGTCAGCGACTTCAGCCGCACCGGGCACCTCCGCGGATCTTCAGGAACTCCCGAGGGTGGGTCATGGCCAGCTGGACTTTCGTTTCAGTGCCTGGCGCGCGGCCTCCTGCTCGGCCTGCTTCTTGCTGCGCCCGCTGCCGCTGCCGAGCTCGTGTCCCTGGACTTGCACGAGGACGGTGTAGGTCGGCTCGTGCGCCGGCCCCTCTTCTGCGGTCACTTCGTAGGTGACGGCGGCGCCGCGGCGGGCAAGGGACTCCTGCAGAGCGGACTTGAAGTCTCCGGGGTGCTCCAGTGCCTGCTCGATCTCCGGCGCGAACGCCTCGACCACAGCGTCGCGGGTGCGCTCGTAGCCGGCGTGCAAGAAGCACGCTCCGATCACCGCCTCGATCACCGAGGCCAGCACCCGCTCGACCTCGACCAGCACATCCACACTCGTGCCGATGCCGTCGGGGGCGGCCGCGCGCAGGCGATCCGGTACGTTCAGGCGCTCGGCCACGGCCCGGCAGGAGGTTCCGGACACCGCCTGGGAGCGGATCTGGGTGAGCTCGCCCGGACCGTAGCGCTTGGCCTCCAGCCGCGGGTATAGGTGGGAGGAGACAGCCAGTGAGAGCACGCTGTCGCCGAGGAACGCCAGGCGCGCGTAGGACTCCCAGCGGCGCTCGGACCAGGAGGCGTGCGTGAACACCTGCTGGAGTAGCTCCTGCGGGAGCTCGTCCAGCAACGAATTGAGGATCTTCATCGCCCATCAATCATCGCTTGAGTGGGCGAGCACGAAGTCGACGGCTGCCCCGACGGTGAGGATCCCGCTCGCCTGCTCGTCGGAGATCCGCACGCCGTAGGTGTCCTCGAGCTCCTGCACGAGGGTGTACAGGTCAAGCGAATCGGCCTCCAGATCCTCTTTGAAGCGGGTCTGTTCCTCGATCTGGCCCGGCTCGAGGTCCAGTTCGTCGGCGAGGTGGGTCTGGATCAGCGCGAAGATCTGCTCGCGGGTCATCTGCTGGCGCTCTCCTCGGTCATTGCTGTGGCGGCAGGCTAGCGATCTGCCCGGACGCGGGTGTGACCCGCAGAGCACCGCTGGCCTGTAGCGCAGTATGGATGCCAAGGACGAGATCGTGGCGCACACCGGCGTGGGCGCGCAGGATCGCTTGGGCAAAGCCGCGGCGGGTGAACCGCCCGTGTGGCACCACCCCGAGGCTGCGCAGACCCAGCAGATAGGCGCCACCCTGGCGCTCTGGGTCGATCCGCTCGCGGAAGGCAAGCAGCGCCGGGCGCAAGAGCGACCCCCCGATCTTCGAGCGCGTCGAGGAGGACGCGGCGTCCCTGACGGCCCGCAGCACCGTCTGGGAGGTTCCCTCGATCAGCTTCAGCGCGATGTTCCCGGTGAAGCCGTCGGTGACGATCACATCGGCGGCACCGCTGAGTAGATCGCCGCCCTCGACGTTGCCGACGAACCGAAACCAGTCGCCGGCGAGCTCAGCCAGTTCAGCGTGGGCGGCTATCACGGTCAGGCTGCCCCGGCCGATCTCCTCGCCGTTTGAAAGCAGACCGACACGAGGGTGCTCTACCGCGAGCGCCGAGCGGGCGAGCGCGGCACCCATGAACGCGAACTGCACCAAATGCTCGCGGCGTGCCTCGGCGTTGGCACCCACGTCAAGCAGCGTCACCGGGCTGCCTGGAACGGGAAGCTCCAGTGCCAGCGCCGGACGGTGGATGCCACGGGCGCGCTTGATGTTGAACAGTCCGGCGGCGAGCGCCGCGCCGGTGGACCCCGCGCAAACGAGCGCCTGGGCACGACCAGCGGCGACCGCTCGTGCCGCTTGCACGATCGAGGCGTCTGGATTGGAGCGCACCGCGCTGACCGGGTCGGGGCTCTTGGCGATCGAGATCGGCGCGTGGATCACCTGGACTCCCTCGCCCGGCTCACCCATCTCCTCGGCCGGGCCGAACAGCAGCACCCGCACACCCTCGCCGGCGGCTAGCGCCGCGCCCGCGGCAACCTCGCCGGGGCCGAGATCGGCGCCGTTGGCGTCCACCGCCACCACAATGTCCTTCACCGACGGTCCGGGGCCCGGGGGCCCTGCTATCACGGCTGCCTCAGTCGTGGCTGTGATCGTGCTCGTGCGGCTGCGGCGTGAGCACCTCGCGGCTGTCGTAAGTGCCGCACGTCGGGCATACCCGATGTGGTCTGCGCGGGCTGTGACAGCGCGGGCACTCGCTGATCGCCGGCGTGGTGATCTTGTGCTGCGCGCGGCGCATCGCGGTGCGCGCGTGGGATTGCTTTTTCTTGGGGACTGCCATCGGCGCTGAAGGCTAGCAGTCTCAATCGAGCTTGAGCTCGCGCAGCTTTGACCAGCGCGGGTCAACGGGACGCTCGTGGTGGTGCGCGGGGCCGGCTTGGTTCAAATCGATGGCGCACTGCGGGCACAGGCCGGCGCAGTCGCTGCGGCACAGCACCTGCGCCGGTGCTGAGAGCACCAGCGCGTCGCGCGCCCAGGCGCATAGGTCCAGTGTCTCACCGTCCAGGTAAGGGCTTTGGAGCTCCTCGCCCCCGCCGGGACGATCGACCTCGCGGGCGTCCACCTCCACCTCCGGCGCGGCGTCGGTCAGGCAGCGCATGCAGGGCCCGGCGAGCGCCGCGCAGAAGCTCAGCCGCAGCGCGTAGCCGTGTCCGACCATGCGCGAGACCTCGAGCAGAACATCGACAGGGTGTGGTTGCACCCGGTAGCTGATCCCGGCGAATGTGAGCTCGGCGATCGGGACGGTGAGCGCCAGGCGTCTGCCCTCCCCGGAGCTGAGCCGCAGGCCCGCCAGATCGAAGTCCTCGGTGTAGGCCGGCATGATGCTTTTCAGGCTAGCGACCACGGCTGTTGGCGCCGGCGCTCAGACGGGTGTCTGCTTGACTGCGACGGTGCCCGGACCCGCGCGAGGACCGTTTTTCAGTGCTCTGGCGCGTGTGGCCGTCGATCTCTCACCGCTGCGTGCTTCGCGTGATCTGCGGCTACTCGTGCTCGGCAACTTCATCACGGGCCTCGGCACCCAGGCGACGCTGGTGGCACTGCCCTACCAGCTCTACGTGCAGACACACTCGCCGGCGCTGACCGGTCTGCTGGGCGCCGTGGAGCTGGGGCCGCTGGTGGCGATGTCGCTCTACGGTGGCGCGCTGGCCGACCGTGTGGATCGCCGGCGTCTGCTGCTGATCGATCAGGTGGCGCTGGTGGCGATCGCCGCCGGGCTTTCCGCGGGCGCGCTGGCGGGCCATCCGCCGCTCGGTCTGTTGTATGGGCTGGCGGGGCTGCTCGCGGGCTTCGGCGCGATCCAGAACGTGGCCCGCCAGGCGATCGTGCCGAATCTCGTCGCACCGGAGCAGCTGCGTGGGGCGCTAGCGCTGAACTTCGGCCTGTATCAGCTGACGATGGTGATTGGCCCGGGACTGGGTGGTGTTCTGATCGCCCTCACGGGCCTTCCGACCCTCTACGGTGTGGACGCCGTGAGCTGCCTGGGGATGGCCGGCGCGGTGCTGGCGATGGCCCCCCAGCCGCCGGCGCAAAGCACGGCCGCGCACCCGCCGATCGGACGGTCCATCCTCGACGGGCTGCGCTTCGTGCGCTCAGAGAACGCGCTGTTGGGGTCGTTCGCGATCGACCTGGTGGCGATGACCTTCGGGATGCCACGGGCGCTGTTCGCGGTGCTCTCGTTGAGCGTCTACCACGCCGGAGCGAGCGGTACCGGAGCCCTGTATGCCTCGGTTTCGGCCGGGGCGACCCTGGCGGCGCTCAGCACCGGCTGGCTGTTGCGGGTGCGTCGCCTGGGCCGGGTGGTGATCTGTGCGGTGATCGTCTGGGGTGGCGCGATCGCGCTCGCTGGCGTCGTCACATCGCTATGGCCGGCGCTTGTGCTGTTGGCGCTCGCGGGCGCCGCGGACAGCGTCAGCGCGGTGTGCCGCTCGACGATCAATCAGCTCGTGACCCCCGAGCAGATGCGCGGGCGGATGTCCTCTGTTTTTTCGCTGGTCGTGACGAGCGGACCGAGGTTCGGTGATGTCGAGTCCGGGACGGTCGCTTCGCTTGCCTCACCGCGCTTCTCGGTGATCTCCGGTGGCCTGTCGTGTGTGCTGTTGGCGACGCTGTTCATCGGCGCCTTCCCCGCTCTTGCGCGCTATGACGCCGCGCCAGCCCACCGCGAGGGCGAGGGCGAGCCACGGGCCGTCGGGGCGTAGGGAGGCTAGTCGGCGGGGACGAGCTCGCGCTTCAGCACCTTGCCGGTGGCGTTGCGCGGTAGGCGCTCGAGGAACACGACCTCGCGCGGCACCTTGTAGCGGGCGAGGTTGTCCTTGACGTAGCTCTTGACGTCCTCCTCGCTGAGCGTGGAGCCCTCGCGGGCGACGACGAACGCCTTCAACCGCTGGCCGAACTCGCCGTCGGGCACCCCCACCACCGCGGCCTCCTCGATCTCGGTGTGGTCGGCCAGGAGATCCTCGACCTCGCGCGGGAAGACGTTCTCGCCGCCGGAGACGATCATCTCGTCCTCGCGCCCGTCGACGAACAGGCGCCCGCTGGAGTCGAAGTGACCGACGTCGCCGGTGCTCATCAGTCCCTCGATTACCTCCTTGCCTCCACCGCCGGTGTAACCCTCGAAGACCATCTCGTTGGCCACAAAGATGCGTCCGCCGTGGCCCTTTGGAACCTCGCGGCCGTGCTCGTCCAGCAGCTTCACCACGGTGCCCAGCGGCGGGCGCCCGGCGGTGCCGGGGGCTGCCCGCAGATCCTCCGGTGTGGCGATCGACGCCCACGCCACCTCGGTGGACCCATACAGGTTGTAGAGCACCTCCCCGAAGGTGTCCATCACGCGGGTGGCCAGCTCCCCTGGCAGCGTGGAGCCTGACGCGGCGATGATCCGCAGGGCGTGCAGGTCGTAGCGCGCGAGCGTTTGCGCTGAGAGCTCCAGTATCCGTTGCAGCATCACCGGCACCACCGCCAGCGCGCTCGCGCGGTGCTGGGCGGTGGCGCGCAGCGTCTCCTCGGGGTCGAACTTTCTTCGCAGCACGAGCGTGGAGGCGAGCGGTAGGGAGAGCGTGAAGTGAGCGAACCCCCACGAGTGAAACATCGGTGCGGCGATCATCGTCGTTTCGCGTGCCCGCAGCGGGATCTTCGAGAACAGAGCGGCGGCCGGCTCCAGCGAGTCGGGCTGTTTGCGGGCCGCGCCCTTGGGGGTTCCGGTCGTGCCGGAGGTGAGGATCACTACCCGTCCGCGCTCGGCGGGTGGCTTCAGCTCGCCTGCGTCGGCGAGCGCGATCTGCTCCTCCAGCAGCGGGTCGGTGATCTCCTCGCCCGGCTCTGAGAAGGCGATGAAACGCTTCAGCCCCCTGGCCCCGTCGTGTACGAGCCCGGCGAACTCCTGGTCGTAGATCAACGCGACCGGTCGCTCGCGACGCATCACGTCGGCGATCTGCGGCCCCGCGAACGCGGTGTTCAGATACAGGACGCTGGCCCCGAGCTTGGAGCAGGCGACGGTCGCCTCGATGAACCCGCGGTGGTTGCGACACATGATCGCCACACCGTCCTGTTCTGAGATACCGGCCCCCGCCAGCGCGCGAGCGAGCGCGTTGGTGCGCCGATGCACCTCTGAGAAGCTCAGCGTTCCGCGTTCGTCGACGATCGCCGCCCGGTCGGGGTAGCGCAAGGCGGAGGAGGTGTAGGCGGCGGCGGGTGTGGGGCCCCACCGGTGCACGGCGGCCAGCGAGCGCAGCACCTTGTCCGGCCGGGAGGGTGTGAACATTCCCGTTTCCAGCAGTGTGCGGGCGATTCGCAGCCGGTGTGGCACAGCGGAGCTCATCGTTTGACCCTATCCCAACTGCCCGGCGGCGTGCGTTCGGGCGAGCGCGAGCCGGAACGCCTGGAGTGCCTTTGCGCCGCGCACGCAGAACACGATCCGCTCGAGTTTGGTTTCACCTTTCAGGTGAATGGCGAGCTCCTCGAGCTCGATTCGCGCCACTTGATCGATGGCGATCCCGCCGACCCCGGCACCGAACGCGACCAGCGCCAGCGACCGTGCTCCCAGCCGCTCGGCGCAGCGCAGCGTGTTGGCTGTTGCCTTGGCGATCACCGCCTCGGAGCTCGTTGAGCCGAGGTGCATCGTGGCGGCATGGATGACCCAGCGGCTGGGGAGATTCCCGGCGCTCGTGAAGACCGCCTCGCCTAGGTCGATCGGTGCGAGCTTGGTGCTTTCGCGTTGCAGGCGCTCGCCGGCGGCGCTGGAGATCGCGCCGGCGACACCGCCGCCGTGGCGCAGCATGCTGTTGGCGGCGTTTGAGATCGCATCGACGGTGAGCGTCGTTACATCCGCGTCGAGTACTTCGATGCCGGGTGCTGGCATCGGGTGCGGCGTCGGGCCGTTAGCCGACCTCGGCCGGCTCGTCCTTGCCCTGCAGGCGCTCGCGTCCGCGCTGGACCGCGGCGATGAACTTCGAGAGGTTGACCTCGAGTGTGTTGAGGATCTCATCGGCGTAGTCCTCGGCGCCGAGGCGAATCTCGCGCTCGCGAGCCCTGGCGTCCTCGATGATGTCCTCGGCGGCCCGCTCGGCCTGCTTTGTGACTTCCTCCTCGCTGAGCAGCCGCTGTTGGCGCTCGCGTGCGTCCTTGACGATCCGCTCGGCCTCCTTCTTGGCCTCGGCGAGCATCTCCTGGCGCTCCTTGACGATCCAGCGCGCCTGCTTGATCTCCTCGGGGATCGTGGCGCGCATCTGGTCGAGGATGTCGTAGATTTCCTCCTTGTCCACGCGCACGGAGTCGCTCAGTGGAAACGTCTTGGCGTTGTGCACCAAGTCGTCGAGCTTGTCGATCAGTACAAGGACATCCATGACGCCTCCAAGTTCGTCAACGCTTCAGCTCTTCCTGCAAGCGACTTGCCACCTGGGCGGGCACAAGATCGTCGATTCTCCCGCCGAATGTTGCCAGCTCCTTCACACCGCTGGATGACAGAAAACTGTACTGCGGGCCAGCCATCAGATAGACCGACTCGATCTCCGGGTCCTGGCGGCGGTTTAGTTGGTTCATCTCGAACTCGTACTCGAAGTCGGAGATCGCCCGCAGGCCCTTGACGATCGTCTTCGCTCCAACGCTGCGGGCGAACTCCACGACCAGGTTGCTGAACGCCTCGGCGCGCACGTTGGGCAACTGTGCGGTGGCGCCTTCGATGAATCCCAGACGCTCCTCGATCCCGAACAGCGTGGACTCCTTGCGCACCGAGCGGTTGACGACCGCGACGACCACCTGGTCATAGAGGTGGGCGGCACGGTGGATCACGTCGAGATGACCGTTGGTTATCGGGTCATAGGAGCCGGGGCAGACGGCGGTTGTCTTTTCAACGCTCATGATGGTGAGTGGATTCGGATCAGCGTGTCGCCGTAGCGGCGCTCGCGCTGGAGTGGCAGCTCGAGCTCCAGGGGATCGCGCCGGTCGCTCTCCACGACGACCCGTGCTGGCGCCGCCAACAGCGGCTGTAGGGCCGCCGGGAGTGTCTGCGCGTACTCGCGCGCTTGTCGGTAAGGAGGGTCTATGAACACCAGATCGTACGTTTCATGGCGATCTCGTGCTGTGCCGAGCGCCTCCAGCACGTCGGCGTGCATCACCTGCGCCTGCTCACCGGCGATTCCCAGAGCACTCAGATTCGCCTTGATCACGGCGATTGCGTGGGCGTCGCGCTCCACCAGCAGCGCCCGCTGGGCGCCTCGGGAGAGCGCCTCGATGCCCAGCGCCCCGGTTCCGGCGAACAGATCCAGCACGCGTGTTTCGGCGATCGGTCCGAGCATCGAGAACAGCGCCTCGCGCACACGGTCGGAGGTGGGGCGTGTGACGGTGCCCGCCGGGGCCTTCAGGCGGCGGCCGCGGAGTCCTCCGGCGATGACCCTCACGCGGGGATCGGCTCGAGCGTGAACTCGCCGAAGCGCTCTTGCAAGAGCTCGCCGAGCAGCGTGTGCTCGGGGTCGCTGAGCGTCTCATCAGCGGCCATGATCTGTTGCGCCTGAGCGCGGGCGCGCTCCAGTAGATCCTCATCATCGGGCAGGCAGGCGACCTTGAACTGGCCCACCCCGGACTGGCGGGTGCCACTGAGATCCCCTTCCTTGCGCAGTTTCAGGTCGATCTCGGCGAGGCGAAAACCGTCGGAGTAGCGCTTCAGTGCCCCCAGGCGCCCGGATTCCGAGGAGCCCATCAGCATGCACACGGAGGCGTGCTCGCCGCGTCCTATGCGCCCGCGCAGCTGGTGTAGCTGGGAGATCCCGAACCGCTCGGCGCTCTCGACGAGCATCACGGTCGCGTTGGCGACGTCGATGCCGACCTCGATCACGGTGGTGGATACCAGCACGTGCGCGTCGCCTTGGGCGAACTGCGCCATCGCCTGTTGACGCTCACGCAGCGGCATCTGGCCGTGCAGTAGCACCAGCTCATAGCCTTCCAGCTCCCCTTCGGCAAGCCGCTTGAACTCGGCGCTGGCGGCTCGCAGTTCGCCCGGGTCATCGCCTGGTGGCTGGCCGGCGGCCTGCTCGATCAGGGGACACACGACGTATGCCTGGCGTCCCTGGCTGAGCTGCTCGCGCAACTGGGCGTAGGCCTTTTTGCGCTCCTCGGCGCTGGAGACGATGCAGGTCTCGATCGGCTGGCGCCCGGTCGGCAGCTCACACAGCGTGGAGACGTCCAGATCGCCGTAGCTGGCAAGCGCCAGTGTGCGCGGGATCGGTGTGGCGGTCATGTGCAGTATGTGCGGGGAGCGCCGCCGGCGATCCCCTGACTCGCCTTCTCCCCACGGTGAGCCCTTGTCGTCAAGCGCGGCGCGCTGGCGCACCCCGAAGCGGTGCTGCTCGTCCACGACCGCCAGCGCCAGCGAGCGAAACTCGACGGTCGGCTCGATCAGGGCGTGGGTTCCGACCACCAGCTGAAGCTCGCCGCTGTGAAGCTTGGCGAGGATGTCGCGGCGGCGACGGACAGGTGTTGATCCGGTCAAAAGCGCGGTCGCGATCGGCTCCCCGGTGATCAGTTTTTGAAGGGTCGCGAAGTGCTGCTCGGCGAGTGTCTCCGTCGGCGCCATCAATGCCGCCTGGTGTCCGTTCTCCACCGCGCGCAGCATCGCGTACAGCGCTACGACCGTCTTGCCGGATCCGACCTCACCCATCAATAGGCGCTGCATCGAGCGGGGCTGGGAGATGTCGGTGTCGATCGCGGCGATCGCTGTGCGCTGGTCATCGGTGAGCTCGAACGGCAGCTCTTCGGACAGCCAGCGGGCCGAGCGTGACGGCGCCTGAGCCAGTGTGAGCGCGCCCGAGCGCGCCTGGTGGCGTGCCCTGCGTCGCAGAAACGCCAGCTGGCTGAGCAGCAGTTCCTCGAAGGCCAGTCGTTCTCTGCCCGCGCGAGTGTCATCGTTGTCGCGGGGAAAGTGAAGCGCCGCCAGCGCACTGGCGCGATCGGGCAGCCGCTGGGCCACGCGCAGACCCGCGGGCAGCAGCTCGCACACATCACACAACGCCTCGCGGACGCCGTGCACGAGCGTGAGGATCTGGGTGGAGGTGACACCCTCGGTGGCGGAGTAGTGGGCGACCGCTTCGGGGGCCCCGTCGATCTCGGCGGCGATCGCGTGGTGGGAGACCGAGAAGCGCCCGCCCTGGTCGGCTTTGCCGTGCAACAGCAGCCGCGTTCCGGGGGGGTAGCGCCCCACCAGCCACGGCTGGTTGAAGAACGTGGCGCGCATCGAGCCGCTGTGGTCGCGGACGGTCGCTTCAACGAGTGGGCGCATACCTCTGCGGCGCACCGCCCGGGCGGTGATCGAGACGACCGCCACAGCCACCGTTGCCTGCTCGCCGATACGCAGCATGGCGATCGTGCGCGCCTCCCGGCTGTCGCGTGGGAGATGCTCGAGCAGATCGCCCACGGTTTTGATGCCGAGGCTTGCGATCGCCTCGCCGACCTTCCCGCCGGGCAGTGCTAGCTCGTCCTCTAGCTTTGACGGGCGCGGCCAGTGCAACGGTGCGGCGAGCATCTGCTCGCGGTCCAGTCGCGTCTGGCCGGCGAACGCGAATATCTCCCTAGGCGCCTGGGGCTCACAGGCCGGGTCGGGCGGGGACGGATTCTTCAGGACGGCGGCTCGGGACATTGGCCGTCTTGCATGATGACCACCGGCGCGGTCGTCACTCGGCCACGAGCAGCCACCAGTAGGCCTGCTGCCCGCCGTAGCGCAACTCCAGTTCGGCGTCGAAGCGACCGTCGGCGAGCCGCTGCACCTGCTCGAGCTCGAGCGGGGCGTCCACGCCAGCAAGGACGCTCACTAGCTCAGAGTCGCCCGCCAGGACCTCGAGCACCGAGGAGAGGGTCTGTGAGGCCTCCCCCCAGCTGTCGATCTCCTCACCGACGAACCCGACGGCGTCGCCGCGGCGAAAGCGTCCCTGCGGGTCATCGCGGGCGGCCTTGGCGACCGCGCCGATACGCACCAGCGACGCGGCGTCGCTGACGCCACGGACGTTGTGATCGACGTCGCGATCGGGTGCGAGCGCCACGGCCGCGGCGAGTCCCGCCTGCTGGCTGTTCACGGGCGCGACCCGCACCTGCTTGTCCGATAGCTCCGCGGCGCGTTCGGCGGCCATGATCACGTTTGCGCTGCCGGGCAGCACCAGCACCTCCTCGGCGGGCACGTCGTGGATCGCGGCCAGCAGCTCGTAGGTGGAGGGGTTGAGTGTCGGGCCGCCGTCGATCGTGTGCACACCCAGCTCGGCGAACAGTTTGGCGAAGCCCTCGCCGTTTACGACCGCAAGCGCCCCGCAGCGCATCACCGTGGCGGCGTTGCTCGCGGGGTCCTCTCGCAGGCGCCGCTCGCGCTCGGCGACCTGGATCGACATGTCGGCCACGTCGAGACGGGAGACCTCCCCGACGCCGTCAAAGACGGCGGTTGCCCGCTCGGGCTCGTCGGTGTGCAGATGCACCTTCAGGGTGCTCGCGTCGCCGACTACCAGCACCGAGTCACCGAGCTCTTCCAGGAGTGCGATGAAGCTCGCCGGCGAGAGCGCCGAGCCGGTGACCGCGAAGTTGGTGCAGAAACGGTAGGTCTCTGAGCTGTGCTCGGGGTGGCTGATGCGGGCCGGCGCGTAGTGGTCAAGCGGCGGTGGCTCATCGCCGCGGAGCGCCGCGACGACCCCGGCGAAGATCACAGTCAGCGCGTAACCACCGGCGTCCACCACCCCGGCTTCGCGCAGCGCCGGCAGAAGCTCTGGTCCACGCTTGACGGACTCCTGGCCGGCGGCGACCGCCCGCTCGAGGATCTGGGCGATCGTCTGATCCTGCACCTCGGGCTCTGTCTCGGGCTCGAGCCGTGTGTTCTGTGCCGCGTGGGCGACGTCGCTTGCGATCTGGCGCGACATCTCTCTGGCGACCGTCAGGATCGTGCCCTCGGCGGGAGAGCGCACGGAGCTGTAGGCGCGGTCGGCGGCGTTGGCGAGCGCCGCGGAGATCAGCGCCGGGTCGATCAGCTCGCCGGGGCGGGAGACGAGCTCCTCGGCGGCGCCGCGGATCAGCTGGGAGAGGATCACACCGGAGTTTCCGCGTGCGCCGAGCAGCGCTGCGCGGGCGACCGACTGGACTATCTCATCGCGTCCGATCTCGTCGATCGTGCGTGTCTCATCGGCGCCCTGGAGGCGGTCGAGCTCGGCGAGGACGGCGCGCAGGGTGAGCGCCATGTTGTCGCCGGTGTCACCGTCGGCGACGGGGAAGACGTTGAGGTCGTTGACCTCCTGGCGACGGGACTCCAGATGCTCGAGCGCGCCCGCGACGGCCGCCCGGAAACGGAGGAGATTGGTGTCGGTCACGACGGGAGTTTCGTAATCCTCACAAGGAGCTTGCTGAAGTATCTGACTGATGGCCCGATCGCTTGCGCGAGGAGCCGCCGGGCCCTCAGAGGGCCTTGGTGACCTTGCCGGCCTTCAAACAGCGGGTGCACACATATACCCGGCGCGGTGCCCGCCCGACCATGATCTTCACCTTTTGGAGGTTGGGATTGAAGCGCCGCTTGGTCGCGACCATCGAGTGGCTGCGACTTTGACCGAACGCGGGGCCCTTCCCGCAGCTGTGACACACCTTGGCCATGGGGGCGCAGTCTAGCCGCTTCCGAGCGCGACTCGCAGCGCCGCCATCGCTAGCACGGCGTGAGCGGCGTTTGCGCCCTGGTCGCGCTTGCCGCCGCCGGTGCGCTCCAGCGCCTGCTGCATGGTGTTGCAGGTCAACACCCCAAACGCGCACGGCACCCCCGTTCCCAGCTGGACCTGTTGGATTCCGCGGGCCGCCTCGGCGCAGACGAAGTCGTAGTGGTCGGTCTCTCCGCGGATCACCGCACCGAGGCAGATAACGCCCTCAAAGCGCCCGCTCTCGGCGGCGTAGCTGGCCGCCAGCGGCAGCTCGAAGGCGCCGGGCACATCGAATATCTCCGCGGCGGGCGATCCGGCGCCGGCCAGCGCACCCTGCGCCCCGTCGATCAGCCTGCTGGCGAGCTCATCGTAGAAGCGTGCGACAACGATCGCGAAGCGCTCGTTCACGAACCGCCCCGATCGGAGGAGCGTCGGTCTGAGCGCCGGCGCTCCTTGGCCCGGTCCTGCTCGCGCTCTGAGTGCAACAGCTCCTCGTCGAGGTTCAGGCCCTGGTGGTGCAGGGTGTGTCCCATGCGATTGGCCTTGGTGCGCATGTAGGACGCGTTGTGGGGGTTGGGGGCGTGCTCGATCGGGATCTGCGCGGACACCGACAGGCCGTAGCCCTCGAGGCCCCGGATCTTCTTCGGGTTGTTGGTCAGGATCCGAATCGATGAGAGCCCCAGATCGGCGAGGATCTGCGCGCCGATGCCGTAGTCGCGCAGGTCGGCGGGCAACCCGAGCTGGAGATTGGCTTCGACGGTGTCCAGGCCGTCCTCCTGCAGACGGTAGGCCTTGAGCTTGTTGAGCAGGCCGATGCCGCGGCCCTCCTGGGCCAGATACAACAGCACCCCCTCTCCCTCCGCCTCGATCATCGACAGCGCCGACTCGAGTTGCTCGCCGCAGTCGCATCGCAGCGAGTGGAATACGTCGCCGGTGAGGCACTCCGAGTGCACCCGTACGAGCACGTCCTGCCGGCCTGCGACCTCGCCCTTGACGAGCGCGACGTGGTGCTTATCGTCTACCAGCGATCGGTAACCGAAGACTTCGAACTCCCCAAAGGCAGTCGGCAGCCGGGCGGAAGCGACCCGCTCGATCAGCTTGTCGTGGCGGCGGCGGTAGGCGATCAGATCGGCGATCGTGATCATCTTCAGCTCGTGCCGCTCGCAGTAACCGGCCAGGTCCTCCACCCGTGCCATCGTGCCGTCGTCGTTCATCACCTCGCAGATCACCCCGGCGGGGTTCAGCCCCGCCAGGCGTGCGAGGTCGACCGCCGCCTCGGTCTGCCCGGTGCGCTCGAGCACGCCACCGGAGCGGCTCTTCAGGGGGAAGATGTGCCCGGGTTGCACGAGGTCACGGGGGCTGGTTTCGGGGTCGATCGCGACCTGGATCGTGCGTGCGCGGTCGTGCGCGGAGATGCCGGTGGTCACGCCCTCGCGCGCCTCGATCGAGACGGTGAACGGGGTCTCGAACGCTGATTCGTTCTTGGCGGCCATCAGCTCCAGGCCCAGTTCCTCGCAGCGCTCGGAGGTCAGCGACAGGCAGATCAGCCCTCTGCCCTCCTTGGCCATGAAGTTGATCGCCTCGGGTGTCGCGAACTGCGCGGCGAGCGTCAAGTCGCCCTCGTTCTCGCGGTTCTCGTCGTCGCAGACGACGACCATCCGTCCCTGGCGGATGTCCTCGATCGCCTCCTCGATCGTGGCGAAGGGTGTGGCTGTCTTGGATCTGCTCACGCTCGTGCCTCCAGCAGTCGCTCCACGTGCTTGGCGAGGATGTCGACCTCCAGATTAGTGGCGTCGCCGACGGCGATCTCTCCCAGGGTGGTGCGTTTCAGTGTCTCGGGGATCAGCGACACCGAGAAGTGCTCCTCAGAGAGCGCGCTGACGGTGAGGCTGACACCGTCCAGCGCGACCGAGCCCTTGTGCACCAGGTAGCGCGCCAGCGCGGCGGGGATGTGGATGCTCAGCACCCTCGAGGAGCCCTCCGCGCGGATCTCGCTGACCGTGCCGACGCCGTCGACATGCCCTTGCACGATGTGCCCGCCGAGGCGCCCGTCGGCTGCCAGCGCGAGCTCGAGGTTTACCCTGGCGCCCGCTCGGAGGCTGCCCAGCGAGGAGCGCTCGAGTGTCTCCGGGATCGCCTGCGCGCTAAATCCGTGCTCGTCCACCTCGGTGGCGGTGAGACACACGCCGTTGACCGCGACCGAGTCGCCCATGGCGATCTGCGCCGCCAGGCTGGTGGCGATCTTTAGTGTCGCTCCGCGCTGCTGACGCTCGAGTGCGACCAGCTCGCCGAGGTCGGCGATCAGACCGGTGAACACGCTTGCTGGCTGCTGCGTCGGTGCATGTCGCTCACCACGCCCTCAGGCGTGCGGATACCAGCAGGTCCTCGCCGATCCGCTCGCAGTCCAGGCTCTGGGCGCGCAGCGCCTCTGAGATCTGCTCTACGCCTTCGCCCTCCAGCGGATCGCGCGCCGTGCGCCCCCCGAGCAGTATCGGCGCCAGGAACAGGCGGATCTCGTCGATCTCCCCGGCGTCCAGGAACGCCCCGGCGAGGTGCGGTCCTCCCTCCAACAGCGCCGAGCAGACACCCAATCCGCCGAGTTGATCAAGCGCCGAGCGCACCCGGGCGGGCTCGTTCTCGCCAGTGGCGACGAGCACCTGTACCCCGGCGGCCTCCAGCGCGTCCGTGTCGGCGCGCGCGGCGGCCCTGGAGACGACTACGGTCAGCGGGGTCTCGGTGGCCGCCCCGACGAGCTGGGATGAGGGTGACAGGCGCGCGAGCGAGTCGAACACCACACGCCGTGGCTGACGCGCGGACTCGGCGGGGGTTCCCTCGGGTCTGGCGGTCAGCTGCGGGTCGTCGGCCAGGGCGGTGCCGATCCCCACGATCACCGCGTCCAGCGCGGCCCGCCAGCGGTGGGCGAGTTCGCGGGAGTCCTCGCCGCTGATCCACTTGGAGTCCCCGGCACCGGTGGCTACCTTGCCGTCGAGGGTCATCGCGCTCTTGAACAGCACCCACGGGCGCCCGACCCGAGCGTGCTTGCGAAACGGCTGGTTGATCAGCCGTGCGCGGGTGGCGAGCTCACCGTCGGCGAGCAGGACCTCCACGCCCTCGTCGCGCAGGATGCCAAGGCCCCGCCCGGATGCCTTCTCGGTCGGATCGTCGGAGGCGACAACCACCCGGCGGATCCCCGATTGCAAGATCGCCTCGGTGCAGGGCGGTGTCTTGCCCTCGTGGCAGCACGGTTCCAGGGACACGTACAGGCTCGCGCCGGACAGCTCGGCCAGGCCACACGCCTCGATCGCGTTGACCTCGGCGTGCGCGGCACCGAAGCGTTCGTGCCAGCCCTCCCCCAGTATTTCCCGCTCGCGGGCGATGACCGCGCCGACGAGCGGGTTCGGCTCGACCGTGCCGGCGCCGTTGCCGGCGAGGTCGATCGCTCGTCCGAGGTGCGCTCGGTCGGTGTCGCTGGAGAGAGTCATCGCCATCTTCAGAATAGCCTTGCTCAGGCGCCAGGCGAACGCGGCCCGCTGCTGGCGCAGCGCCCGCCCCGCAGCCGGTAGACGGTCATTTCCGGCCCGGGCCGCTGGTAGGAGAGCGGGTAATAGTCAAAGCTCCAGTCGAAGTTGAACGCCTCGGGCTTACTTGCCGGGGTGTAGGGGGAGACGTGGAAGAGCACTTCTCCCTGCTGGGCGAGCGCCCGGTAGTAGGCGATCGCCTGCGGCACCGCTTTGGGGTCGGCGAGCGCCCGGGCGGACTGTGTGGAGCCGGTGATCACCCAGCAGTAGCCACCCTGCTCGTAGTGGCCGATCAGCGCCGGGGACAGCGTGCGCTCGTAGTCCTCGATCCCGACGACTTCCCCGCCGCCCGGCTGGAGTGTCCCGTCGGCGGCGGTCACTCGCCGCAGCGACGGGTACTTGCTCCACAGTTCCCCCGCGCCGTGTGCGCCACGGCTCAGCACCCACTCTGCGGGGGCGACCGGCTCGAGCACGACCTGGCTACCGCGGGGTATGTGGGCGATCATCCAGCCGCGTGTCAGGTTGGCGGTGTAGGCGCGGGACAGCACGAGGCCCGAGTGGACGCTGTAGATGAGGCCCTGGGCACACAGGGCACAGACCGCGAGCCCCACCAATGTCGCCTTCAGCCAGCGCCTGGAGCGGGAGCGTTCGCTTACGCGCGCCGCCCAGGCGGCGGCACGCAGCGCGAAATACGCCGCCAGCAGGCACAGAATCGGCAGGATCGGCATCAGCCAGCGCCCGAAGTAGCGGCCTTGCAGGCCCATGAACGCAAGGAACAGGATCGGCGTCGGGACGAGCATCCAGGCCAGTGCTCGCTGGCTGCGCCAGATGCTCAGCGCACCGGCGAGCGCGGCCAGCGACGGCAGCCATCCGAGTCCCCAGGTGAGCGCCCACAGGTAGTAGAGGACGCCGCTCTCCTTCGGCGCGCCGAGCTTTCCCTGGGCTTCGCTTGAGAGCGTGGATTGGTGGACGATCCCGGCGTGCAGGGCGCTGAAGTCGAGCACCGAGTAGGGGTCGGCGGCGATGAACGCCGCGAGGGCCGCTGCGGCGGCGATCGCCACCCCGACGACGGCGCGTCGCCCGGCGCCCGGTGAGGGCTCCAGAAACCTGGCGGCGGCGGCGCCCAGCAGCACGAGCCCCGCGATCCCGGCGGTGTACTTGGTCGCGCAGCCCAGGCCCAGGCCGATCCCCGCCACCAGGTAGTCGAGCGTGCGGCCTTTGCGCAGCACACCGGCGGATCCCAGCAGGCAGAGTGTCAGCGGGGCGAGCGTCGGCACGTCGTTGAGCGCCAAATGCGAGTAGAACACCGGCAGGAACGCGACCGCCTCCAGCAGCGCCGCGGTCAACCCCACACCGCGGTGAAACAGCCGCGTCCCGGTCGCGTACAAGAGCCACACCGCGAGCGTTCCGAGTACCGCGACGCTTGCGCGCGCCAGGATCCAAACCTCGGCGGGGTGAGCAGCGTAGGCGTGTCCGACGGCGCCGGCGCCACCGAACCAGACGGCCAGCAGGAAGTGCAGCAGGTAGGTGAGGGCGGGCGGGTTGGCGAAGTATTCGGGGTTCAGGCTGTGCCCGAACATGCCGATCGCGCGCGGCAAATAGTGCGCGTTCTCGTCGGAGTTGTAGGCGTAGGGCAGCCCTTGAGTGATCCCCCACAGCCGCAGCCCAAGCGCCACGCACAGCACCGCCGCCAGTCCGGCCCAGTAGCGCCCGCGCCGGTTTGACCGATCCGCGCCGTCCGGGACGCTAGCCACTGCCGCCCCGTCCGCCGGGCCTGGATTCAGCAGTTTGCATACACCGCGTAGTAGTGGCTTGTGTAGACGCGCTTGAAGCCCAGCAGTGGAACCTGGTCGCGGGGATCGTCGCCGACGTCGACGATCGCCTCGAAGAACACCGCCGCCCCCAGCGGGTAGACGGCGACACTGCCGCGGCGGATGCGCCCGAGCAGCGCCGGCGCGCCCTTGGCCGCGTCGGCGCGCGCCTGGCTGCGGGCGACGATGTCGCGCTGCCCGACGGTGTCGAGTATCCAGCGGGCATCCGGGATCAGCTTGTTGTTCGGCAGCGACAGCAACGGACAGCGACGCAGCTGCGCCTGCACACGCCGGTCGTGCAGCGCCTGGGCCAGGCCCTTGTGGAAGTCCTCGTGGTAGGCGAGCGTGTTGCGAAGACTGGAGAGGCTGAGCGTCGTTGCGGCGCCGTAGGCGCCATATAGGACCAGCGCGGAGGCACCGAGCATCCAGGCGCGGCGAAGCTTCGAGCCCGCCTGTAGCAGCGACCAGCCGCCGAGCGCGAACGCACAGAACAACAGCGCCAGCGCGGCGAAGCCCATCAGGTAGCGGTCGATCACCGACGCCCCGACCGCTCCCTCGGCGACGAACACCAGCAGCTGCAGGGCAAGCACCGATCCCACCAGCAGCATGCGCCTGGGAACGAGCCACAGCGCCGCGAACAGACCGGCGATCGCGCCGAGCAGCACCGGCAGCTTGTCGATCCGCACGGTGTCCGTCCAGCTCGAGGCGATCACACTCGAGAGTCCCTGCGTGCGTTCCAGTTCGGCCGCCAGACCGGCGGTGGAGTGAAGCGAGTAGAGCGGGCTGCCGGTCACAACGGCGTCTGTTGCGACCCACACGACCGGGGCGATCAGCGCCAGCGCGGCGTATCCGAGGAGCCTTTGAAGCTCACCGCCCGCAAGCGTCTGACGACGCCCCACGCGCCTCAGTGTCGGCCAGGCACACCACAGCCAGTAGGCGCCGCTCAGCACCCACGCGTCGGGGCGCAGCAGCCCGGCGGCGGCGAGCATCAGGAAGGTCAGCCAGCCACGGCGGGGGCGCTGCACCTCGAGCACCACCGCCCATACGACCAGTGCGACGTAGGAGATGTCCAGGTAGCCCTGTGCGGCGAGGTTCTCATCGAAGAAGCGGCTCAGCATCAGAAGCGCCGCGAGCACCCCGACCAGCGGGCTGAAGCACAGCCGCCCGAGCCGGTAGAGCCCGGCGACGAGCGCCACGAACGAGCCGATCGAACCGAGCACCATCAGCCGCGCCCCGGCCTGGCCGAAGATCGAGCAGAACATGCCGAAGGCGATCGCCAGGGGATGCTCGGTGGGGCCGCGGTAGACCCGGAAGTCAGGCAGGTGGGCGTGCAGCAGATCGCGTCCCCACAACAGCGCGTAGAAGGAGTCATACGTCGGATAGGTCGGGAAGGCGAAGAAGCCGATCAGCGCAACCAGACACAGCGCCAACAGCGCGAGCGCGGCCCACCTCGACGGCGTCCCGGCACACAGCCGAGCCTGCCAGATCGAGCCCGGCTGCGACCGGGTGGATGTTGCGCTTTGCATCGAGGGCTGGCCGTCAGCAGCAACAGCCACGTCTGCCCACGGCGCTTGGCGCCGGGACCTATCCTTTGGGATACTTGCTCGCGGGCAGTCTACGACAAGCACCCGCGAGGATCGCCGCCCTCATACGCCGCCCCATTGGCGCGGCGAGCGCGCCACCCACCGCCATGAAGCTCATCATCCAGATCCCCTGCTTCAACGAGGCCGAGCAGCTGCCCGCGACGCTTGCCGGCTTGCCCCGCCAGCTGGACGGCTTCGACACCGTGGAGTGGCTGGTCATCGACGACGGCTCGAGTGACGAGACGGTTTCGGTGGCGCGCGCGCACGGCGTCGATCACCTGGTGCGCCTGACCAACAACAAGGGCCTGGCGACCGGCTTTCAGGCGGGCATCGACACGGCGCTGAAGCTCGGCGCGGACGTGATCGTCAACACCGACGCCGACAACCAGTACTACGGGCCGGACATCGCCAAGCTGGTCGGCCCGATCCTGGCGGGCAACGCGGACATGGTCGTCGGCGACCGCGAGGTCGGTGGGATCGAGCACTTCTCACCGCTGAAGAAGACTTTGCAGCGGCTCGGCTCGTGGGTGGTGCGCCAGGCATCCTCCACCTCGGTACCGGACACGACCTCGGGCTTCAGGGGCTACAACCGCGAGGCTGCGATCCAGATCATGGTCGTCTCGAGGTTCACCTACACGCTGGAGACGATCATCCAGGCGGGAAAGCTCCTGGTGGCCGTCGATCACGTCCCGATTCGTACGAACCCCAAGACGCGCGAGTCGCGGCTGTTCCCCTCGATGGGCGCCTACGTGCGTCGCAACGCGGTCTCGATCTTCCGGATCTACGCCCAGTACGAGCCGCTGCGTGTGTTCTGGAGCCTCGCCGCCGTGATCGGCCTCGTCTCGATCGGCGTGTGGGTCCGTTTCGCTATCGCCTACGCGGAAGGTAACGGCAAGGGCCACGTGCAGTCGCTGATCCTCGCGGCGATCCTGTTTATCGCCGCGGTGGTGCTGTGGGCGCTGGGAGTGATCGGCGACCTGCTGGCCGCCCAGCGCGTGATGATCCAGAAGACCTTCGAGCGGGTGCGGCGCATCGAGCTGGAGCTGGAGGTGGCGCCCTCCCACTACGAATCGAATCTCGCCCAGGAGGCCGAGGGAGTCGAGTCTCACAGCCCCCGGGTCGAGCAGCAAGCCGACCAGCCGGCGCCGGCAAGGACGGTGCGCCTGTGAGCCCGGTCACCGTCTCTGAGGAGGGGATCGTCACCGGTAACACCTACGACAAGTACGGCTCGAGCAATCCCGTCGTGCGCCGCCTGATGGCTTCCTTCCAGCGCACGCTCGACGAACTGATGTCGCGCGCCGAGCCGCGCTCGCTGCTCGACGTCGGCTGCGGCGAGGGCGTGCTCGTGCACCGCTGGGCACTGGAGCTGCCACGCGCTCGCGTCGTCGGCATCGATCTCGAGGAGGAGTCGATCCAGGCGGGCTGGGCCGAGCGCCAGGCGCCGAACCTCGAGTACCGCACGATGGCCGCCGAGAATCTCCCGTTCGCCGCCGGCGAGTTCGACCTGGCGAGCGCGATCGAGGTGCTCGAGCACGTGCCGAACCCGCAACGGACACTGGATGAGATGGCACGCTGCGCCGAGCGCCACCTGCTCGTCTCGGTCCCGCGCGAGCCGCTCTGGCGCGGGCTGAACATGGCGCGCGGCGCCTATCTCGCGCAGCTCGGCAATACGCCCGGACACCTCAACCACTGGTCCAAGCGCTCATTCACGAGGCTGCTCTCGCGCTACGGACAGGTCGCCGAGCTGCGCTCGCCGTTCCCCTGGACGATGTTGCTTGTCCGGCTCTAACGCCTCGGGAAAAGCCTCGAGCGCGCCGCCGACCGCCTCCAGCGCCCCCGAGCAGGCACCCGAGGCCGGCCGCGAGAAGCGCTCCTACGGCAGCGGCGCGCGCATCCTCTCGATCGGGATCGCCTCGACCGGGCTGCTGACGTTCGCGTACTTCTCGATCGCCAGCCACGTACTCGGCGAACAGCCCGCGAAGCGAATCGACCTGCTGTGGTCGGTCATGTTCGTGATCATCTCGGTGATCTACCGGCCGATCGAACAGCTGCTCTCGCGCACGATCGCCGAACGCCGCGCACGCGGCCACGCGCAGCACACGCTGCGCGTGCCGATGCTGATCCAAGGCGGCTTCGCGCTCGTCTTCCTGGCTGTCGCGCTGGCGCTGCACGACGAGCTCGTCGACCACGTCTTCGAACACCAGCAGGCGCTCTACGACGTGCTCATCCTCGGCACGCTCGCCTACGCCGCCAGCTACTTCGCGCGCGGCTGGCTCGCCGGGCACGAGCGCTTCGCGCTGTTCGGCGGGCTCGTGCTGATGGAGTCCGTCTCGCGCATCTGCTTCGCGCTCGCCGTCGTGATCGGCGTCGCGCACGGGGAGACAGCCGTGGCGCTCGGCATCGCCGCCGCACCGTTCGTCTCGCTCGTCGTCGTCCCGCTCGCGTTCGCGCGCACCAGCGGCGCCCGCTCGGGCGAGCAGTATGGGGCGAGCGAGGTCGAGCAGCTCGACGCCGCGCTGGCGGGGATGGGTGGGGTGGGGGAACCTCTATCAAAGGGCATCGAGGAGGCAGTGGCCGCCGAGGAGCTCTCGCTGCGTCGCGGCGGCGGCTTCGCCGCGGCGGTCTCGGCGATCATGCTCTCCGAGCAGACGCTGCTGAACGCCGCCGTGTTGACCGTCGACGCGACCTCGTCAAACCGTGCGCTCGCCGGCATCGTCTTCAACGTGCTGCTGATCGCGCGGGCGCCGCTGCAGCTCTTCCAGGCGATCCAGACCTCGCTACTGCCGCACCTGACCGGCCTGGAGGCGACCGCCGGCCACGAGGCGTTCGCGAAGGCGATTCGCACGACCGTGCTCGCGATCATCGCCTTCGCGTCGCTCGTCGCGCTGGGATTGCTCGTTCTCGGACCGTTCGCTCTGCGCCACGTGTTCTTCGGTCAGCACTACAGCTACAAAGCGGTTGGGTTGGCGCTGATCGGAGTCGGCATGGGCCTTCATCTGTGCGCCGGTGCCCTGAACCAGGCGGCGCTGGCGCGAGATCGCGCGCGGGCGGCAGCCGTCTGTTGGATGCTCGCCGCCGGACTGTTCGTCGCCTGGATGCTGATTGGAGTCGTGTCAGATCAGCTGCTGCGCACGGAGATCGGCTACGCGGGCGCGACGGGCCTGTTGGCGGGCCTGTTGGCCGGGCTCTACCGGCGGGGATCTATGACCCGCTGAGCGAGTCGACGATCCGTGTGTATGCCTCGCCCGGATCGGGGGATCGGAAGATCGCCGAGCCCGCCACGAACAACCGGGCGCCCGCTTGCGCGCACAGGGGCGCGGTCGTTGCGTCGACTCCACCGTCGACTTGGATCGCGACCCGCTCATCGACGTTCTGCGCCAGACGTCTGATCTTCCCGGGGGAGCTAGCGATGAAGGACTGCCCACCCCAGCCGGGATTGACGGTCATGCACAGCGCGATGTCGATCAGCTCGCCGATCTCCTGGAGAGCCCCGACGGGGGTCGCCGGGTTGATCGCCACACCAACCAAGGCGCCGTGCTCTTTGATCAGGTTCGCGGTGTAGGAGATGTGCGGTGTGGCCTCGGTGTGAAAGGTGACCGCGTGCGCGCCGGCTGTGATGAACTCGGCCACGTGGCGCTCGGGGCGCTCGATCATCAGGTGGACATCGAGCAGTCCGCCGGCGGCTTTTACCTGCTCGGCCAGGGCCTGAACGACGATCGGCCCCATCGTTATTTCAGGCACGAAGTGCCCGTCCATCACATCGACGTGGATCACGCGCGCCCCGGCGTCGAGCACTTCCGCTACCTGGGCGCCCAGCCGGGCGAAGTCCGCTGCGAGGATCGACGGTGCCACCTGCGGGCGGCTGAGTATCTCGCTGTTCATCTCAGATCGGCTGCAGCATGCTCTCGCCGCAGTTGTTGCACTTCAGGATCGCTGTGGAGGACATGCGCACGATGGTGGAATGCTCACCGCAGTTCGGGCAGACGGACGCCAGCTCGAAACGGTGCAGGCAGTAGACGCAACGGTAGCGTCCGGGCAGGTTGGTGGGACGCAACCACGGCTCTGAACAGTTCGGGCAGCGCGGCCCGAGCTCGACTGGCTGCTCCTCAGTGGATTTGGGGTCGTTGGGCATCGGTGTCCTATCCGCGGCGCAGTCGGGCGATGAAGAATCCGGCGGTGTGGTCGCGATGGGGAAGCGTCAACAGGAAGCCCTCGTTGTCGGCCAAGCGCCCGGGGAGGGACCCGGGAAGCTCATCGATCTGAAATTCCGGATGAGATTCAATGAACTCCCCGATCAAGCGCTCGTTCTCCAG
>DATBPE010000103.1:0-4671 GCA_036561505.1 Solirubrobacteraceae bacterium
TGACGCTCACAAAACGAGGGGCCGATTCCGTTGATTCTCAACAGCGATTCTCTGCTGTTGGGGGAACGGTGGAGTATCTCTTTGAGGGTTGCGTCGGTCGCGATCACATAGACCGGCTTACCGGCCGCTCGTGCGGCCCGCCAGGCCTTCAGTTGTTCGAACTCCGCGCGGTTGACGGGCGGGCCCGTTTCGGGTGAGATCAACGATCGGGTACTTCCGCGGAAGATGCCGTTTCGGATGTCGCACACATCGCAGCAGCGTCCCATCGGCGTGCCGGGCGCCGAGTCGCCAAAAAAGTCGAGTATCTGACGGCGGCGACACTCCGTACTGGAGATGAATTGCTCGATCGCGCGGTATGACTCCCAGCCGCGATCCTTTGCCTGCTGGATCGCCGCGTAGGCGGCATGGACGTCGAGCTGGCCGGTCAGGGTCACCTTGAGCGCGTTGATCCTGCCCGGCTCGAGCCGCAGTGCGCCGGAGCGCTCAGCCACGGAGAGCAGCAGACGCTCCTCTTGTGACTGCTTGCCGCATTCCAATACGCCGCGTCGCGACGCTCGCCCGAGGGCTCCGACATAGAGCTTTACGTCCTCGACGCTCATGCTGCGCTCGTTGTTGAAGCGGATCAGCCGCCCCAGATCGGTGCGTGTGGCCAGCAGGATCGCTCTCGCCATCTCGCCATCGCGTCCCGCTCTGCCAGCCTCCTGGTAGTAGGCCTCCAGACTCTTCGGGACCGCCCAGTGTATGACCGTGCGTACGTTCGCCTTGTCGATTCCCATCCCGAAGGCGTTGGTCGCCACGACAACCTCCACGCGCCCGTTCATGAAAGCTCTTTGGGCCGCGCCACGGGCGTCGGGTGACATGCCGGCGTGGTAGTTGGCGGTCGATATACCCTGTCCGGTTAGCACCGCCGCCACCGTTTCGGTGTCTTTGCGGGTGCCGCAGTAGACGATCGCCGGACGGGACTTCGCGTCACTTAGAATCTTCAGCAGCACACTGCGTTTGCGGTTCTTTTTGCTCTGGTTGTCGACGCTCAGCACCTCGAAGGTGAGGTTCGGCCGGTCAAAGCCCGAGCGGATCGAGATCCAGTTACGCAGACCGAGTCGCCCCGCGATTTCATCAGCCACCCGTGGGGTCGCGGTGGCGGTGGCCGCCATCACTGGGGGGCGTCCCAGAGCCGCGATCGCTTCGTGCAGACGCAGATAGTCAGGGCGAAAATCGTGACCCCACTCCGCTACGCAGTGGGCCTCGTCGACCACGAACAGCGCAACTTTGCGATACGCCAGCGCCTGGCGGAATGCGTAGGAGGCAAAACGCTCGGGGGCGGCGAGCACGAGCCGCGTGGTGCCTGAGGTGATGCCTTTGAGCGCGTCGGCGTTGTGGCCTTCGTGCATGCCCGATGCCAGCATCCTCGACTCAATCCCCACGGCTTCTAGGCGGCGCAGCTGGTCGGCCATCAGCGCGATCAACGGGCTCACCACCACGACCAGACTGCTCGTCGCGAGCGCAGGTAGCTGATAGCAGAGCGACTTGCCTCCGCCGGTCGGCATAACGATGAGGCTGTCACGACCCGCCAGCGCCGCCTGTACCGCCTCTCGCTGTCCGGGTCTGAAGGCCTGGAGGCCGAAGCGAGCAAGCAACTGCTCGGGCGTCGGTTGAGGGGCCGGCTGGCGTCTTTGCTGATTGAGCAGAGCCACCACTTCGTTTGCCGGCATCCCCAGTAGTTGACGCTGTTCCGGATTGAGCATTTTCCAGAGCTCGCGGGCTTCGGCCAACACGGCCCGGGCACGGGACTGAGCGAGCTCCGGCGATACGCCGGAAGATAGCTCTCGCTTGGATCGCTCAATTGCCTGCAGGATCCTCGTCACAGTGACGGCAACCTAGCTTTTGCATGGGCCGGTACGCTCGCCCCGGGAGCGCCGATCGAGGGCCCACCGTGGGTCGTGCCGCGGTTTGGTCGTCTCGGCAGAGCGCTCGTTCTACTGTGGCCGCCTGACCGCGGTTACACCCGCCATCACCGAAGGACAGCGCTGGCAGGCGAAGCAAACTCTCCGAAAACTGTTACGGCGTTTCTGTGCTCGCGTGACTGGCTGTCCTCTAACTGGCGATGTCGATCCGCACCCGCTTTAGCATCAGCTCTTACTTGTTCTCAGGTAGCGGAAAATGGGCACAGACGCCGGCTTGGCTGATCTCGATGACGCGGTTGATCATGAACTCGCCAGCGTCGGCGCAAGCAGAGAGCTTCGCCTGCTGCTCTATGTAGGTCAGTGCACTGCCCAGCAACTGCTGCTGTTCCTCTCGTGAGGGAGTTGTTAGACGATGAGGCCGGGGTGGACGGATCGTGTTTGGCACAGCCGTCGAAAGTCCCCGAAGTTGTTCGTGACGAGAGTTCGGTCCTCGTCTATACAGTGGCGCAATACCTCGACGTCGGAACGCCCGAGGAGTGATCGGTCACGGTTTCACGTTGCATCGATGCCATGTTGATGCGCAACGCCCACGAGCGGTTGCCGCCGCACTGTCGAGTGCTCGCTCCTCCTCCCTCGCGCGAACACCTAGGAACCACGGCTAGAATAAATATTTTAGGTTTTGCTAAAATGAGCTTTGTGGCTCGTCCCGCTGTGAGCGAAGATGTCTTTCACGCCATCGCGGAGGGCAACCGGCGCGTGCTGATCGACTTGATGCAACCTGGTCCCTGTGACGTTGGCGAGCTCGTGGCCGCCTCCGGGATGTCCTACTCGGCGACCTCTCAGCATCTGGCGATCCTCAGGCGTGCCGGGCTTGTCAGTAGCGAGGCCCGCGGACGGCGTCGCATCTATCGGCTTCATCCAGGCGCACTTCGAGAGGTCCACGATTGGTCGGCTCGATACCGCGAGTTCTGGCGCGGGCGACTCGACGCGCTGGGCGATCTTCTCGGCGAGCAGCCATGAGGCTGGATATCTCAATGCAGGAGCGCTTCCAGTACCGATCGATCGTGTCTGGCACGCCCTGACCGATCCGGGCATGATCGAGCGCTGGCTGATGAGGCCGGATGGCTTCCAGGCGAAGGTCGGGGCGCGTTTCACCCTTCGCCAGGTCCCGAGTGCGGATTGCCGTGGCCAGGTCGAGTGCGAGGTGCTCGAGCTCTCGCCGCCCCACCGCATGGTCTGGTCGTGGCGTGGCAGCGAGGATCCCGCGAGCACGCGCCTGGTCATCGACCTGCAAGCCCACGAGCGGGGAACTCGCTTGACGCTGCGCCACACCGGTGAGTCCGATGAGCGCACCGTCAGGGGTACAACCGGCGGATGGACTGACAAGCTCGGAGCACTCGTCGAGCTACTCACCACAAAAGGAGCTAATGGGAATGACTGAGCCGCTACACACTGTCCGGTTTCCGGGCGAGAGCGAGGAGTACCGGCGGGCGCGTGAGGAGCTGCTGGAGGCCGAGATCGACCTGCGCCGGCGCACCGAGGCGGTGGCAGCCAAGCGGCGCACCCTGCCCCCGGGTGGGGCCGTGCCGGAGGACTACTGCTTCGAGGAGGTCGCCGAGAACGGTGGCGAGGTGAGGTTCTCCGAGCTCCTGCAGGCGGGTAAGGACACGCTCGTCGTCTACAGCTTCATGTTCCCGCGCTCCTCGGGCGACACCCGGCCGGGGCCGGCTGGCGAGACGGGCAAGCTGGAGCTCGCAGAGACCCCGTGTGCCTCCTGCACTTCGATCCTCGACTCGCTCGACGGCGCCGCCGCCCACCTCGAGCAACGGCTCAACCTCATCGTGGTCGCCAAGGCAGATCCGCAGCGAATCCGCACCTTCGCCCGCGAGCGTGGGTGGCGAAACCTGCGCCTGCTCTCCTCGCAGAACAACGCCTACAACCGCGACTACCAAGCCGAAAACACCGAAGGCGCCCAGATGCCCATTCTGAACGTGTTCCTACGCGACGGCGGGGAGCTTCGTCACGCATGGGCCACCGAGCTGATGTTCGCGCCGCGCGAAGAAGGCGAGGACCCTCGGCACGTCGACTGCATCTGGCCGGTCTGGAACGTGCTCGACATGACCCCGCAAGGGCGCGGAACGGAGCGAGCCTTTCCCCAGCTGCGGTATGGCTGAGAGCATGCAACGGCAACCTCCAGCTGGGAATTCGACGAGGGCATTCCGGCGTCTGGGCAAGCAAACGGCGCTCGCTGGAGCGTTGCTCACACTGGCCGGCGCGGCTTGGGTGCTCACCGATCTGAGGATGGCCGGCATGGACGCCGGGCCGGGAACCGACCCCGGTGCCCTTGGCTTCTACCTCAGCACGTGGGTCGTGATGATGGCGGCGATGATGCTCCCCTCGATCACACCGGCAGTACTGAGCTACTCCGAGCTGAAACGTGAGCGAAAGCCGGAAGGCCGCACCGCATCGATCGGGGCCACCGGGCTGTTCCTCGGCGGCTACCTCGCGGTCTGGGGCCTCGCCGGGCTCGCGGGCTATGTAGTGCTCGAGGCGGGCCGTACTCTCGACGGCGGCGTGCTTGGCTGGGATCGGGCGGGGCGCTTCACCGCCGCGGGGGTGCTCCTCGCCGCCACCCTCTACCAGCTGACACCCGCGAAGAGCGCCTGTCTGGCGCAGTGTCGCGGAGCGCGTGCGGTGCGGCTCGCAAAACGGGGCGAGAATCGCCACGGCGCACTGCGCAGCGGAATCCGCTACGGCGTGTGGTGTC
>DATBPE010000104.1:0-8703 GCA_036561505.1 Solirubrobacteraceae bacterium
CATCGACGCGACCAAGGTGGGCAAGGACCTCGGAAC
This sequence comes from Solirubrobacteraceae bacterium, assembly GCA_036561505.1. GTDB lineage: Bacteria > Actinomycetota > Thermoleophilia > Solirubrobacterales > Solirubrobacteraceae > Palsa-744. The sequence continues at coordinate 37 of DATBPE010000104.1, forward strand.
GGCGATCTGGGCCGGGCAGAACAACGGCATGAAGTTCGCCAAGGTGCCCAAGAAGCTGGGCGTGCCGGTGCACCGCGGGATGACGCACGACGGGCTCGGCAAGTACCTCAAGCAGAAGATCACAAAGGCCCCGGGAGAGACCGCGGACATCGTGAAGATCCTCAAGGAGACCCACACCGACGTGGTCGTCTCCTACCTGCCGGTCGGCTCCGAGCAGGCGACCAAGTGGTACGTCGAGCAGGTGCTGGAGGCCGGGTGTGGCTTTGTCAACTGCATCCCGGTATTCATCGCCCGCGAGGACTACTGGGACAATCGCTTCAAAAAGGCTGGCCTGCCGATCGTCGGCGACGACATCAAGTCCCAGGTCGGCGCCACCATCGTGCACCGCACCCTGGCCCGCCTGTTCGCTGATAGGGGCGTGAAGATGCTGCGCACCTCCCAGCTGAACGTCGGCGGGAACATGGACTTCTACAACATGCTCGAGCGTGAGCGCTTGGAGTCCAAGAAGATCTCAAAGACCAACGCCGTCACCTCGATCATGGATCACGAGCTGCCGGCCGAGGACGTGTATATCGGCCCCTCGGACTACGTGCCGTGGCTCACCGATCGCAAGTGGGCTCACATCAGGGTCGAGGGTCAGGCCTTTGGGGATGTGCCACTGAACGTCGAGATGAAGCTCGAGGTTTGGGACTCCCCCAACTCCGCCGGCATCGTGATCGACGCCGTGCGCTGCTGCAAGCTGGCGCTCAACCACGGCATCGGCGGCCAGCTGGATGGTCCGTCCTCCTATCTGATGAAGTCGCCCCACAACCAGCGCCCGGACAACCTCGCCCGCGAGGAGACCGAGAAGTTCATCGCCCGCTACACCGGCCGGCCGGGCACCAGGCCTAAGGGCCGCACCGCCGTCAAGCGGCGCGCCGCTAGCGCCAAGGCGACCAAGCCTAAAGCGCCGACGCGGGCGCTTTAGGCCTCGCGAGGCGGGCAGGGCACGACCTCGGTAGGGCACGAGTCACCCTGCCCACCCGGCGGACGGGCTGCTCGAGCGACCCCCGCCACCCCGGCGAGAGCGATAATGAGCAAATCGATGGGAGCTTCGCAGCAGCGCTTCTCGATCGCGCACGTCACCCCATATCCGTGGGAGAGCGCCCACGAGGTCAACTCCTACGTTCGCGGGATCACCCACGAGCTCTCTCGCGGAGGCCACCGTGTATTGATCCTCGCCCCCTCACGCTCCCAGCAGCAGGTGCGCGCCTCCAGGCAGCTGCTGCACTCAGCGCGCGCCAACCCACAGAGCCTGCTCGAGCAGAGCTCTGAGGGACCCCAACTGATAGCGGTTGGCGAGGTGCTCGACGTTCCCAGCGGTGCACGGCGCCGTGGTGGTGCTCTACCGATCGACGTGGCTCGCACGATCGAGGAGCTGCTCAGCACGGTCGAGCTGGATTTCGTCCACGTGCACGAGCCGTTTGCTCCGAGTGCCTCCAGTGCCGCGTTGCGCCACTCGCGCTCGCTGAACGTCGGCTCGTTTTACGCTCCCACCGAACGCCTGCTCTCCACCCAGGTGGCCCGCCGTTTCCTGGAGACGTTTTTCGGCCGCCTGGACGCACGCACGGCCAGCTTTCAGGCAACCGCCGAGCTGATGGCCCGCCACTTCCCCGGCGAGTATCGCGTGCTGTTGCCGGGGGCCGTTCCCTTCGAGGAAGGGGGGCATGCCAGATCCAAGGGCGCGGATCGCGACGACGGGCCGGTGCGACTGCTGTTTATCGAGCAGGAGGAGCGGGCTGCGCTACGCCTGCTCCTGCGCGCGCTTCGCCAGTTGGACAGCGACATGCCCTGGCAGGCCACGATCGTCAGCGAGCGTGGAGAGTCGAGCTCGGCGCCGCTGCGTGCCGCACTGCGCGAGCGGGTGCGCTTCCTGGCACCCGGGGATGTCGCACAAGCCGACCTGCTCGACCACGCCGACGTGATCGTCTGCTCCTCGGAGGGCAGCGCTCCGGCGCCGGAACTGCTCTTGGCAGCACTCGCCCACGGCGTCGTTCCGCTTGCCTCACGCCTCGCGATCTACGAGGAGATCCTGGGCGAGGGTGAGCGTGGGTTGACCTTCCAACCCAGAGACGCCACCACGCTCGCCGGGCAGTTGAGGAGACTGATCGACGAGGCCCCACTGCGTGAGCGCCTGCGCGAGGCGGCCAGCGCGTTTGCGAGCGAGCTGACCTGGCAGCACACCGCGCAGCATCTGGGGGAGATCTATGAGCACGTCGCCGCCCGGCGACACGAGGACCCTCACGGCACGGGCGTCCGCCGTGCGCTCGCTCGCAGGCAGCTGATCGACGTCGACCTGCACATGCACACCGACCACTCCCACGACTGCGCCACACCCGTGGAGGTGCTGCTGGCAACCGCACGCGACCAGGGCCTCGGTGCGATCGCCGTAACCGATCACAACGAGATCTCCGGTGCCATCGAGGCGCAGCAGAAGGCGCTTGATAGCGGGGTGAAGGTGATTGTGGGGGAGGAGGTGAAGACCGCCGGTCAAGGCGAGGTAATCGGCCTGTTCATCAAAGAGAAGATCCAGCGTGGACTGAGCCTGCAGGAAACCGTGGCCGAGATCCGCCGCCAGGGTGGCATTGTGTATGTGCCCCATCCCTTTGACCGCCTGCACTCGGTTCCCGACTACGAGCATCTACTCACGATCCTCGAGGAGGTCGACGTCATCGAGGTCTTCAATCCGCGGGTGGCAATCGGGGCGTTCAACGAGGAGGCCGTGCGGTTCGCCGCCAAGTACCGTGTCACGGCCGGGGCGGGGTCTGATTCGCACGTAGCCCAGGGGCTTGGATCGGTACGTATCCGCATGCGCGACTTCGACGGCCCCGAAGAGTTCCTGGCCTCCCTGCGCGAGGCGGAGATCATCACCCGCCCGACGAGCCTGCTGTATGTGCAGGCGCTGAAGTTCCTGCAGACCAAGGCCACCCCGCCCGCCGCCCGGATGGCCCGCCGCGCCCGTCAAGTCAGGCGCGCCACCCAGACCGAGAAGCGCAACGGTTGATGCACGGCCAAGGACAAGCCCGCGTGCCGTCAAAAGCTTCCGCGTCGATGCCAGCGACCGATGATGAGATCCGCGAGAAGTATCTGGAGCGAGCGATCCGCGAGTTGAACTCGCTGACCCGCGATCTGCAGGGCTGCGCGCACTGCCCGCGCGGCAACCTCATGCCGGTGCTCGGCTCCGGTCATCCCCAGGCGGACATCATGCTGCTCAAGTACGCACCGCTGCCCTCAGAGATCGAAGAGGGAGTCGCCTTCTACGGGCGCTCCGGAGGGGCGCTGATGAAGTCGCTCAAGCGGCTGTCGATCGATCCACTGGCGGTGTACGGCACGCTGTGCGTGAAGTGCCCATTGAGCGACTCGGCGCTGGCTGACCCGGCCTGTATAGCGCGGGTCGTGCAGGAGGTAGCGATCGTCTCCCCAAAGATCATCGTCGTGATGGGCACCGAGGCGCTCTCAGCGCTCGCGAGCATGGATATCCCTCTGGCGCGCGCGTTGGAGCCACGGCTCGGCGAGGTCCAGCAGCTGACGCCCATGATCGACGCTCTGTACGTGCCCAACATCGACGACTCGCTGGATGAGCAGGACGCCAAGCGTGCCTTTTGGGCGGCGTTTCGCACACTCGGTGAGTGGTACGCGGCGCAGCCGCCCTACTGAGACGACCAACGCTAGAAGGTCACAACGACCTTTCCCAGCTTGCCGCCCTGGGCGAAGCGCTCGTAGGCCAGAGAAACCTGATCCAGAGAGTAGGTCTGCGCTATTGGCACTTCGAGCATCCCTGCGCTAAACAACGGCAGCACCTCGCGCTCGAGCAGACGGGCCGCGATCGCCTTCTCCTCGAGCGGCCGGGCACGCAGTGTGGAGCCGTGGATGCCCGCGCGCTTACCCATCAGCGCGAGCAGGTTAAGCTCGGCCTTGGCCCCCGCGCTCACACCGATCACGACGATACGCCCGCCGCTGGCCAGGGCGTTCAGATCGTCCGCGATATTTGGTGCGCCGATGAGCTCGAGGATCACATCGAAGGGACCGTGCTCGGCAAAGCCCTCGGGGGCGATCGCGTCGCATCCAAGTGCCGCCACCCGCTCACGAAGCTCCTCGTTGCGCACCGTGGCGGTCACTCGCGCACCGAGTGTCCTGGCGAGTTGGATCGCCGCGGTTGCCACACCACCAGCGCCGCCGTGCACGAGCAGTCGTTCACCCGAGCGCAGTTTGCCCTGAGTGATGATCGCGTCATGGGCTGTGGTGAAGACCTCCGGCAGCCCACCGGCGGCGGGCCAGTCGAGGCTGTCCGGGACCGGCATCAGCTGGCGCTCGTGCACCACACACAGCTCTGCCTGCCCGCCGCCGCCTACGATCGCCATCACGCGATCGCCGGGCGTGAATCGTTGCGCTCCCGCTCCCAGCGCGGCCACCTCGCCGGCGAGCTCCAGTCCGGGAATGTCAGGTGGCGATCCCGCAGGCGCCGGATACAGACCGCGGCGCTGCATCATGTCGGCCCCGTTCAAGCCGGCCGCCTGAACTCGCACCAGCACCTCCCCCGCACCCGGTAGGGGATCTGGATGCTCCTCGATCAAGACCTGCTGCTCGCGAATCGTGGCGGCGCGCACGGCTGAAGCCTACCCGCGCTCGAGCAGGGCGACGCACTCCACGTGATGCGTCTGGGGAAACATGTCAACGGGGCGCACCTTGCGCAGCGTCCAGCCGGCCTCGACGAGCTGGGCGGCGTTGGGAGCCAGGGTGGTGGGATTGCAGGAGACGTACACAATCCGCTTGGGGGAAGCTTCGATTACCCGGCGCACCACCTTCTGCGAGAGCCCGGCACGCGGCGGGTCGAGAACCACCACGTCGGGGCGTCCGGCCCGCTCGAGCAACTCCGGCAGCGCCAGGCGAGTGTCCCCGGCAAAGAAATGGACGTTTGTGATCTCGTTGCGCTGGGCGGCGGAAATGGCGTTGGCGACCGCACCGTGGACCATCTCGATTCCCCAAACCTCGCCGGCTCGCGGGGCGAGCGTCTGGGCGATCGTGCCGATCCCGCAGTACAGATCAAACACGCGCTCCCAACCCTGCAGTGCGGCGTAGTCGCCCACGACTCCGTAGAGGACCTCGGCCATCTCGGTGTTGGTCTGAAAGAAAGCCTCGCAGGCGATGCGCAGATCGAGCTCCCCCAACCGCTCCGGCAGCTCGTCCTCGCCCCACACCAGTTCGGTCTCGCCGCCGGCGGTCGTCTCCGCGAGCGCGCCCGAGCGTGTCCACAGGACACCCGAGAGGCGCTCGCCGAGAGCCTCGTTCAGCGTGTGGGCCAAAGATTGCACATCGAGCTCGCCGTCGGTGGAAACCAACCGTACCTGTAGCCGCTCGGTGCGCCGTCCCTCTCGCACCACGAGGTTGCGCAGCAGAGCGCGGCCGTCTGGTGGGACGGCAGTCCGCTGCTCGGCTTCCCTGCCGCGCCCGCGATCCCACGCTCTGAGGTCATGCTCGCGGGCCCAGGCAAGCGCCTCCCGCCGGGCGAGGTTACCCAGCTCGGAGGCCAGTAGACAGTCCTCGATCGCCACCACCTGGTTGAAGCCCGCGGGCGCGTGAAAGCCGCACTGCAGCTGCCCGTCACCAGGGGAATGACCAAACGAATACTCGAGCTTGTTGCGGTAGCGCCATCGCTGCACGGCCGGGAGGATCGGCTCTAGCTCGAAGCCATCCAGACCACCCAAGCGCCTGAGCGCTTCCGCCACCTGTTCCTGCTTGATCTGAAGCTGGCGCTCATAGGGCATCACCTGCCAGGGGACACCCGGATGCTGGGCGGTGACGGCGATCCGTTCGGGGCTTTCTCGAAGCACCTCCAGGGCACGAGCGTGGGCGTAGTTGCGCTTACTCTTGTGCACCACCGCACGGACACGATCGCCGGGGATCCCGCCGGCGACGAACACGACATAACCGTCCTTGCCCAGCCGGGCCACGCCCTCACCGCCGAAAGCCAGGGCATGGACGTCGAGCTCGAGCTCTTGGCCGCGCTCCGGGCGCGAGCGGCCAGACTGCTGCGCGACTGTGTTCTGTTCGCCCTGCATCGGACTAGCATGGCAGCCCAGCGTGGCTTCACGCGGAGCGCCGGCCGGCGGGCGCCTGGTTGTGGGCCTCAGCGAAGTTTGTCGCGAACCCGACGACTGGCCCGTACGAACTCGCCCCCGCCCCGCTCGACGATCTGCTCGAGCTCGCACAGGAGCTCCTCGGTTTGCCGTCGCCCGGCGGTGACCAGTCGTTGCGCGAGATCCTCGGCGTCCTTGTGAGTCATGCGCCCCCGTTTGACGGTGTCGTCGATCGTCTCCTGCAGACGCTCTCCGGTGAACACCAGGCCCCGTGCCAGACGCTCCCGCACGGTCGCGAGCGCCGCGCCGAGCGGCTCTTCCGGCGAGGGTGAGGGGGACACAACATTCGGCGGGGTGGTAGTTGCCCGCGGAGCGGTCTTCTTTTTGGCGGGCACGGCACCAGAGCGCTTTGCGCGGGAACCCACAGCCGCGTCTTTTGCGGGCGTACTGGAGGAGGATTGGGGCTTGCCGGCCTTCGCACGAGGCTTGGAAGCACCTGAGGACTTTGGCTGGGGCATCCTGCTCCTTATCGACGGCTGGCCTCTGAGGCTAGCGCAGTTCCTGGGCGTCAGCGCTGAGCAAGAACTCGAGCAGCGCCTTCTGCGCGTGGCGGCGGTTCTCGGCCTGATCCCATATGCGCTGGCGCTGACCGTAGAGGACCTCAGCGGTTATCTCCTCGCCGGGATGCGCGGGCAGGCAGTGCATGGCAAAGGCGCCGGGCGCGGCAAGGTCGAGCAGGGGATCATCGATGCTGTAGGGAGCGAGTGTTTTGCGCAGCTGCGCAGCGTCACCGTCCTCGCCCATACTTACCCAGACATCGGTGTATATGGCGACCGCGCCGACGACTGCCTCACGGGGGTCTGTGTACAGGGTCAAAGCACCGCTGGCGCCGGGCGCGAGCTTCAGATCGCCAGGCAGCGAGCGATCGGCAGGCGAGGCGACCGCGACGTCCATGCCCGCGAGGGTACCTAGGATCGCCAGCGAACGAGCGACGTTGTTGCCATCCCCAACATAGGCTAGGCGCAGTCCCTCGAGCGCACCGTAGGCCTCGCGCAGGGTGAGCAGATCGGCAAGTGCCTGGCAGGGATGGTGAAGCGCCGTGAGCATGTTGATCACAGGTATCGAGCCGTACTTGGCCAGTTGCTCGAGCATCGCGTCGGGGCCAGTGCGCACCGCGACGGCCGACACATGGCCGGAGAGCACAAGAGCGGTGTCGCGCAGCGGCTCCCCGCGGGTCAGCTGGAGATCCTCGGCGCGTAGGATCAGGGGGTGCCCGCCAAGCTCGTGGACACCCATCTCAAACGAGAGGCGGGTGCGTGTCGAGGGCTTCTCGAAGACGAGCGCCACGCCCATACCCGACAGCGCCTGCGAGGAGAGCGGCGCGGCCTTCAGCTCGAGCGCACGATCGAGTAGCCGATCCAGATCGCCGGCTGCGAGCTCCATACCCGTTAGAAAATGACGTGCCACGAAAGTGAGAGTCTAGGCTGACAAGCCACCCCGCCGTGTGAGAGGCTCTGCAGCACTGCCATGCCGAGAAAGGAAGATCTGTGAACAGATACCTCTCCGCAGTTCTGCTCGCCTGTTGCACGCTGGTGCTCGTGGCCGGCTGTGGATCCAGCGAATCAACGAGCTCCACATCGAGCTCCTCGCCGTCGGGCTCGTCCTCCTCGAATTCGTCGAGCACAGGCACCGGGGCCAAGTCGGGTAAGGCGCCCTCCAGCGGCCTGCATACCGACACGACACCGAAATACGCTTCCCCGTCGCCGTCGGCGCCCGTGCAGAGCGGAGTGGTGCAGATCTCATACCGCAACATCGCGATCGACCCCGACACACTCAAGGTGAAGGTTGGCTCCACCGTCAAGTGGACCAACTACGACTCGGTCGAACACAACGTCACAAGCAAGGGCGGACCGACCAAATTCACCTCGAGTAACTTCGGCGAAAACGGCACCTACGAAGTCAAGCTGACCAAGCCAGGGGTGATCCATTACGAGTGCTCGATCCATCCGGTCACGATGAACGGGACGATCGAAGTCACCAAGTAGCTACCGGGGCTAACCGAAGTCGGCCAACCCCTGTTCTGGAGTCGAGGCGGTCGCATACAAGCGACGCGGTATTCGCCCAGCCGTGTACGCAAGGCGACCGGCCTCGACCGCCAGACGCATAGCTCTCGCCATGCGCACCGGATCCTCCGCGCGCGAGATCGCGCTGGCCACCATCACAGCGTCACATCCGAGCTGCATCGCAAGCGCAGCGTCGGAGGCCGTGCCGATGCCGGCGTCGAGTACCACCGGTACCTGCACGGCTTCGCGGATCAGGGCGATGTTGTGTGGGTTGCGGATGCCCATGCCGCTACCGATCGGTGAGCCGAGTGGCATCACGGCTGGGCAGCCGAGATCGGCCAGGCGCCGGGCTAGCACCGGATCGTCGGTGGTGTAGGGGAGCACCACGAAACCCTCGTCGATTAGCTGCTCGGCGGCTCGCAGAAGCTCGGTGCCGTCGGGCATCAACGTGTCCTGGTCGCCGATCACCTCGAGCTTGATCCAGTCTG
>DATBPE010000105.1:0-18617 GCA_036561505.1 Solirubrobacteraceae bacterium
GATCAGCCCCGCCGGGTAGCCGCTGCCGTCGATGTGCTCGTGGTGGTAGAGGATCGCGTCGGCCACTGGGCCATAGCCGTCCAAGCGTCCGACGAGTGTCGCACCGTCCTGCGGGTGTCGACGAATCAGCGCCCAGTCCTCGTCTGAGAGGACTTCCGCACGCAGGATCCGATCGGGAAGCGCGAACTTGCCGATGTCGTGGAGTAGCCCAGCGGTGTGCACCAGGTCTTGCTCCTCTTCGCTGCGGTCGAGCTCGCTCGCGAGCTCGCGAGCGTAACGGGCGACAGAGGCGGCATGACTGGCCGTCGTACGATCGCGCAGCGCGAGCGTCTCCACCAGCGTGGTGAGCACTCCCAGTTGCAGAGAGGCCAGATGCAACGAGCGTGCTTCCAACTGATCCGCACGGTCCTCTGAACGCAGCAGGGCGACCCCGAGGAACTGAAAGATCATGAGCACCACGACCATGGCCAGCAAGACCGGAAACCCGAGATTTGTGTAGGCCGCACCGAGAATCGCGGCGAGCGCCGCGGCCGCGATCTGCCCAGGCAGCAATGGGATGAAGATGTCCCGGGCTCGCTGAAGCACTGAGCGTCCTTCAAAGACAGAGTTGTGGGCCGCTATCAGCGTGAAGTTCAGCACGTTGGTGACTATGAACAGTGCGAACATGGCGAGCGCGAAGCTGACGCTCTGGATCGCCTTGAGGTTTGCGAGGGTGTGCGGGTCTCCCATGATCGCCCGAAAGGCCACGCTTCCGGCGGCGAGGAAAGTGATCGAGCTGTACAGGTTCGAAAGCGCAAGGACAGGGCTGAGGCGACGGCGCAACGCTTCGGTGATCTCGAGCACGAGCCCGAACACAATTGCTGGCCCAGGTCCCAGCAACGTCATCGTGAGGACCTCGGTGATGAACGCCGCTGACAACCGTTGATGGCGGATCGTGAGCGCCATCCGGTGCCCGACCATCGTTAGCGCGAACAGCAGTGCGGAGAGCTGCAGTGGCTGCCAGTCGCTGGTGCGCCACGTCAGGACCGCAACCGAGATCCCGGCCGCAAGGAGCACGAGCTCCGTGACGATGCATAGTCTTTGCTTCATCGTTTCACCCGGTTGTTACCTGTGGTCCCTATCGGCCCACGACGTGTCGTACTAAAGGTGCACAGCCCGCAGGCTGGACAGACGCCGTCGTGTGGTCGCCACTAGCCAATAGCGCCCATCCAGATGTGCGCGCGAGAACGGCGCTCCGGTGCGGGCGGCGGGAGAGTCCTTCAAGTCATCAAGCAACGCCCGCCACACCGTTGTGTGAGCTTCACCGGGTTACTCGATGTTGGCCTCTGCCTCCATATTCAAGCCCCGCACAGACAGATCGAGGAATGCAAGGGTGATCGCTGCTGCTCCCAGCCCAACCACGAGGAAGGCCTGCCGTGGCGAGCCCAGCGCGACCAGCGCACCTCCAAGCGACAGTCCGATCGCGGGGCAAATGGCCCCGAGTGATTCCACGGCGCCCATCAACCTGCCCTTGAGCTCCCCGGGTGTGAGCCTCTGTACGGTGCTGATCAGCGATGCCCACTGCACTCCGTTGCCGATTCCACCCACCAGCGCGGCGGGGAACGCAAAGGCCAGCGAAGGAGCGGCTGCAAAGCCGACATAGGCCAGCCCGACTGCCAAGGTTCCCGCCGTGAGCATGACCCGCAGTGTCTGTCCGGCCGCCCGAGCGAAGATCAAGCTGCCCAGCACGGTACCTCCGCCCCACACGGCCAGCAGAACGCCGTAGCCCCAGTCGCCCGTGTTCAAGGTCACCTTCGCGTAGACCACCTCGATTGGCGCTCCCGACGCAAAGAAGACAAGCGCCACCGCCTCGGTGACGAGCAGCGTTCGCAATCCAGGGACGGTGTGGATGTGTCGCGCCGCGGCCCTCAAACGAGCGCGCACCGTGGCTCCTGTTGCATCCTCGATGTGCGGGCGCAAGCTGACCAGCATCCAGCCGCAGATGACAAAGGTGACGGCGTCGAGGATCAACGCCACAGGCCCGCCCGCGATCGCGACCATCAATCCACCGAACGCCGGTCCGAGCATGAACGTCGCAGAAAACGCAATGTTGAGAGCCGCGTTTGCCTCACGCTCGGCCTGATGTCCGGCGAGGTCCTCCTCGCCACTGCGGCTGACGTACTCAGCTGCCTGGTCTGTGTGTGCGGCCATGCGGGCGGCGTGTGCGAGCGCGGCACGCAGCAGCGCGTTGGCGGCAAGCGCGGCGGTCCCGTCGAGCGCCACCAGCAGCAGTAGGGCGGGCAACCAGAAATTCCAGAGGAGCACCGCAATCGCTGCGGTCGTGGCACCCTCAAAGAAATACAAACCACTGAGCTCCCTACGGCTGGGAGATGCCTCGACCCGTGCCACCAGTGCCGGCGCGAGGAAGGCAGGTAGCACCTGTCCGCACACAAGCAACGCCGAGACCGCAACCGCGCTACCGGTGCGATCGAAGACGACGACCGACAGTGCGACGTAGCCAATCCACGTGCCCAGGCGGTTGACCGTGTAGGCGAGGATGATCCTGCGTAGGCTGGGCGAGCGAAATGCTGAGCGCACGGCGGCCACGCTAGCGGTTGTCTAGCAAGACGTCGAGAGCTGGCAGACTACCGTCGTCTGTGTGCTCTTGAGAACTAGATGGCGTCGCTGGCGGAGTCGATCGCCGCCAGCGGGTCAGCGTGCTGGTCGAGCACCGGATTGTCATCCAGAGTCAGCACCGGCAGGCTCGGATAGTGACGGCCAAGCAGGCGCGTGATCGATTCCGCGGACACTTCGCGTAGATCACCGGTGAGCATCACGATACGGCTGGCGGGCGCCTGCTGAAGCACTTCCCAGGCCTCGTTGGCCTCGATGAATACCGTACCCGGTGAAAGCGTGAGGCTGAGCTCCCGGCGCAAGGCGGTCCTCAGCGTGACATCGGCGCCCGCTAGCAACACGCACGAGCCGCCGTTGCTGCGCCCAGCCAACGGCTGGGGGCGCACAACCTCGCCGGGATCGTCCACCAGACGCAGGTGGGGGGGATAGGTCCTGGTTCGCGCGGTGGCGTACTCGAGTGGCATCATCTCAACGCACCTCCCCTCCGGCGCTCAAAATATCGCCGCTGTGGATGTCCTCACTGAAGGATCTGCGTGCACGATCTCTCGCCGCTAGGCGCCAGGCGAGCTGAAGGGCCGCCACTTCGCCTCTGGCGAAGTGCATCTGGCTCTCGTGGTCGCTGCGCGCGGAGACCTTCCCGAGGGCACTGAGCAGGACCAGTTGCAGCGACGCCAGCGAGGTCCAACCCACGGCGATGACGGTCGCGCTCATCTGGCGCCCCGATCTGACTGTCGCGATCGGTCGTGATAACCCGGATCTATAAAAAGGGCATTTGGCACGCACCTATCATGCATACGCGCCGCGGGTTTGTCTGTCGTACAGGTGGTGCAGAGTGTGTCGTCCTAATGGTGCCGATCTTTGTAGTCCTTTATGGACCTGTGCCCACGAACAGCCCGATGTCCTGACTACGTTCGCCCGCCCCAGCCGCTACGGTGTTGGCCTGATGGCTGAGGACATTCCGGGAGTCGACCGTCCGATCAGGGTACTCATCGCCGATGACCACGCGGTCGTGCGCGACGGCATCCGCACGGTCCTCGAGCGCCAGGCGCAGGAGTTCTGCGTGGTGGCGGAGGCGGCCGACGTTCCATCCACAATCAGCGAAGTCAGGGCACACAAGCCGGATCTGCTGACACTCGATTTGACTATGCCCGGTGGCTCGAGCCTGGCGGCTCTACCGGCCTGCTTTGTCGCTCACCCGCCGCTGGCGGTGGCGATCTTGACGATGCGCGAGGATCCTGAGTACGCGCGTCAGGCGCTTCGCGCGGGGGCGCGAAGCTATCTGCTCAAGGAGGCCGAACCGGCCGAGCTACTGCACGCCTTCCGCCGGGCGGTCGCCGGCGAACGCTATCTGCATCCGCGGCTGGGCGCGGTGATGGCCACCGGCGAGCCCACCGAGCAGGATGGCATCGCGCTATCCGATCGCGAGCGTGAGGTCGTGCGGCTGATCGCGCTTGGGCACACCAACCCACAGATCGCCGAGCAGCTTCACGTCGCCGAGCGCACCGTGAAGACCTACAGGGCCCGGGCGGTGGAAAAGCTCGGCTTTTCCTCGCGCTCTGAGATAACGGCCTACGCGCGCCGCGTCGGATTGGCCGACTAGACGCAGCGGCGCCTGTCTATACGTAGCTGGACTCGCTCTCCCTGTTGACCGGGCGGCCCTTCAGGGGCACGGTGAGCCTGACCGTCGTTCCTCCCGCCGGTGGTGAGGCGAATTGCAGCTCCCCGCCGACGAGCTCCGCACGCTCACGCATGCCGGACATGCCGAAGCCACCCTCTAGCCCGTCGCCGCGTGGCCCCAGTCGATCGGAGCCGGGCATGCCCTTGCCGTCGTCGGTGACCGACGCGCGCATCTCCTCGTCGCTCATCACGACCCGCACCACGGCGCGGGTCGCCTGGGCGTGGCGACTGACGTTCGTCAGCGCCTCTTGAATCACCCGGTAGACGGTGCTCTCGAGCTCGGCGTCGAGGCGCTCCTGGTCTGGGGAGAGATCGATCTCGGTCTGCACCTCAAGCCCGTCGATTGCCTGCGCGCGGCGGGCCAGCGCCTCTAGCGCCGGGGTCAGCCCGAGATCATCCAAAGCCGCGGGACGAAGCTCGGTGATCAAGTGGCGCAGCCCGTCGATCTCCTGCCCGAGTCCCGAGAGAACGAGGTCGACCGCCTCCCTGAGGCTGCGCTCTTCGTTGAGGTCTCGGGCGTTGGCCAGTCGCAGCCGCAGCGCGGCCAGGCCCTGAACCGTGTCGTCGTGTATCTCCCGTGCCCAGCGTGTGCGCTCCCGCTCCCGGGCCTCCATGCCGTAGCGCAGTCGCTCGATCTCGACCGAGCGCTCGGCCACGAGTCGCTGCGTCACGGTCGTGGCAAACGCCTGCAGCGCGTTCTGGTCGGGCCCACGGAAGCTGCTCTGGTCGCGTAGCGCGATCACCAGGCCGCCGCCGTGGGACTCCATGCTCAGCGGCTCGACCAGGACACCGCGAGCCTCCAGCCCCAGCTCATAGAGCCATGGGGCTTCCTGGCCCCGGGGGCGCTCCAGTGACAGTGGCTTGCCGGCGCTATACAGGGCGCCGAGTGCACTGCCTTCGACCGGCAGCACCCTCACCCGCACCGACGCGTTGCCGCTGGAGGCGGCGACGCGCAGCTCGCCGCGCTCCTCGACCACCATCAACAGCGCCGAGGCGTCCACCAACGCCAGCCCGCGATCGGCCATCAGGCGCAGCAGCCACAGCTCAGACCCTGAGAGCATCCTGGAAACCTAGCTGTTCGTGAGCGGCGGCAACGCGCGCGTGCTCGATCAACAGCTCGGCGGTCTGTCCCTGGGTCCACTGCGCGATCGATGCGTGCACCCCCATCGCCTCGCGGCGTTCGCGAACTTCGATCTTGATCGCCCGCAGCCGCATCAGCACTCGGCGGGCCACGATCTCGCTGCGCAGAATGTCCGCTCCCGGCAGCAGCGCCAGCAGTTCCCCGTCCTCTAGGCCGCCGAGCCGATCAAAGCGGCGCAACTGGCGCACTAGCTCGCCGCTGGTGTAGCTGAACACCTCGGTACACAGACGCCGGCCGTGGGCGCGTTCTATCTCTCGGCGCTCGTCGAGCTTCAACAGCACCGCCCCGAGGGCCGTGCCGTGTCGCTGCGCCCGCAGGATCTCCTCCTGCATCCGTTCGATCAAGGCGGGCTGGGAGAGCAGCAGTCTTGACTTGTTCGCTTGGGGAGATCCGCGCTGTTGGTCGATGGCAGCCTTGCCGATAGCCGTGGTGGGAGGTACCCGACGGCTAGCCGTGCCGATGGGGTGTCGCCCTCTAAGTCTAGCTTTCGTGTCGCATTTGAGCTCGCCTTCGGCTGGATGCGGGCCACCTATCCCCGCCAGTGGGCGTTTTTCTTCCAAAAAACCGTGTCCGGGGACGCTGTGCGTGCCGCGGGTGTAACAGACCGTGCCGACTTTGTAAAAAGTCCGCGCCGCGAATCCGTCGGTGCTCGCTGCTACACCTGCTGCGTGCTACTAGAACTCCGCGTCGAGAATCTGCTGCTGATCGAGCGCGCGCAGATCGCGCTCTCTCCCGGCCTGAATGTTCTCACCGGGGAGACCGGAGCCGGCAAGACGGTTCTCGCCCAGGCGCTGGATCTGCTGCTCGGAGGCAGGGCCCGCAGCGGGATCGTGCGGCCCGGAGCGAACGAGGCCTACGTCGAGGGGGTCTTCGACCTATCCGCGGGCATCTCCCGGCGGCTAGCCGAACGACTACCCGACTGCGTGGACCTCTCCGACCCATCCAAGGAGTCCACGATGGTCCTCGCCCGCCGTGTCGGCGCCGACGGACGCACCCGGGCGTATCTCAACGGCCGTTCGGTCGCCGTCGGTGACCTGCGTGAATTGGGGCCGAGCCTGATCTCCTTCTACGGCCAACACGAGCATCGCAAGCTGACGCTCTCAACGGCGCAGCTGCAGACGCTCGACAGCTTCTGTGGTGCCGAGCACCTGCGTCGCCGCGATCGCTGTGCTGAGGCGCACCGCGAGGTGCAGACGCTCGAGGCGAGCCTATCCGAGCTGCACGGAATGGGGGAGGTCCGCGAACGCGAGCTAGGCCTGCTGGATCACGAGATCTCAGAGATCGAGACGGTCGCCCCCGAAAAGCGAGAGCACGAAGAGCTACTCGTGCAACGAGAGCGCCTCAAGCGCCTGGACGCCCTGTCGGGAGCGGTCAGTATCGCGATCGGCGCGGTCACGGGCGAGAACAGCCAGACCGACGGCGCGATCGACCTGCTCGCACTCGCCTCGAGCAACCTCGAATCGGTCGAGAACGTCGATCCCCGCCTGGACGAACTCAGCGCCCGCCACCGCGCGCTCCTGCTGGAGGCCGAAGACCTGGCCAGCGAGACACGCCGTTACCGCGAAAACCTCACCGGCGGGCACGGCGATCTCGACAGCGTCGAAGATCGACTCTCTCAACTGGACCGTCTGATGCGCAAGCACGGCGAGAGCATCGAGGCGGTGCTAGCGCACGCCGAGCGTTCCCGGCGCAGACGCGAGGAACTCAAGAACGCCGAGATCGCCTTCAACGAGGTCACGCAGCGTCTTGAGGCCGCGCGTCAGCGCCGCGCCACGCACATAAAAGCGCTGCGCGCCGCGCGCGTGAGCGCCGCGCCGGCATTGGCGGCGGCGGTGCGTGAGCGTCTGGCTGGGCTGGCTATGCCCGACGTCAGCTTCGAGATCGGACTGGCCGAGCGCGCCCCGGGCCCGTCGGGCGCGGACACAGTCGAGTTTCTGATCGCCACCAACCCCGGGGTGCGGGCCGGTGCCCTGCGCGATATCGCCTCTGGCGGGGAGCTCTCCCGGGTCATGCTTGCCTTGATGGGCGTCTCGAGCGCCGACTCATCCAAGGCGGGCAGACAGCTGACGCTCGTTTTTGACGAGGTCGACTCAGGGATCGGTGGGCATACCGCGCGCACCGTCGGCGAATGCCTGCGCGAGCTCGCCGACGGCCGCCAGGTGCTGGCCATAACCCACCTACCGCAGATCGCCTCGCTGGCCGCCCGGCACTTCACGGTCGTCAAGGACATCACCGTGAAGCCGACGCGCACCACGGTCATCCAGCTGCGGGAAACCGAGGTCGTCTCCGAGCTGGTGCGGATGCTCGGCGCCTCCGAGCAGGATCTGGCGGCACGAACTCACGCCAAGGAGCTGCGCCGCGCCGCCTGAGCCACTCCGGTTGAGCGCCCGGACGTCGCGCTTTGGACGCGCGACCGTTACTCTCGCGATGTGGCTGTAACATCGCGCACCCGCTCTGGAGGCCTGATCGAGCCGATCAGTACGGTGCCAGCGGTTACTCCGGCAGCCGACCGCGCCGCCCCGCTCGAGCACACCACTCACCCCACCCTCAGCGAACCCGGCCGCTCCACGGTGCTCAGCGTTTGCGCCCCCGCGCGTCTGGGACGCAGAACGAAGGTGCTGGTCAAACACCTGACCCGCGGGGAGATCGCGGTGATCGACCACCTGGACATCGACCGTGTCTCCGGCGAGGACCTGATCGCGGCCGATGTCGCCGCGGTACTCAATTGCTCGAGCTCCTCCAGCGGCACCTACCCCAACCTCGGTCCGCAGCTGCTCGTGGAAGCGGGCGTGTTGCTGGTAGACCTCCCGGACGACTCGCTGTTCCAGTTGCTCAGCGACGGCGAAGAGCTGACCGTGATCGCCGGCGGACCGTCCGGCGTGCAGGTGCTCCGCAACGGTGAGGTGCTCGCCCACGGGGAGCTTCTCGACCGCGTGACCGTCCGCGCCCAGACCGAGGCGCGTCGGCGAGAAATCGGAGAAGCACTCGAGCGCTTCGCGCACAACACGATCGAGCACATGCGCGAGGAGCGCGAGCTTCTGGCCGGCAAGATCGAGATGCCCCGCTTCCAAACCGACTTTCGTGACCGTCCGGCGCTCGTGGTCGTCCGGGGTGTCGATCACCAGCGCGACCTGCGGGCGCTGCGCACGTTCATCCGAGACGAAAAACCGGTGATCGTGGCCGTCGACGGGGCAGCCGACGCGGTCCTCGATGGCGGCTTTCGCCCAGACATGATCGTCGGTGACATGGACTCTGCCAGCGAGACGGCGCTGCACAGCGGCGCCGAGCTCGTGGTTCACTCCTACCCCAACGGTGAAGCCCCCGGACGCCACCGTGTCGAGCTTCTGGGCGTGCCGTTCAAGCTGGTGCCCGCGCCCGGAACCAGCCAGGACATCGCGATGCTGATCGCGGCCGAGAAGGGAGCACAGCTGATCGTCTCGGTCGGATCCCAGTTCAACCTGGTCGAGTTCCTTGACCGCAACCGCAAAGGCATGTCCTCCACGTTCCTGACCAGACTGCGGATCGGGGAGACGCTCGTCGACGCCAAGGGAGTCAGCCGGCTATACCGCCCACAGCCGGGCTTGACGCCGCTTCTGCTCGTGCTAGTCGCCGGGCTGCTCGCGATGATCGCGGTGATCTGGATGACCCCGGCGCTGCGCGACGTCGTCGATCTGTTGTGGCTGAGACTCCAGCTGCTTCTGGGCTCCGGCGGCTGAGAGCTCCACTGCAGCCATCCGATGTTCGACTACCGCTACCACGCGATCTCGCTGGCCGCCGTGCTAATCGCGCTCACTCTGGGGATCCTGATCGGGGTCGCGATCGGCGACTCAAACCTCGTCTCCTCGGCCAAGAGCGGGATCGTCAGCAACCTACAGTCCGACCTGGAAACCGCCAGAGGACAGGCGGCGAGCATCGCCCACGAACAACAGCTGGAACAGGCCGCCCAAAACGACCTGTATGAGATCGCGGTACGCGACGTGCTGGCGGGCCGAAAAATCGGGCTGGTCTTCTTCGGTTCGCCATCGGACCCGATCGACGTGATGGTGCGCGAAGCGGTCGCGCAGTCCGGCGGGCAGCTCACGAGCGTCCTGGCGGTGCGCGAGCCGCTGGATCTGGCGGCGATCGCCAAAGCGGCCACCGGCACCCAGTACACGGCGCTGGGGCAGACATCCGGGCTGCTGCGCCAGTTCGGGATCCGCATCGGCGACCAGCTGATCCAGGGCGGGCAGCTCCTCACGCGTCTACGGAGGCAGCTACTGAGCTCCTTCGACGGTCAGTTCGGCGCTCTGGACGGCCTGGTCGTGCTGCGTGCCAACCCCAAGTCGGCAGACCCCGAACAGACCAAGGCGATCAACGAATTCCAGACTGGGATGATCAGCTCCGCGAACGCTCTGGGCATCCAGACGGTCGGTGTCGAGCTCAGCGGCGCCGAACACTCACAGGTCTCCTGGTACACCTCCCAGAACATGTCAAGCGTTGATGACCTGGACAAGCTGACCGGTCGCGCGGCGCTCGCGTTCGCTCTAGCGGGAGCTCACGGCGCCTGGGGAAGCAAGCCTTCAGCCGACGGGCTGCTGCCCCACCAGCCGTGAGCAGGATGGGTGGCTGATCGTCCGCGCTCCCCGCTACGGTCCAGAAGTGCACGCTCTCCCGGCGCTCTCAGCAACGGCTATCTCCGCGTTGCTGGCCCGCCCGCTACTGAGAGCCCTCGCCGAAGGAGGGCACCTGCACTCAAACTACCGCGGGCGCCGACTGCCCTACCCCTACGGTCTGCTGATCCCCGCAAGCGCGCTGCTGGCGCTCGCACCGCTCGCGCTGATCGAGCGACTGGGCGATGTTCAGGTGTTCTACGGGGGGTTCGGGGTGATCCTCGCCTACACGCTCGGCGTCACGCTGCTCGGCCTGATCGACGACGGCTTCTCCGATCACTCCCGGGGATGGCGCGGTCACGCAAACAAGACGCTCGCCGGCGGGTTCTCCACCGGTGCCCTGAAGGCCTGCGGAACGCTAGGACTGGCGCTGTATGTGATGGACCAACCCGGTCTCTCCACGGGCCGCTATCTGCTGGGGAGCGCCGTACTGGTGCTCACTACCAACCTTTTCAACCTGCTCGATCTGCGTCCCGGCCGGGCCACCAAGGTATTCCTGGTGCTCGGCGGCGGGCTGGCGATCGGCTCGCATAGCCTGCGCGTCCTGTGGGCACTGGGCCTCTTCGCCGGGCCGGCTCTGCTCGCCGGCGCGGTGGATCTGCGTGAGCGCGCGATGCTCGGCGACACCGGCGCGAACCTGCTCGGCGCGCTCGCCGGCCTGTGGCTCGTGCTGAGTCTCTCCACCGTCGGGCAGCTGATCGCGCTGGGGCTGCTGGCGACGATCACAATCTATGGGGAATTTCGGTCGATTTCAGAGCTCGTCGATCGAAACCCCGTCCTACACAAACTAGACTCGTGGGGGCGGCCAGCTTGAGTTCTCCCGATAGCCCAACGACAACCATCCAAAAGGCGCTGCGATGAACACCAGGACACGTTTTATTTTTGTCACAGGGGGTGTGGTCTCCTCGCTCGGCAAGGGGATCGCGGCCGCATCGATCGGCAGGCTGCTGGTCGCGCGCGGCCTGACCGTCGGACTGCAGAAGTTCGACCCCTACATCAACGTCGACCCAGGCACGATGTCCCCCTACCAGCACGGCGAGGTGTTCGTCACCGAGGACGGCGCCGAGACCGACCTCGACCTCGGGCACTACGAGCGTTTCACCGACTCCAACCCCAGCCGCGCGTCAAACGTCACCGCCGGGGGCGTCTACAACACCGTGATCCGCCGCGAGCGCCGCGGGGACTACCTCGGCGGCACCGTCCAGGTGGTGCCGCACATAACTGATGAGATCAAGCAACGAATATCGCTGATCGCCGAGTCGAGCGACGTCGACTTCGTGATCACCGAGATCGGCGGAACCGTCGGGGACATCGAGTCGCTGCCGTTCCTCGAGGCGATCCGCCAGTACCCGGTCGACGTCGGGCGCCGCCGCTGCATGTTCATCCACCTCACTCTTGTGCCCTACATCGGTCACGCCGGCGAGCTGAAGACCAAGCCCACGCAGCACTCGGTGAACGAGCTGCGACGCATCGGTATCGCCCCGGACATGCTG
The DNA here is from genome assembly GCA_036561505.1 of Solirubrobacteraceae bacterium. Taxonomy (GTDB): domain Bacteria; phylum Actinomycetota; class Thermoleophilia; order Solirubrobacterales; family Solirubrobacteraceae; genus Palsa-744. The sequence continues at coordinate 11,574 of DATBPE010000105.1, forward strand.
ATGTGCCGATCGGAGGGGACGCTCTCCTCGGAGATCCGCAAGAAGATCGCCCTGTTCGCGAGCCTCCCGATGGAGGCCATCGTCTCCGCCTGCGACGTGGAGAACATCTACAGCGTCCCGGTGGTCTTTCGCCAGCAGGGAGTGGACGACTTCATCCTCGAGCACTTCGACGTGCAAGCCCCCGCACCGGACCTGTCCACCTGGCAGGAGCCGATCGAACGCGCCAAGAACGCCGAGCGCACCGTCCGCATAGCGCTCGTGGGCAAGTACGTCGAGCTCGAAGACGCCTACCTCTCGGTCACCGAGGCGCTGCGCCACGCCGCCTCGCTAAAGGACGCAAAGGTCCAGATCGACTGGATCGACTCCGTAGCGCTCGAGACGCCCGCCGAGGATGATCAAGAGTCATCGGGCACAGTGCACGAGCTGCTCGCCGCCGCCGACGGCATCCTCATACCGGGAGGCTTCGGCGGGCGCGGCATCGAGGGCAAGATCGCAGCCGCCAGAGTCGCCCGCGAGCAGGGCATCCCGTATCTGGGGATATGCCTGGGGATGCAGATCGCGGTCGCCGAGTTCGCCCGCCACGTCGTGGGGATGGAGGGAGCCAACTCAACCGAGTTTGACCTGGAGACCCCGTTCCCGGTGATCGACCTGTTGCCCGAGCAGAAGGAGGTCGCCGACCTCGGCGGCACGATGCGCCTCGGCGCCGATCCAATCAAGCTGCACGCCGGGTCAAAGGCGCGCGAGATCTACGGTGAGGCGGTCGTGTACGAGCGTCACCGCCACCGCTATGAGGTCAACAACCTGCTGCGCAAGCGCCTCACCGACCCGCCGAACGGACTGGGTGGTCTGCGCATCTGCGGCACCTCCCCCGATGAGCGCTTGGTCGAGGTGATCGAGCTGGACGACCACCCATTCTTTATCGCCTCCCAGTTTCACCCGGAGTTCAAGTCCCGCCCGGAGCGCCCCGCGCCCCTGTTCCGTGACTTCATCGCCGCCGCGCTGAGGCACGCTCACAGCGAGCAAGACACGCAGCATTCGACATTGCGGTGAGTTCTCTAGGCGGGGCAGCCCACCAGACGGGACGCCCTTGGCGCGCAAGCCCCGCAGAGCGCGAACGCCTAGAGAGCATCTTCGTTGAGCTGTGTCGTATCCCAAGCCCGTCCGGCTCAGAGCGGGCCTGCGCCCAGAGAGTCACAGCCGAGCTCGAAGATCTCGGTGTCGAGGTCAGCGAGGACGAGACGACGGCGCTCACTGGCAGCGACTGCGGGAACCTCCTGGCACGCATCGACGGGGCAATCGGAACCCCGCTCGCCTCGTCCACCACAGAGCGCCCCTCGGTGCTGCTGTGCGCGCACCTTGACACCGTTCCGCTGAGCGCGCCTGTGGAGCCCGAATTGGTGGAGGGGTATTGGGAGAACTCCGGCGATGGGATTCTCGGCGCCGACAACAAGGCGGCGATCGCCGTGATCCTGACGCTCGCCCGCCACGTCCGCCACGCCGGGTCACCGGTCGATCTGGAGCTGCTGTTCACCGTCGGGGAGGAGCGCGCGCTCGCCGGCGCCCGCGCGTTCGACGTCAACTCTCTGCGCAGCGACTTCGGCTACGTCTTCGACCACGCGTCTCCGATCGGGGAGGTGATCCTCGCCTCCCCGAGCCACTACCGCCTGCAGGCGAACTTCCGTGGCGCCGCCGCCCACGCGGGCATCCGTCCCGAGGACGGTCGCAGCGCGATTCTGGCCGCCGCGCACGCAATCAGCAGCATGCCTCAGGGACGCTTGGATGAGCAGACGACCGTGAACGTGGCCAGCATCAGCGGCGGCAGCGCAATCAATGTCGTACCCGAACACTGCTTCATTGAAGGCGAGGTACGCGGCTTCGCCGAGGAGCGCGCGGAGGCGCTGCTCGAAGAGCTCGTGGATGACATCCACCAAGCCGCGAACCTGCCGCAGTGCGAGTGCGACGTGGATCTCAGCATCCAAAGGACATTCTCGGCCTACCAGACGCCCGCGAGCGCCCCGGCGGTCGTGATAGCCGAGGAGGCGCTACACCGCTGCGGGCACGAGCCGGTGCGGATCTCAAGCGGCGGTGGATCTGACGCAAACGCCCTAATCGCCAACGGATTTCCCACGCTCAATCTCGCCAACGGGACCGAGCACAATCACGAGCCCAGCGAGCGGGTCAGCGCAGCCGCCCTGCATGGCATGCTCGATGTTGCGCTGACGTTGCTGGACGTCGCGAGCTCGCGGCCTTACGCGCAAGCCCGGTAGCGTCTAGCCCAAGATGCTCTCGATGCTCAAGTTGCGCCGTGCGATCGTGCTGGAAGCCGAACCCCCTGAGGGGTCAGAGCAGCGCCTGCTCACCGAAGTGCAAGGCGCCCGGCGCCACGCGATCGCCGACGTTTCTCTGCACGGCGTCTGCCACGAGCAAGACGAGCTGATCGTAAACGTCCAGGCACTCGACCTCGGTCTCGGATCAGGCGGCTTTGACATCGTCCACGTCAACCTGACACGTGGCCTGGAGGGCGAGGGGATGCCAGGCGCGAGCGCGATGAAGCTCCCCTACACGAGCCTTCAGCACGCGGTTCAAACCGTCGAGGAGGAGCGCCTGGAGCTGCCGCTGGAGCGCCCGATCGCCGTGCTCGCGATGCACGGCCAGCTGGCGGCGGTCGCCTGGGCGTTCGCCCAGAGCGCTCCAGGCCTTCGCCTCGGTTACATACAGACCGAGGGCGGGGCTCTGCCCGGCGGGCATTCGCGTGTCGTGCGCGCTCTGCGCGAGCAGGGCCTCTTGGCCGGGCATCTCAGCGCCGGCGCGAGCTTCGGTGGGGAGGGGGAGGCAATCTCGACCGCCGGGGCCGCACACCACGGTGTCAGGAGCCTGGGTTGGGACGCCGCGGTGTGCGGCCCCGGACCTGGGATCGTCGGGTCCGGCTCGGCGCTCGGACACGGCGGCATGTGCGCGCTTCAGTCAGCGCACGCGGCGCTTGCTCTCGGTTGCCCGACGCTGGTAGTCGCGCGGATGTCCTCGGGCGACCCGCGCGCCCGCCATCGCGGGATCTCACATCACACCCAAACCGTCTTGGAGCTGTTGCTCCAGTCCGTCACGGTCGCTCTTCCGGCCGGCATGCGTTCGCCGGTGGGCACCGAGCTGCGTACGAGCCTCGGATCGGTTTTCGCAAACGGCTCGGCCAGGCGCCTACAACTGCAGCTCGACGTGGAGCGTCCGGTGCGCATCACCCGCCACGACTGGCGGCGCACGCCAGTCGATCTGCCGGCCTACGCCGCCAGCGGCCTGTCCGCCTTCACGATGGGACGCGGACTGACCGAGGATCCGCTCTTCTTCGGGGCCGCACTAGCCGGGGGAGGCGTCCTCGCCGAGCTCGCGCACGAGTCGCTACAGAGCACCGAGCCGATCCGAGAGGCCACGTGAGCCCCACCGGGGGCTTTCAGGCACTAGGCGGCGAGAGTGTCTTCAGCGGCCGTCTGCTGGACGTCCGTTTGGAGCGCTTCCGTCACGCAGACGGCGAAGAGGTCAGCCGCGAGATCGTCCATCACCAGGGAGCGGTCGGAATCCTCGCCCACGACAACGAGCAGCTGTGGCTGGTGCGCCAGCCCCGCGAGGCGGTCGACGAGGCCGAGCTGCTCGAGATCCCGGCTGGACGTCTGGACGTCGCCCAGGAGGCCCCGCTCGACTGCGCCAAGCGGGAGTTGGCCGAGGAGATTGGTCTCGGCGCCAAGCGCTGGCAGCCGATCCTCGACTACTACTCGAGCCCAGGGTTCACCGACGAGCTGGTTCATCTATTCCTTGCGACCGAGCTGTTTCCCGCCAGCGCCGTGAGCGAGGAGAACGAGCGAATCGAGATCGTCAGCTGGCCACTGGAGCGCCTGGCCGAGGCGATCGACGCATGCCGGGACGCAAAGACGCTGATCGCGCTGCTGTGGTTGACCGGACGCCTGAAAAGCTGATTGCATCCAAGGAGCGCACCCACAATGCGCGAAGAACCAACCGTGGGTTCTTCGCAGATCGCAGCACCACAGGCAAACGACGCCCAGCGTCTGACGCTCGACTTCCTGGCCTACCTCGAGTTCGAGCGTGGCCTCTCGCGCAACACGCTGGAAGCCTACCGTTCGGATCTGCTGCAGTTCGGGGCGTTCATGAGCCGCCGCGGCGTGCAGATCACTCGCGCACAGCACGGTGATCTGAGCGCGTTTCTGGCCGAGCTGGCCACTACCACCGAGGCGACCGCAGCGGCGTCCCCGGCGACACTCGCCCGCAAGACCGCCTGCCTGCGCTCCTTCTATCGTCACCTGCGCCGCGATGAAATAATCGAACACGACCCGACCGCCGATCTACGCGGACCGCGCAAGGCCCAGCGTCTACCCAAGGTGCTCTCCCGTGATGAGGTCTCCCGCCTGTTGAGCGAGCCGCGGGGAGCAGACCCGCGATCGGTGCGCGACCGGGCGATTCTCGAGCTGATGTACGCGTGCGGCCTGCGGGTCTCCGAGGCGATCTCTCTGGATCTCAGCGACGTCGATCTTGAGGACGGCATGCTGAGAGCGACCGGCAAGGGCTCCAAGGAGCGGATCGTGCCCGTCGGACGCCAGGCGCTGGAGGCGGTGGCGGTCTACCGTCACGGCGCCCGCCCACAGCTGCTGGCGGGACGCCCACAGTCGCGTCTGTTTCTGAACCGCCGCGGCGGAGCACTCACGCGCCAGGGCCTCTACAAGATCATCCAAGGCCACGCGCGCCGCGCCGGCCTGGAGCAGAAGATGAGCCCTCACACGCTTCGCCACAGCTTCGCGACACACCTGCTCGCCGGCGGATGCGATCTGCGCTCACTGCAGGAGATGCTCGGTCACGCCGACCTGGCGACCACCCAGATCTACACCCACATGTCGGCCGAGCGCCTGAAGGAGACGTACTTCTCCGCCCATCCACGCGCCCTGCGCGAGCGTCACAGCAGCACAAACTAGAACGCCCGATCTACGCCACGACCCGGTTTCGCCTGTGCGGCACATAAGCTTGGCCTAGATGCCCGAGCTGCCAGAGGTAGAGACGATCCGCCGGCAACTGGCGCCGCTTGTGAAGGGACGCCGCGTCGAGGCGATCGAGATCCTCGACCACCGCTGGTCGCGGCCACTGGCGCCGGCTGAACTCTCAGACGCGCTGCTGGGACTGCGGGTAAAGAGCCTCGAGCGACGCGGCAAGTACCTGGTCTGGAACTTCACCGAGGACATCTACCTCGCCCAACACCTGCGCATGACCGGCGCGGTCCTGTGTGAACCGGCATCCGAGCCCCCACACGTGCGGGTGCGTATCAGTCTCGGCCCCGCCCGTGCACGCGGTCGCGGCCGAGAGCTCGTGATCGTCGACCCGCGCCGCTTCGGAACCGGCGAGCTCTTCTTCGGTGCGGCGGCGCTCGAGCGGTTCTTCGATGACCGCCTGGGCCTCGAGCCGTTTCACGAGCACTTCACCGTGGAGCACCTGCGCTCACTCGCGCGGGGACGCACAATACCGATCAAGGCGCTGTTGCTCGACCAGCGCCGGGTCGCCGGAGTCGGCAACATCTACGCCGATGAGGCGCTCTTCCGGGCTGGGATTCACCCGCTGCGTCCCGCCGGGCGCCTATCCAGAGCCCAACACGCCGATCTGCGTGAAGGGATGATCGGAGCTCTAGAGGCGGGGATAGCCGCCAAGGGTGCCACGATCGATGACTTTCGTCACGTCGATGGCGTACACGGCTCTTTTCAGGACCTGTTCATGGTCCACCGCCGCTGCGGTGAGCCATGCCCTCGCTGCGGCGCGACGATCATCAAGCTGCGCGCCGCCGGACGTGGCACCTACGTGTGCGAGCGCTGCCAACCCAAGCCACGCGCCGCCCGAAAGAGACCGCGTGCCCGCCGCGAGAAGCTGCTCGCGGGCAGTGGCTCAAGCCGCTAGTAGGTGGTCCAGCCCGCCGTTTGCAACGGCCGCCTCGGTTTCGCTGAAACCCCCGAGCAGCTGACCGTCGACGAGCACCTGGGGGAAGGTCATCATGCCCGTCTCTTGGGCCAACTGCACCCGGCCGGCGGGATCCTTGGTGAGGTTCACCTCGGAGTACTGAAGGCCACGGGCGCTCAGTAGACCCTTGACGCGCGCACAATAAGCACACGGCTCGGTCGTGTACACGGTTATTCTGCTCATTACTTCATAAAGTATAGCACTAGGGTGGTGGTGGGATGCTTGGGTGAGTGCACCATGGGAGCTGCCGGTAGTGGCGCCTGGTGCTTTTATGTTGGCCCTGCCGCGGAACACGGAAAGGGCTGTTTCGGCGGCGTCGAAAACGTCGCTAGACGTGTCGAAGATGGCGCGGAGCTGGCCGATGAATCGCATCCGACGAACGCCGGCTACGTCGAGGCGGATTGGGTTTCATCGAGCGGTGAAGCTTTCCAGTGGAACTTCGCGCACGAGGGGTCTCTATAGCGAAACTGGCGAAGTCGGCTACAGCGGCATGTGCCAGAGCAAATACACGCCGTGGAACAAGCCGGGCAACATCTACTATTGCAACTGTCCATAGAGGAAGGAGAAGGCAATGACTCATCTCTTGGCTCTGCTGGCAGCCTCGGCGATAGGTGGCGGCAGCCCACATAGCGAACCGCCACGGCGAGCTATCCTCATAGTCACCGTTGAGGGTGTGGCTGGTCACCGAAGACACCCCTTGCACAACGTCACGATTTCGGTAAGGAATACCGCAGGTAAGCTGGTAGCACACACTAGTCGCGAGACTAGCGACGGCAGGGAAATCTTTGACCTAAAACACACGGGGATCTATAGGGTCACAAGCGCTCTTCGTCCCCCATACGTCAGCCACGCACGGACATGTAGCACCGTGACTGTGCGGGTCCCAATAAGCTCGAGGTTCACAACCCTCACGCTCGATTGTTCAGTATCTAAATAGGTTGAGCTCTGCCGGGAATAACTCAGATATATGTCTGGGCGGAGTGTATCCGCCTTAGAGCTCCTAACGGAAAGAGGGTTTTGTAGCTTTGGGTTGAATGTGTGTGTGAC
>DATBPE010000106.1:0-4029 GCA_036561505.1 Solirubrobacteraceae bacterium
AGCCGCGACGATGTCCAGGGCCGCGTTCGGACTGAGCAACCGCTATCCCGACCTAGCGATCCTCGGGACCGTCGTGCGGCTTGACTCTGCACGTAGACACCGCACGTCCTAAACCCGTGCGCTAGCCGATAGAGACCCTGCTCCTGATGCGGGGCGGCGTTTTGAGCTGCGCGGGAGGTCCCGCTTTTGGATCACTTCGTGCGGTTGTGTGTCGAGTCGCCACGCTGTGGCGCACAGCTCGGCGCGGAGCCACGAAACAGCCCGAAGTTGAGACCGACTCCTAGTAGTCCTCTGTGGGTGTCGATACGCCGTACCACGATGCGTAGCGTGTCCCCGAAGGGGATCAGTCTGGGGTTGATCGTGATCCCCGTGGTCGCACCCACCTTGCTGGGATGGGTCATCGCCACGCTGAGATCAGGCGCTACTCGCACCGGCTTTGCAGACGTGATGCAACCAGGCTCACCCTTGGCGATCTTCGCCCTGACCCCGAGCTTCTTTAGCTGTGCGTTTGCGCCGCTGATCCCCACGAGATCGTTGATCGTGACGGTGACGGTCCCGTCTTGGTTCTCTGAGACCGCATAAACAGGCGGACTGGTACCAGCAGTGAGCAGCAGAATCGCGATGATCGCCCCAGCAACGCCAGCCAGCGCCCCTGCTGTCAGAGACACTCTTCTGCGCCGCTCGGGCCGTATCCGGATCGGGGTCGATGCCAGCTCCGATCCGTGTTCGCGCACGAGCTCTTCCCACAGTCGATCTTCAAATTTGGGCATCTACCGTCCACTCCTTTCTCAGTCGGGCTCGCGCCCGAAATAGCCGTACACGCAACACTCCAGGAGAGAGATTCAGGGCTTGCGCGGCTTCTCGCGGCGTCAAGCCGACGAGATCCACAAGCTCAATCGCGGCACGATCAGCGCTTGAAAGCCGCGCCAGCCGTCCCAACAGCTCTCGCCCGTCTCGCTCGGCGTCGATCCTGAGCACCAGCTCGTCTATCTCCTCAGCGTCCAGAACTCGTCGTGCGGCGTCACGCTGAGCGGCGTCGAGCCGGCGTGCCGTTAGCTGGCAGTGCTTGGCATACACGTGCCGCGCGATCCCAAACAGCCAGGGCCGCACAGCGCCCCTGGAAGGATCGAATGTGTGAAACGAGCCGATCGCCTCCACAAACGTGTCCGCCGTGAGATCGGCCACCAGCTGTGGATCGCGCGTACGCCGAGCAAAAAAGGCAGTGACAAACTGCGCTTGGGAGCGGTAGAGATCCTCAAATTCAGCCAGCCGGCTGGTGCATGGCACCTCCGGGCAGCACCGGCCGCGCTCGGTGATCAAGACGTTCACACCCATTACTTGACCTCTAGCCAGCCGATCGTTACAGCCAGCTTGCGCCGAGGACCCTAGACCACCAGCGGGCCGCACCCCCCAGCACCAGACCGCTCGGGTTGGAACTCGATCCTCAACCGGTTATTTACGGGCGCCAAACGGGCATCTAGACATTCTGCCCCGCCGCGCATTTGACGATGACCCCCTCACCAGCGACAATCGACGCCGTGGCCAACTCTGACCGCCTGACGACACTCGATACCGCCTTCCTGCACTTGGAGGACGACTCCACCGCCCACATGCACGTCGCCTCGGTGATGGTGTTCGACGGAGACGCCCCGACCCAGCAGGAGCTCATCGACCACGTCATGAGCAGACTGCACCTGGTCCCCCGCTACCGCCAGCGACTCGCGCACGTGCCCTTCGGCCAGGGCCGTCCCGTGTGGACTGACGATCCGCGCTTCAACCCCCACTACCACATCCGCCATACCGGACTGCCGCAACCCGGCAACGAAGAGACGCTGCGGCAACTCGCCGGCAGACTGTTCTCCCAGCGCCTGGATCGCTCCAAGCCGCTGTGGGAGATCTGGCTGGTGGATCGCATGGCCGGCAAACGGTTTGCGCTGATCGCCAAGACCCACCACGCCCTGGTCGACGGGATCTCGGGGGTCGACATAACGACGGTGCTGTTCGACGCGAGCGCCGAGCCGATGCTGGCGCTCGCCGCGCCAGAGCCCTGGGTGCCACGCCCGCTGCCCGGACCGGCCAAGCTCCTCGGTGAGGCGCTGCTCGAGCGATCGACCGTCCCGGCTGAGATGACCCGCGGCGCTCGCGCGCTGCTGCGCACCCCCCGCAAGGTGATGGAGCGCCTGTGGACCGACGTCCGCAACGCCGGTGAAACGACACTGGCGGGCATCAACGCGCCGGCGCCGCCATCGCCGTTCAATGTCGACATCGGCCCCCACCGCCGTTACACATGGGTCGACGGAGACCTGGCCCAGTTCAAGGCGATCAAGGACTCCTTGGGAGGCACGCTCAACGACGTCGTATTGACAGCGGTGAGCCTGGCTCTCGGCGGCTATCTGCGCTCCCACGGTCACGACACCGAAGACCTCGTGCTAAAGGCGATGGTGCCGGTGTCGGTTCGTTCCAAGGACGAGCGCGGGGCTCTAGGTAACAGAGTCGCGGCGATGTGGGCGCCGCTGCCGGTCGGCAAGACCAACCCGATCTCGAGCTTCGAGCAGATTCGCCTGGCGATGGACGACATCAAGGAGTCAGGACAAGCGGTCGGGGCCGAGGTGCTGATCAACCTTGCGGGTTTTGCTCCACCGACGATCCTCAGCCAAGCCGCCCGTCTACAGGCACGCCAGCGCTACTTCAACCTCGTGGTCACCAATGTCCCGGGACCGCAGTTCCCGCTGTACCTGCTCGGACATCGTCTGCGAGCGCTCTACCCAGTGGTGCCATTGGCTCGACGCCAAGCGCTCGGGATCGCCGTGATGAGCTATGACGGACGGCTCGGTTTCGGGTTGCTCAGCGACTACGACGCGATGGAAGATCTCGATCTGCTCGCCAAGGAACTGCGACGGGCGATAACGGCGTTGGCGCAGGCCGCCGAGGTGGACGCCAAGGGGTCCAGCAAGACCTCCGCCCCACCCCGCAAGCGCGCCAAGCGTGTGAAGGCCGCCAGCGCGGCCGCCCAAGACTGAGCGCATAGTAGGCTCGGGCGAGTGATGCGGCTGGCTCTCTGCCAGATCAACCCCACAGTGGGCGACATCGCCGGCAATGCGCAGCTGATCGCCGAAGGCATCGCCCGGGCGCGCGAGAGCGGAGCGCAGCTGGTGCTTTTTCCCGAGCTCGCGCTCACCGGCTACCCGCCGGAGGATCTGCTGTTGCGCGAGCACTTTCTCACCGACACCCGCCGCGCACTCGAGCAGATCGCCCAGACTGTCACGGATATGGTCGTGGTGCTCGGCTTCCCGGAGCGCTCGCAGGACGTCTACAACGCCGCCGCGATCCTCGCAGAAGGGAAGATCCACGCCACATACCGCAAGGTCTATCTGCCCAACTATGGCGTCTTTGATGAGCAACGCTACTTCCAGTCCGGAGCCGGCGCGGCGGTCATAGACATCGGCGGCGAGCGTGTCGGGGTCACGGTCTGTGAGGACATCTGGGAGCCCGGTCCACCGGCCAGTGAGGAGGCGCTCTGCGGCGCGACACTGATCCTCAATATCTCCGCCTCCCCCTATCACCAGGGCAAGGGCTCAGAGCGGGAGCTGATGCTCTGCCAACGCGCTCGAGAGAACGTCGCCTGCGTCGCTTTTTGCGCGCTCGTGGGCGGCCAGGACGAGCTTGTCTTCGACGGGCATTCGTGCGTGATCGATCACACCGGGCGAACCCTCGCGCGGGCCCGTCAGTTCCAAGAAGATCTGCTCATCTGCGATGTGGACCTCAAGGCTGCGGCCGCGGCACGCCTGCGTGACGCAAGCCACCGCCCGGCGGCGCGTCGGGCCCAAACAGGGACGGAGATCCTGCCTGCGCTAGCCGCTCAAGCTGCAGGCGCTGAAACCGACCAGTCGCCGGAGGTACTGCTGGCTGCGCCGATCGCCCCGCGCGAGGCCGAGATCTATCACGCTCTGATGCTCGGGCTGCGCGACTACGTCAGCAAGAACGGCTTCGGCGACGTCGTGATCGGCCTGTCCGGCGGCGTCGACTCGG
>DATBPE010000107.1:0-4564 GCA_036561505.1 Solirubrobacteraceae bacterium
CGTCCCTCCGCCTCGCCTACGGCTCGGCTCCACGACGACGCCCGCGCAGCACATCAGGCAACATCCACAACACCAACAAACCAACAGAGGCGGGGCCACTTCAAACATCGAACCCGGGGCCACTGCAAGTGGCGACACTCACCTGGCCAAGAAGCTGGCTGCTCTCAGGGCCAGTGATGCCCAACCACGGGCCATCACAAGTCGAAGGCTACGGCCTCGTCGTCCGGGCTGGGTGTTGGATGCCGTGCGCAGCGTGATGACCGACCAGGCCGGGCCGATGCGGGTCGCGCATGTCCATGCGGCCGTCGAGGCGCTGCTCGGGGAGACTGTGTCGGGGGACTCGGTCAGTTGGGTACTTGCCTCCCATTCCGCAGGTCCGTCGCCGCTGTTCGTTCGAGTTGCGAGGGGCCGGTACGTGTCGGCGCAAACCGCCGCGCCCATCACTGCTCCCGAGAAGGCCGAGCCAAGTCGACCGGGAGCGGATCAGCGCCACGATCAACGCGCCGCACGAGGGTGATGTCAAGCTGCCGTGATCTTCGACGGTCGGGACGCCGAGCGCCTACAGATGGCTGACCGTGAGCTGTGGTCGCAGCTCACGGAGCGCCTCGACGATCACATCTCGGTGGCACTCCGTGTGGTCGCGCTCGAAGCAGAGGAGGCATGCTGGATCCTCGCCGAGACTGTCGGCTAGCTCGACGAGCGCGGAGCGCGATCCGTTGTTCAGATGCTTGCGGTAAACCGCCGCGCCGCCCTCGACATCGCCCGCCCAATAGCGCTCGCGGTTCGGCTTCGGGTTGCCAAGCGCCTTGACGTGGACATACTCGATACCAGCTTCGCGCAAGGCGTCGCTCAGCGCAGTCTTCGAGAACCCACGCCGTCGCGACAGCGGCAGCTCGCGGACATCGATTAGCCGGTCGATGCCAGTGGCGACCAGTTCGGCGAGCAGCTCGTCGAGCGAGCGCCCCTCGTACCCGACCGTAAAGAGTTTCGGCGTCACAGCTGGCATATTCGACATCAGAAGAGCGACGCCTCCTGGGGGCGCACTACCCGCTTCGAGTGCACGAGCCCGAGGATCAGGAACGAGCCCGGATGCCTCAGCATGCTCCCTGTGATGAAGCGCGTATCGTAACGGTCGCTGCAGTACTGCTCGAAGAACTTCTGGCGAATCTTCGCATGGATCGTTGCCTCGTCATCGCCCTTCTCACCGAGACTCCGGTACAGCGCTCCCAGCTCCCAGTCAATGAGGGACTGTTCATGTCCCGGACACGCCGGGTCCGAGCAGCGGTACGCGAACTTCGCCTTGACGGGTAGTGGTTCGAGGGCCGCACGGGTATCGTCGCCAGCGCGATCCCCGAACAAGGAGGGTTGGTTGAGTAGGGCGCGCTGCGCCTCCGCAAAGCCCTCCTCGGCGGCGGTGACCTTCAGATCCGTGACCTCGAGGGGACGGAAGACACCCAGCGACTTGCGCTCCGTCTTCTGCCGGCGTTGGATCTCGCACATCGATTGATCCTCGACGGCGTCAAAGAACGGGAGCCGGCGCCGCCACGTCCCGCTGTCGGTATCGATGAACTCGCCGACGATGATCGAATCGAGGACCGGCGAAAAGCTCTCCGGACGGGAATCCTTGGCGCTCTTGCTCGCCTCGAGCTCGATCGCTTCGTACTTCTTGAAGCGTCGCGCATAGACGAGCCCACGGTAGTCAGCGGGAACAGCCGGATCCAGCGGTGTGGCGCTTCCATCGAGATCCCCGCGACACACACAGCCTCGGTCTGGGAGACAGGGTCGATGACTGGATACGCCTTGACGACCGGGAGAACCTTCAAACTCATGATCATCAATCCTGGCAGTCAGATCGGATGCGAACATATGCTCGGGTCCGATTTTGGGACGCCACTGCAGGGGGCGCGGTTCCATGCGGCCATGCCGGGATCTTGTCCCGGCTACCGAGTCCACCCCCTGCGTGGCGCGGAGTTCGTGAAGAAGCGCGTCGCGACGGCCGCGCCTGGTTCGATTAGCGACGTTCAGCTCTGCAAAAATGCGGATGAGAGGACTCGAACCTCCACCCAGTTACCTGGACACGGATCTGAACCGTGCCCCCGGCATCAAGATGTGTCCGTGGGTGTCCAGATCCCCCGTTTTATTGGGTGTCGCGGACGCATAGGACGCATCTGGAGCGGTGACTGTTGTCAAACTGTTGTCACGCCGTGGGCGGCGAAGGGTTGCCCTGTAGGCTGTGCCGTAGGTCAATTTGGCAAGTTTTTTCGCTGGAAAACTTGCCAAAAAATGCTAGTCTTGATGGTATGCCCAAGACGACCGAGAACCGGCAGGGGCGCGGCCGGAGCAGGGACAGCGCCGCGACCCGCGTGCGCGAGCGCGTGCTTGCTGAAGGCGAGCGCTTCTGGTCGCACTCCGACTTTGACGGACTGTCGGCCGCCGCGGTGGCGCACGCCCTCTCGCGGTTGACGGCCGAGGGTGTCCTGCGGCGGGTGCGCAAGGGGCTCTACTACCGGCCGAAGGTGACAGTTCTGGGTCCCAGCGTGCCCAGCGCCAGCGCTGCGGCTGCCTACACCTTGCGGGTGCCGCTGCACGCGTCCGGTCTGATGGCGGCGAACTGGCTCGGCTTGTCCACGCAGAACCCGGCGCGCGGGGAATTCGCAACGCCGGCCGCGGGAGCACCCGGCGCTCTGGGCGATGCGGTGGTGCACACCCGGCGGCCTCCTTCGCGCCTACAGCTCAATAGCGAGGATGGCGCATTGCTTGAGTTGCTACGCGACAGGGCACGCTTCAGCGACCTCTCCCCCAAAAGGACGGTGGAGCGTCTGGTCACGGAGATCTCCGACCCCGAACGTTTCAAGCGTTTGGCTGGCGCTGCCCTGAGCGAGCCGCCGAGGGTGCGAGCCATGCTCGGCGCGCTCGGTGAGCAGGCAGGTATGCCGGCCGACTCCCTGGAGTCGCTGCGGGCCGGCTTGAACCCGTTGAGCAGGTTCGACTTCGGCGTGCTCGGTGGCCTGCCAAGCGCGCGGGGGTGGCAGGCCCGGTGAGGCTGCACGAGCACGAGGACTTCGCCTCCGTCCTGACGGCAGCCGCCGCGGAGAACGATCTGCCCGAGGTGTTTGTCGAGAAGGACTACTGGATTACCGAGATCCTGCGCGTCACCGCCACGAGGTTTCCGGACCGCGCGGTCTTCAAAGGCGGCACGAGCCTCAGCAAGGGGTGGGGTCTGCTGGATCGATTCTCGGAGGACATCGACCTGTTCGTCGACCCCGCGGTTGAGCCCGCGCTGCGCGGGCGTGCGATCGATCGCACGCTCAGGCGGCTCAAGCAGGACGTTGAGGCGGTCGATGGATTGGAGTTCGTGAAGGCCGATTCCCGGACGATCGGCGGACGGGGACGGATAGACACGTTCCGCTACCGGTCGCGATACCCCCCGATCCAGGGGTTTCCGCCCACCGTGCGTCTCGAGCCGGGCGTGCAGAGCGGCAGGCAGCCCACCGAGGTGAGGCGGATCTCATCGATCGTCGGCGACACGCTCGCCGCCGGCGGCGCGATCGACCAGCTCGACGTCTCGGGGTTGGAGCCGTTCTCGATGACGCTACTGCACTTCAGGCGCACGTTCGTCGAGAAGCTCTTCGCGATACACGGCAAGGTCGAGCGTCTCAAGCAGGAGGACAAGCCACTCGGCCGCGACGTGCGCCACTACGCCGACCTGTATGTACTCGCCGGGCGCCCCGAGGTGCTCGACATGCTCGCCTCACCCGAGTACGAGTCGATCCGCCGCGACTACGACGAGAAGAGCCGGGCCTACTTCGCCAACAGCCACCGGCCTCCCAAAGATCTGCGCTTTGCCTCGAGCGACGCACTGTTCCCGCCCGAGGATCTGCGAGCCCGTATCGAGCCGGGCTACGAAGAAGAGTGTCGTAGGCTGTTCTTCCGGCCGCCCCCGCCCTTCGTCGAGGTGTTGGAGCGCTTCCAGGGCATCCGCGAGCTGCTGTAGCGCACGCTCCCGCTCAGGAAGTGCCGCATCGGGATACGCCGTAGAGGGCAATGACCTTCGAGCGCGTGCCGTCAGAGCTGTGGCGCCTGTTCTCGCCCAATAGGAGGAGCGAGCCGATACACCCGACGGGCTGTCGGTCCTCGTCCAGAGCGCAAGCGCTGTGCGAAGATAGCGAGACGCTCGCATCGCTCCGTGAGCAGGCGTGTCGCTGGCGTTGAGTCTATGCTCACCGACCTCGGTTCACTTGCGTGAGGCCACTTCGCATGGAGGACGCCGATGCCGGACACCACGTGCCACATGTCGATCTCGCTTGACGGCTTCGTCGCCGGGCCGAACCAGAGCAGGGAGAATCCGCTGGGGAAGCGCGGCAGGGAGGTCCATAGCTGGCACCTCGGCGACGAGCGCGCGACCGACGCCGACGCGACGGCGGAGGGCTGGCTCATGCGACCGCGCGGGGCCTACGTCATGGGCCGCAACATGTTCGGGCCGATCCGCGGCGAGTGGGATGAGGACTGGGATGGATGGTGGGGCTCCGAGCCGCCCTACCACGCGCCGGTCTTCGTGCTCACC
>DATBPE010000108.1:0-22644 GCA_036561505.1 Solirubrobacteraceae bacterium
GAACTCTCTCTTCTAAGGATCTTCGCGCAGGCGCAGGTCGTCCGGCTTGCGGCTAGAGACGAGCCATCATCGACGAGGATCTCCTCACTAAGACCTACCCGGCGTCCAGTGACGAAACGGCACAACCGACACACCAGAACGGTTCGGGCGCTCACAGTGAAAGGTGATTAGCCCCAGTGGCTGCGGGTAGACCCTCTTCACAAGCCGATGCTTCAGCGCATCGACATTCACGAACTGGAGGATTGACATGGTTGCTCTAGTGGCTCTGGTGCTCATCCTGGCTATCTTCGGCGGCTTGGGCTTCGCGGTACATCTGCTCTGGTACGTGCTGATCGCCGCCATCCTTCTCTGGTTGATCGGCTTCTTCGTCGGCGGAATGCCCGCCGGCGGGGGCAGGCGTTGGTACGGGCGCTAGCCCCACACAGATGATTGGTGGGTGGGGCGGCAATCCGTCCCGCCCACGCCAGCTACTTGCGCGCTCTGGATCCGGATTAGTGGATTGCGCTCTGGGATCAACCCGCAGATGCCTGGAAGCTTTTATGCCAGCCTCCAGCGCGGCGCGTGCGCAGCGGCAGATCTGGGTATCCCTCTAGGAGACGCGCCCAGCGAAAAGGCGCAAGGCGCGCAAGAGAGTCCAGATGCCCCAAGACGAATACTCTTTTCATCACGAGACGCTCCTCTACCGGGGCGCGGACGGATTCTTGGCCGGAACGATGCCGTTTATAGACAAGGCGCTCGCGGCCGGAGAACCGGTGCTAGTGGCTGTGACCAAACCAAGGATCGAGCAGCTCAAGCGGGTGCTCGGATGCGAAGCCAAGCGCGTTTATTTCGCCGACATGCGCGCTCTGGGAAGCAACCCGGCTCGCATCATCCCAGCCTGGTCTCAGTTCCTCGAGGATCACGCCAACAACGAACGTTCGGTGCGGGGGATCGGCGAACCGATTTGGCCGGGGCGTGGGCCAGCTGAGCTGACGGAGTGTCAGCGCCACGAGTCGCTTTTGAACGTCGCTTTCCCCGGTGCCCACCGTTGGCGCTTGTTGTGCCCGTATGACTTGGACGGTCTGGAGGAGGAGGTGATCGCGACGGCTCGGCGCACCCATCCGTTCCTGTCCGCCGGCGGGATAAGCCGCCGCAGCGATGACTACCTGGCCCCCTGCCGTGGGCCCGGCCCGTTCGATGGGACACTGCCAGAGCCCTCCACTGAGCCCGAGGAGCTCACGTTCACACGCAGTGAGCTGAGGACGCTGAGGCGGTTCGTCTCAAATCGAGCTGTGCGTGCGCCACTTGGAATCGATCGCGCTGAAGATCTGGTGCTAGCGGTGACCGAGCTTGCCACCAACAGCATGTGCTACGGCGGTGGCAAAGGCACCGTGCGAATGTGGCACGAGGCGCAGACACTGCTGTGCGAGGTGCGCGATCTCGGGCACATCTGTGAGCCGCTAGCGGGCCGAACCCGGCCGCGGCCCGAGCAACGCTCCGGCCGAGGTCTGTGGCTTGTGAATCATCTCTGCGATCTGGTGCAAATCCGCTCGGCGCCAACCGGCAGCGTGGTGCGCGTGCACATGCATTTCGCTTGAGATGATCGCCGCCCTGGAGCATGGTGCGCTTTACCCGGGCGCGCGAGAGTCTCGCTTGGCGGGATGTGCTCTCGGTGGCACTCACGCGCGCACGCTTGCACGAGATCCGGTGGGAGCTCACCCGTGCCCTGTCGGCGGGGCTCACCCCGGCTACCTGAAAATCCCGTCGAGATCTCTCCTATTCACAACGGCTGGGGTCCACAGAACCGGGGACGCATGCGTCCCCGGTGTTAGGTTTGCGTATGTTTGCTAAGACTTTGGGAGTGGCCGCAGGGGTGGAGGAGATAGTCGTGTCCCTATTTGACGCGTTTAACCGGCGTGATCTGGATGGCGCGCTGCTATTGCTCGACCCCGAGATCGTCTTTGAGCCAGTGACACGGGTGCTGCTAAACGATGGCGAGCCCTACCGAGGGCACGAGGGTATGCGCCGCTATTTCGAGGACGTCCAGCGGCACTGGAGCGAGCTGCGCGTGAACCCTGTCCAGGTGCGTTCGGCGGGCGCCGCGGTGGTCGCGCTCGGCCAGACCACTGGCCGGGCCGCCGGATCTCTTACTGGTGCGCCAACCACCTGGGTCTTCAAGTTCAAGGACGGACTCGTCGCCCGCATCCAGGTCTTTTCCGACGAGCGTTTGGCACGGCAGGCGCTAGGAGTGCAGAACCAGCCGATCGAGGCCGACTAGCTCCTGGGCGAGGTCCGCGCTAGGACCGGCCGTGAACTGGAGCGAGATACGCACGTTGGAGGGATCTGAGAACTGCCGCAGGGCCGCTTGGTGGGCGCATCGCTTGATCCTCAAGCTATGTTCAGCACGTGCGACGGGTATTGCTCTTTGATCTCGATGAGACGCTGATGCTCGAGGAGCCGGCGGCGGTTGCGGCGTTCGACGCGACCGCCCGGTTTGCGGCTACTTGCCACGACGTGGACGTCGCCTCGCTGGCACGGGCGGCGCGCTCCCGGGCGCGTGAGCTCTGGTATGCCTCGCCGACTCACTCTTACTGCCAGCGTGTCGGCATCAGCTCCTGGGAGGGCCTGTGGTGCAGGTTCCAGGGAGAGCACCCGAGTGTTCGATCGTTGCGGAGGTGGTCTAGAACCTACCGGCGGGAAGCATGGAGGCTTGCGCTTTGCGATCAGCGGATCGATGACACCGAACTCGCAGTGCAGCTGGGCGAGCTGTTTGCCTCAGAGCGCAGAGCTCACCAGGAGGTGTTCGCTGATGTGCCCCTGGCGCTAGGCGATCTCGCGCAGTCCCACACGCTTGCCCTGCTCACCAACGGCGCGTCGTGCCTGCAGCGCGAGAAGCTCGCGGCCTCAGGTCTCGGCGAGTATTTCCAAGTCGTTGTTGTCTCTGCGGAGTTCGGCGTCGGTAAGCCCGATGCCTCGATCTTCGGTCACGCCCTCTCGCTGCTTGGCTGCGACGGCGCTCACGCGGTGATGATCGGAGACAGTCTGCGACGAGATATCGACGGCGCACTCGCCGCCGGACTTTCAGGGATCTGGGTGAACCGGCCGGGAGATCCAAGGCCCGCCGGTCGAGCGAATCTTCTCGAGATCTCGAGTCTCAGCGAGCTTGCGGCCGTGCTGAGCAGGCTGCCTTCAGGGCTGTAGTCGGAACCCGTCCAGCGGGAGGCTCTCACTGGGCGCTCAGCGTTTGCCCAAACCGCTCTTGGGTGCTCGCGAGGAACTTTGAAGGTTGTCCGAATTGCGGTTAGCATGCGGACAGGTCCCGGACAATCGGGGCAGCGCGCCACGGCGAGGGATATGAGCCGACGACGTGCAGATTGGGGAGACAGATCAGCGTCCGAAGTCAACCAAGTGTCAGCGGCGCCATGGATCTGCTGGTCGAGGCTGGAGCGGTGCTCGCCAGCTCCCTGGATCTGGCGACGACGATGGGCCAAGTCGCCCGGCTCACGGTGCCGGGACTGGCTGACCTCTGTGTGATCGACCTGCGTGACGACGACGGCTCGATCAGGGACGTGGCGGTCGCCGCGAGGAGCGAGAGCATCCCCGGCGATCTGGAGGAGTTGCGCCGTCGATATCCGCTGGACCCCGCGGGCGGCCATCCGGTCGCGAGAGTCATCCGCAGCGGGGAACCGGTGCTATTGCCGGAGATGACAAGCGAGCTGCTGAGTTCCTTCGCACAGGGTTCAGAGCACGCGAAGTTCATGATCGAAAACGACTATCGCTCGGCGGTGGTGGCACCATTGCTCGCGCGCGAGCGGACATTGGGCGCGCTCTCAGTGCTGCGACTGGGTGACGGAGACCCCTACAGTGCCCAGGACGCAGAGCTCGTGTATGAGCTGGCCAGACGATCGGCTATGGCGATCGACAACGCTCGTCTGTTCTCGGAGTTGCGGAGTGTCGAGCGGCGCCTAGAGGCGATTCTCGCCAACCTCGCGGAGGCGATCACCGTCGTTGACGAGCACGGACGGATGGTCTTCGCCAACCAGGCGGCGGCCGACCTGCTGCTCATCGACACCCCCGAGGATCTGATGGCCCAAGCACCCGGAACGATCATGCCCCGCTTTCTGGTCTATGACGAACATGGGCGCCAACTCGATCTGGAGCAGATGCCCGCCAGGCGGCTGTTTCGCGGCGAACGAGCAGAGCCGCTGCTGGTCAGAAACATCATCCGCACGACCGGCGAGGAGCGATGGCTGATCGTCCGCAGCTCTGCGATCACCGACCCGCAGAACGGTGAGGTTCTGTTCGCGGTCAACGTCTTTGAGAACATCACCCAGGTCAAGCGGGTGCAGCTAGCCGAAAGCTTTATGTCGGAGGCCAGCCGAGTGCTGGCGTCCTCGATGGACTACGGCGAGACTCTCCAGCGGGTGGCGCGACTCGCCGTCCCGCAGATCGCGGACTGGTGTTCGGTGGATCTGCTCAACGAGCGTGGGGAGATCGAAAACGTCGCCGTCCACCACCCCGATCCCGAGATGGTCGCGCTCGCGCAGCGACTGGACCGTGACTACCGTCGCACGCCTGATGAAGTCGCGGGTGTGCCTGAGGTTCTCCGCACCGGCGAAGCGCGTATCTACACCGACATCCAACCGGAAGCGCTCGCTGCCTACGCACATGACAACGGGCACCTACAGCTACTGCAGGCGATCGGTGCGAGGGCCGTGATCATCGCGCCTATGTTTGGACCAGCCAAGCCGATCGGGGCGATAACACTCGTCTCTTCGGAGTCGTTGCGCCGCCTCTCAAACGCCGACCTCGCGCTCGTCGAGCGGCTCGCCCGCCGCGCTGGCACAGCCGTCGAAAACGCCCGCCTCTACACCGAGCGCACCGTCATCGCCGACACGCTCCAGCGGGCGTTGCTGCCGCGGTCCCTACCCGAGATCCCCGAAGCGCAGCTGCAGGCCCACTACTCCGCTGCCGGTGAGCTCAACCAAGTCGGCGGCGACTTCTATGACGTCTTTCAATACGGCAGCGATGGCTGGATGCTCGTGATCGGAGACGTCTGTGGCAAGGGCCCTCGCGCGGCCGCTGGGACGGCGCTCGCACGGCACACGCTGCGAGCCGCCGCGATGAGCGGCAAGTCGCCCACCGACATGCTCGGAATGCTCCACCAGGCATTGCTGCTCCAACCCGCCGAAGCGGATCTCTGCACTGTCTGTCTGGTGAGTTTCAGGCGCACATCTGAGAATGCACAACTGCATGTCGCGCTCGCCGGACATCCACCGCCGCTACTCATAGACCAGCACGGGGACGCAAGAGCGATCGGCCGGCCCGGAACGCTGCTTGGCGTGCTCGACACGATCGAAATCAACGAGAGCCAGGACACCCTGCGTCCCGGCGAAACTCTCTTGCTCTACACCGACGGAGTGCCGGAGGCGGGTCGCTCCGATCGCCAGCTGGGCGAAGATGGACTGATGAGACTGTGCCGCAACGCCCCGCAACTACAGCTGCGCGAACTGCTCGAGCACATCCAAGAAGCCGCGGTGGAACATGCCGGAGGCAGGCTGCGCGACGATCTGGCGTTGTTGGCATTGCGGCTTACACCTTGAGCGCTTGCGGCGATAACATTTCCCATTGTGCAGTCCGCCGGCGAGCATCTTCGAATCGATCTTCGACCCGGGCCAGACAGGGTCGTGCTTGGACTTTGCGGCGAACTCGACCTGGCCAGCGCACCGCTACTCGAGAGCGAGCTCGAAAACGCCGTGCTCGGCCCGTCGAGCACGATCGTGCTCGATCTGAACGAGCTGGGTTTCATCGACTCGACCGGTCTACGCACAATTCTCTCCGCGCACGAGCGGGCACGTGAACGTGGAGGACAGCTCCTTTTGACTGGATGTTCAGAGCAGGTCAAGCGGCTGCTCAGCATCGCCGGTGTGAGCGAGCGTCTGCGGACGATCACCTCCCCCGACGGACTGCTCGTCTAGCCTCAACGATTGACGGGGGCGGCCCGTGCCAGCACGGCGGCGACGCTTCTCCCGCCACAGTCCTGACCACGGGCCACTAGTGCAACACCGACTGTGATGCGGACGCAAACCCAGACCGACCCCAATCTTCGGCGGGAGCTCGCACGGATCGTCGGCGATAATCAGGTGCTGGCGGGCCCCGAGGCCGGCCCCTACACCCACGACGCGACCATTCAGCGTGGCCTCAGCGCCAAGCCTGACGCGGTCGTCCGTCCAGCGGACGATCAGGAGATCGTCGCCGTCCTGGAGTGGTGCTACAGCCACGGCGTGGCGATCGTCCCCCGCGGCGGGGGGACCGGGTTGGCGGGCGGAGCGGTGGCGGTGCGTGGCGGGGTCATCTGCAGCCTCGAGCGCCTGAATCGCGTCCTTGGCATCGAACCGCAGAGCTGGTGCATGAGCGTACAGGCCGGTGTCAGCACCGCCCACGTAAAGCGAGTGGCGCGCGAGAACGGACTGATCTTTCCACCCGATCCCGGTGCCGCCGAGCAGTCTCAGATCGGTGGGAACGTCGCGACCAACGCCGCCGGTCCGCACGCCTTCAAGTACGGCCCGACCGGGGCCTGGGTGACGGGGGTAGACGCCGCGCTCGCCCCGGGCCGGCTGGCAAGCTTCGGCGGAACGCTGCGCAAGGACGTCTGCGGGTATGACATCCGCTCACTGCTGGTCGGCAGCGAGGGCACCTTGGGGATCATCACCGCGGTAGGGCTGCGGCTGGCCCCGGCTCCTCAGCTCGCGCTCGGACTAGTCGCCTTCCTGGACGGCCTGGACTCCGGAGCTCGAACGGTGCTCGAGCTGATCGGCTCTGGCCTGCAACCGGCGGTGCTCGATTTCCTGGACGGGACGGCGCTCGCGGCCACCGGAGCTACCCTTCCGGGCCCGGTCCCTCAAGGAGCGGGATTCGCGCTGCTGATCGAGCTGGACGGTGACACGGGCGAGGTCGAGCGTCAGCTGGCCGAGCTCGAGGAGGTGCTCCACAGCAACGGCGCGCTGGCTGTGCTGCGTCCCGACGCTGCTGAGCTGTGGCGCTGGCGCAGCACCGTGAACGGGGCGATCGCCGCCCAGCGCGGAGGCAAGATCAGCGAGGACATCTGCGTTCCCGTCCAGCACCTGGCGCGGGCGAGCGCCGAGATTCACCAGATCGGCGCCAACCACGGACTGCCCGCGTGCGCATGGGGTCACGCCGGCGACGGAATCATCCACGCCACCTTCATGGTCGATCTCGCAAGCCCCGAGCAATTGAAGGCGGCCCTGCGCGCGGCCGAGCAGGTATTCGAGCTGGCGCTCGAGCTCGGCGGATCGGTCACCGGCGAGCACGGCATCGGCTGGGTCAAGCGCGGCTACATGGAGCGCCAATACGGGCCAGGCGCGCTTGACGCACACCGCCGGATAAAGCAGGCGCTCGACCCCAAGGGGCTCTTGAATCCAGAAAAGAAGGACTGTTAGCTCTCGGCGGCTGAGTGACCGCCTGCCCTCTAGGACGAGCGGTGAAGCGCCACGGTCGGGTGCAGCGCAAGCTCCTCACCGGCGATCGCCGCCGCCGCGAGACGTCCGGTGAAGACGCAGCCGCCGAGGAAGGTTCCCTCCAGCGAGCGCTTGCCGTGCATGCCGCCACCGCCGAAGCCCGCCGCCTCACCGACAGCGTAGAGGCCCGTGATCGGCTGGCCGTTCTCTGCACCCAGCACACGGCAGCCGAGGTCGGTCTGGATGCCGCCGAGGCTCTTGCGCGCCATTACCCGCAGGCGGATGGCGATCAGGGGCATCGCGCGTGGATCGACGATGCGCTGGAAGGAGCAGGTGCGCAAACGGTCTCCACGCCAGCCCCGCAGCTGCGCTATGCGCCTGAGCTGGTCGTCGTTGAAGAGGCTCTTGCCGCGGGCGATCATCTGGTCATAGCGGCCGATCTCCTCGTCGAGCACCGCCTCCTGGATAGCCTCTTCACCGCTGAGCGCGTTCATCTTCGCGGCCAGCTCTGAGAGCGAAGAGGCCGATAGGAAGTCCGGCGAGTGCTCCAGGAAATGCTCGAGCATCTCGCGCTTGCCGCGCAGCACCCCGAGCAGGAAGCGCACCAGATGACGATCGCGCAGGTGCGGGTTGTGCTCGGAGCCGGAGACGTCCAGCTCCCGCTTTGCGATCTTCCAGTTACAGATCAGCCACGAGTAGCCACGCTCGTCGCTGCACATCGCCTCCAGGGCACTGTAGGCGTCGAAGGTCGGCATCACCGGAACCGGGCCATAGCGGCGCCCATCGGGGTTGAGCATGATCCCTGAGCGCGGCGGGATCAGCTTCACGCCGTGGAGCTCACGGTGCGGTGTGGGATGGCCTACCGCGTCGGCGTAGTTCCACATCCGCGAGAGGTGGGTCACATTCGCGCCCAGGCTCCGCGCCTGCTCGTGCATTGCCCCGTCGGCGTAGTAGTGCGAGCCCATCAGGATCTCCCGTGGCGGTGGCCCGAGCTCGGTCGTGGGCCACTCGCGGCGTACGAGCTCGAGATTGCCGCCGATGCCACCCGCCGCGATCACCACCGCCTTCTTGGCCCACACCTCATACTCGCCGCCGTCCTGATCGCGTACGCGCACGCCCGTGACGGCATCATCGCGCTCGAGCAGCTCGCTGACGCACCCGCCGAAGCGCAGCTCGAGCGCCCCTCGGCGGGGGTGCTCCTCGATCGCCGTAAAGACAGCGTCCACGAGCGCCTTGCCGGTGCCCCAGGTCAAATGAAAGCGGGGTACCGAGTTGCCGTCGGAGAAGTTGCCGCGCTCGGCCCAATTGACAACCGGAAAGAAGCGCACTCCGATCGCTCGCAGCCAGCCGCCGACATCGTCGCGGGCGCGAGTCACATACTGCTCCGCCCAGCGCCGGGGCCACTCGTCCGCAGGCGCGAACTGAGCCACACGCAGCCAATCTTCCAGGGCCAGGCGCTCGTTGTCGCGGATCCGAGAGCGGCGCTGCTCACGGGAATCGACCATGAACATCCCGCCGAATGCCTCACGCGCGAGGCCGCCCAGCTCATCCGGCTGGCAACGGTCGAGCGTCAACACCGTGTGGCCGCTGCGCAGGAGCTCGAGCGTGCTCACGAGGCCCGCGATCCCGGCTCCGATGACCACTACATCCGGGCCGTGAGCGCTTGTGTCTAGCTCAGACATTGCACGCCTCTTCTCAGGCGAGCGCCATTCCGGGCGCGACCTGGACCTCGATCAACTCCGGGTGGGGGGAGGCGATTGCTCGTTTGAGCTCCACGGCGAGCTCCTCGGCGTCATTGACTCGCCGCGAGTTCACCCCATAGCCGGCCGCGACAGCCACACAATCGAGTGCCGGCAGGTCGAGCCCCGGCGCATCTTTGATGTCCTCGAGCATCCCGAACCACTTCAGGATCGCGTACTCGTCGTTGCGCAACACCAGGAAGGTCACCGGCACGTCGTAGGCGGCGGCACTCCAGAAGCTCTGCACCGCGTACTGGGCGGAGCCCTCGCCCAGCACACATACGACCGGTCGCTGAGGCTGGGCCAACTGCACGCCGATCGACGCAGGCATCGCGAAGCCCAGGCCGCCACCGGAGGAGAAGTAGTAGCTGCCAGGACTGGACAGGCGCAGCTGGTTGCGCAGCGCCAGCGTCGCCGAGGGCGACTCGAGCACCACGACGCCCTCTGGCGGAAACGCCTGTGCCAGGGCACGCACCGCTGTCGAGGGGCTCATCGGCTCAGACTCCGCTACTGCCTGCGGTGCTTCACGCGCGGGCGGCAAAAGGCGCTCCGACTGGCCGACCGTATTGGCCAGCTCCTCGAGCGTGAGCGCCACGTCAGCCACGATCGCGTCGCCCATCGGGGCGCGTGCCGCCTCGTCTGGGTCAGCGGTGATCGCCAGCAGGCTGGTGCCCTGCGCCAGCAGAGCACCGGGGACATTCGGGTAGTAGGGGAACACCGAGGTGCCGGCGCACAGCACGAAATCGTGGGCCGCGAGGGCTTCTCCGACGGGACCCACCGCGGGCGGCAGGATCCCCTGAAACAGAGGATGGTTCTCGGGAAAGCCGATCCGTCCACCACCGGTGGCCGGGGTCGCATACACAGCAAGGCGCTGACGCTCGGCCAGCGCCACAGCGGCGTTCCAGCCGCCGGCCGCGTCGATCTCCGGGCCGGCCACGAACGCCGGGTTGCGTGCGTTCTCCAGGCGCTCGGCGATCGACGCTATCGCTGCACGCCCAGGCATGCCGGCGCCGCTCACCGCACGTGTGGTCTGGTGGCGAACCTGCTCCTCGTCGACCTGTGCGTCCCAGTCGTCCATCGGGATCGAGACGAACACCGGTCCACGTGGCGGCAGGCCAGCCAGATGAATAGCTCGTGCCAGGGCGTGCGGGACGTCCTGCGCGCAGGGCGGCTCATAGCTCCACTTCACAAGCGGGTGGGGTGTACGCACGGCGTCGCGATTGGTGAGGTTCGCCTGCAGGGTCATCAGCGAGCGGTACTGCTGTCCGGCGGTGATGACCAGTGGCGCCTTGTTGGCCTGGGCGTTGAAGATCGCGCCCATACCGTTGCCGAGGCCCGGGGCCGTGTGCAGATTCACGAGCGCCGCCGCCCCGCTCGCCTGGGCGTATCCGTCGGCTATCCCCACGGCGCTTGCCTCCTGCAGCGCGAGGATGTAGCGGAAATCCTCGGGGAAGTCGGTGAGCATCGGCAGCTCGGTCGAGCCAGGGTTGCCAAAAATCATGTTCATGCCGCGCTTGCGCAGCATCTCGAAGGTTGCCTCTCTGACTGTGCTCATCGCTTCTCCTGGGTAATAAGCGGGCGAATTCGCGTCAAGCGTGCTCTCAGCGTTGGAAGCCTAGCCTCGCGCGCGCCTCGGTGATCGCTGAGGGCTCTCAGACGTTCGCGTACGCGCAAGTTCTCGTGCAGCCGCTCGCCCACCGCGGCGGGGCGGTCCAGCGGCTGGGATGATCGGCCACCTGGGCGTGATAGCCGAAATTGTCTGCCGCTGAGACCAAATCAAATCGCCTGCCTGCCTGTTTTCAACATCGTCGATGCACTCCACAAGCAAAACCCCGGACCTGAGGATCCTCCTCCTGCTGAGCTTCGCGCTCGTACTGTGCCTGCCCGCCTCGGCGCTCGCAAGCGGCCGCGGACCGGGCTATCCGCGGCTACCGGTCGGTCCCTCGAGCTTCGTGCACCGCCCGAAGGCCCGTCTCTCATCCTCAAGCCACCACACAAAGACACCGCCCAAACCCAAACTCACACGCGCGCAACTGATCGAACAGGAGAACGCCACACACGCCGTACTCGCCTTTCAGGCGATGCAGCACTACTTCTATATCCAGGGCTCGGGTCTGTATGCCGGTAGCCCGCAGTACTCGTTTTTGTGGCCGTTCTCCCAAGCGCTAGCGACGACCATAAGTCTCTCCAACGCCCCCGGGCAGGCGGGGCGTTACGCCGCTGAACTGCACGCCCGGATGGTGGGTCTTCAGTCCTACTTCGACACCACGAACTCCGGTGCCGAAGAAGGCACG
Source organism: Solirubrobacteraceae bacterium (assembly GCA_036561505.1). Lineage (GTDB taxonomy): Bacteria > Actinomycetota > Thermoleophilia > Solirubrobacterales > Solirubrobacteraceae > Palsa-744. The sequence goes on from DATBPE010000108.1 coordinate 11,491, forward strand.
TTCACGAGTTCCTTGCCCGGGTACGACGGCTCGGTCGCGGCGCCCAAGGGCCCCGGTGGCGCCAAGTACTACGACGACAACGAGTGGGTCGGGATCGAGCTCCTCCGTGTTTATGAGATGACCGGGGAACCGACGGCGCTGGAAGAGGCCGAGCAGATCATGGCGTTTGTGATGTCCGGCTGGCAGGCCAACCCAAAGCTCGGGTGTCCCGGCGGCGAGCCGTTCTCAAACGCAGCCAACAATGGGACGCGCAACACGGTCACGACCGCTCCGGGGGCGCAACTGGGGGTGCTGCTGTATCGGACCACCGGCAACGGCGAATATTTGCACTTCGCCGAAATGGCCTACGAATGGGTGCGTGGGTGCCTGGCCCAACCGAACCTCCTCTACGCCGATCACCTCGGTGCCCGCGGCGTCGTGGAACCGACTCTCTGGAGTTACAACCAGGGCACGATGATCGGTGCGGGCGCGCTGCTCTATCAGGCAACCGGCAACGGCGCGTTTCTCTACGAGGCTCGTCAGACCGCCAACGCCGCGCTCCTCTACTTCACCCCTTCGCGGCTGGCTGGCGAAAACCCGTTCTTCGTGAGCGTCTACTTCCGCAACCTGATCTACCTGGACTCCCTCACCGGCGATGCCCCCGGGTCGGCGATCGCCCAGAACTACGTGAATTATCTCGCCGCCCACTACCTCTCTGCCTCCGGTCTGTTCTCCACCGCCGCCTATACCCCGCAGCTACTCGTACAAGCGGCAATCATCCAGATCTACGCTCTGCTCCTCTCGCCACCGGCCAGCTACTTCTAAGGGATGAGCTCCCCAAAGTAGGGCGTCACGCTGCTTTGGGGCGGTCGGATATAGGCTGTCAGGGTGACCGACACCAAGAACCTCATCACCGCCGAAGGACTAACCGCTCTGAACACCGAACTCGCCGAGCTCGAAGGGGAGGGTCGCAGAGAGATCGCGGAGCGCATCAAGACCGCCCGCGAGTGGGGGGATCTGAAGGAGAACAGTGAGTATCACGACGCCAAGAATGAGCAGGCGCATCTGGAGACCAAGATCGCCAGGCTGCGCGAGAAGATCACCACAGCTGTGATCGTCGAGGAAAGCCCACCCACCGATGGGGCGGTCAGCTTCGGCTCGACCGTGGTCGTCGCCGATCAGGACGGCGGACGGCACACGTGGCGGATCGTCAGCTCCCACGACGCCTCTCCGGCGCAGGGCCGTCTATCCGCGGACTCCCCGGTAGCGCGCGCGCTGCTCGGCCGCCGCGTCGGCGATGAGACGTCAGTGACGCTTCCCCGTGGGCAACGGGTACTGACCGTCATCGAGACCAGCTGAGTCCCGTTCTCTAGCCCACAGAGGTGTGGGCGAACACCAGGAACCACACCAAGAAGGTGCTCGCGGCGACCGCGACGCTGATGATCATCACCACGTCGAGCACGGTGTGGCGCCGCGATGAGCCACGTTCAGCACGCATACTCTTCAGCCACGGCACGTGCATCGGATGATCGTTGGGGTCGTATCCGGTGACCGTCGAGTACATGCGGTCGAGCTCGGCCAGGCCCTTTCCCAGTATGAGCATCGAGATCGGCAGGCCAATCGCGACCATCGCATAAGGCCCGATCGACGGGCTTGGACCGTTCTCGAGCTGTGAGGCGAGCCAGATCCAGCCGATCGGCAGTCCGAGCCACAACACCGCGCTGCCGATCGCCATCAGGGCTATCAACATGGCCCCACGGATGTTCGTACGCCCCTTGGAGCCAGACGGGCGCTCCTTGTCCTGCCCAGCGCCCAACGTAGTTTGAACATCGCTCAAAGTGTGTAGAACTGTACCGGGTAGGGCGCCGTCTTGGTAGCGCTTCTCTGAACAGATCTCGTGGATCTGTCTCGGCGCCGGTTCAGCTTCGATCGAACGATTTGCGTACCGCTCTGGAGAAAGCACGCGGCTTACGCCGATACAGTCGCTCTCCGAGCGCAAGCGCCCTGCGGCGCAGCCGCCGCCGACGCGAGTCGATCAGCTTGCGCAGCCGCTTACGTGTGCGCTTGTGCGCCACGAACAGGTCAGCGTGTTGCTCGACACATTCGCCCAGCAGCGCCAGGTCGTGCTCCTGGCCGAGCAGTTCTCCCAGCCGGTTGGCCTGGCGAGCGACCCGTCCGATCCGCGTGGCGTCCTTGTCCTTACCGGGGCTCTCGCGCGTGAGCATCTCGGCCGCGTAGCGAAGATCCTTCACATGCTTTCGCCACTCGTGCATCACTTCGCTGTCGTCTGTCCGCTTGGCTGTGCGCATCGATCGGCGTCCCTTTCGATAGATCCGCTCCAGGTCGTCGCCGAGAAGCGCAAAGCCGCGCTTTTGTAGCTCGATCTCCGCGAGCAGGGCGCGAACGGCCAGCAGCTCGCCCACGATCGCGTCTCGGCCCTCGCCGGTGATGGTCGGCTGAGTGAGGGTGTCCTCGCGCGCGGACTGCAACCTGGCCAGCAGCCCGCGCACTGGCTTCCTGGATCTGAACTGCTTCTCCTCGCGCTCGAGCAGCGCTCGCAGGGTGGCGAGCATCACCTGCGCGTCGCGAGCGCCCGCCAGCCGTCTGTTTATCTCGCGCAGCGCCCGGTTGTTGCTCTTGAACTGGGGCTGTCCGATTTCGCTTCGCAGTAGACGCAGCAACGCGCGCAGCCGCTTGATCGCCTTGCGCGTCTCATGGATGGTGCGCTCGTCGTCGTCGCCGTTCTGGCGCTCGAGCAGTTCGATCGCCAAGTCCAGTTGACCGAGCGCCATCCTCTGCAGCCCATCGGCGAGCGACTCCTCTCGCGCCAAGACGAATTTGCGATCACGCGCCTGCCGTGCCCTGGTCATACGCCGCTCGAGCTCCGCCCTGGTCAACGCCAACCCCACTCCGATCCCAACCACGGTGATCAGGCCGGCGAGCGTGCGCTGGCGTCGATCTAGCCCTGAGGCCAGGAATCGGGGAGCGACGCGCAGCTTTGAGCCTCCAGTGCCGTGAAATCTGCCGCGAGTCATTTCGATCACTGAGAACTGTACGGGCAGCGACTAGACAGCGGCGGGAGAATGCGTTGGTGGCACCCTACCTCGGCGCGCCGTGGTGGACCGTTCGTCCCGCGGCCAATCACAAGCCCGCCACCTACCGCTGCCCGCTTTGTGACCGGCATCTGGCGTCTCTCAGCGAGCATATGCTGATCGCGCCCGAAGGCGACAGCCGTCGCCGTCGCCACGCGCACACGCAATGCGTGTTGAAAGCGCGCGCGCGCGGCGAGCTGGCGCTACGCGACGAGTGGCTGCGCACACAGCCGCGCGCCCCATCGCTGTGGCGGCGGCTGCTGCGCCGGGGCTGAGACCGCAGCCGGGCGGCTTGTGCCCTGTGGTGTGAGACCGGGGTCAGGGATTGGCTGTGGCTGCGGGTGAGACCACGCGGTCTGGACTCTCAGCCACCCCACACGCGGGCGTGCTCGGGCTCGATGCGGATGATCACGCGCTGTTCGCCCGGCTGGCGGAAGGGGTAGGAGTCCTTGCCCATGTACTTCATCGCCAGCGAGTCGATGTGCTCGTCGGCGCCGTCGTGCGTGCGCTCGGCCACGCGGCCGCGGACCTCGACGTATTCGTACGGGTTCTCCATGTTCTGCACCGTCAGCGTCACACGTGGGTCGCGTTCGAGATTGCGCGGCCACGCGCGTCCCTCCGCGGAGTTGACCACCGGGCGACCGTCCTGCACGTCCACCCACACGGGCGCCGTCTGCACCGAGCCGTCCGCGCGCAGTGTGGCCACGTGGGCGAAGTTCTTCCCCTTCAGCAGCTGCTCGGCCTTACCGTCGATCTTTACGCTCATCAGTCTAAGCCCTTTCCTCGCGGTGTCGTTTCGTTCGCACACCACGATAGGACCTCTGCCCACGCGAGCGGCCGCGTTTCGCGGGTGATCCGATCAGTTGCGGCTGAGACCGCTGCTGGAGCTGGCTGGCGGGATCGTGCCGAGCGGAGTGAGCTTGCCGTTGTTCAGCTGGAAGCGCACGCTCGCCTGCCCGCCCGAGGGCGAGCCGAGCGGGTCATGCGGGCGATACAGCGAGTAGGAGAGCGTGACTTCGGTGTCGCCCTGGGAGAGCACCTTCACGGTCGCGCTGGGCTCCTTCGTGTCGGTGCCGATGTAGCGCCCGCCCACGAAGAAGAACGCCTGCTGGCCGTAGCCGTCGGCGGAGCCGGTGCGAGTTCCCACCAGCACCGCGAGCGTCTGGCCGGAGTGAAACTGTGAGGTGTCGTCGGGCGTGTAGCCGCGTTCGTGGACCGCGGTGATCGCGTTGGCGAGCACGCCCGAAGCACCTTCGTGCCCAAGGAACGCCGGCGCCGAGGCGGTGCGCGTGGTCGTCGTGGTGGCGCTGGCGGTTTGGGTGGCGGTGGCGGAGCTGACCGAGGCGCTTGTCGTGCTCGTCGTTTGGGAGGTGCTTGTCGCTGTGCTCGAGCTCAGTGACGCACTCGCGCCAGTCACGGTCTGTGTGGCACTCGAGCCGCAACCCGTCACCGACATCGCCAGCAGCCCCGAGATCGCCAGCCAGAGGCATCTTCTCATCCACACAAGGATATCCGCCGGGGTGTCGGCTACCCGGAAAGACGGGGGACCCGGCCATCGTTGGCGCCATCGCAGAGGAATCTCCTGGCGCGCTGCCGGTGGGCTATCTTCCTGGCCCGTCGGCCCTCTCGCCGTCGAGTGGCTCGTGCCGGCGGTTGTTAGCAGGGTGGTCTGAGGGGTAGGATCGAGACCGGTGTCCACCTCGCCAACAGGACCGAGCCCGTCTGATGATTCCCCGCAGAGTGCGCGCAGCAAGCGTGAGCGGGCGCGCACCGTCGGCCTGGTGACGCTTGCGGTGTTGATCACGCTGTTCGCGGTCTTCAACCTCGACGAGGTCAAGGTCCACTGGGTGTTCGGCTCGGGCCGTGCACCGCTGATCATCGTGATCGTGATCTCGCTACTGGTAGGGATAGCGCTCAGCTACTTCGCTGAGCACAGAATCGGGCGCAGGGCCAAGGACTAAAAGGACCGGGCAAGCGACCGATCGAGCGTTGTGATTCGGTCGCTCACGCCCAGGCGTCCTGGGGAGCGTTACTCGGGCCGCTGGCGCTCGAGGACCGCTCAGCCCGTTGCTGTTTGGCCTGCCAGAGCCGCTTCGATCGCGCTGACGGCGGCTTTTCCAGCGACTTCGATGGGATCGGTGCTGCGCATCGCTCGAGCGAAGATGAAAGCTCCCTCCAGCAGGCATAGCATCGAAATCGTGAGCTCCCGTGCCTGCTCGGGATCGATGCCGCTTTGCACAAAGCGATCGGTGCCGGCCGCGATCCAGTCGCCAAAGACCTCAGCGCAGGCCTCCCTGAGCGGCTCGCTCGAGCTCGATACCTCCAGTGCCACCGTCGCGATTGGGCAGGCGTCGGCGTAGTCACTTTCGCGCAGGTGCTGCGCGGCCAGGTTGAAGAAGTCACTCGCGGCGCTCAGCAGATCCGGTGACTGGTCGAACACGGCCGGCAGCAACATCCCAAACATCGCTCCCGAGGCGCGAATCACCTCGGCTCCGAGCTGCTCCTTGCCGCCTGGGAAGAAGTGATACAGGGAGCCAAATGGAGCTTGCGCTTCGGCAACGATCTGCTTGACCCCGGTGGCGACATACCCCTGCCGACGGAACAGCTCGGCGCTTGCGTTGACGATCCGCTCTCTTGTGGGGCTGCTCATCGAGTCCGCCGTGGCTCGTTGCACATGAGGATCAGTGTAGCTAATATTCGCTAGAGCGATCTATTTAGTGATGGAGGAAGCCGTGCCCGAAGTCGAGCTCTCGGCAGGAACAATCGAGTACCAGGACACTGGTGGAGACGGTCCGAGCATCGTCTTTGCGCACGGTCTGATCATGGACGGTTCACTTTGGCGCGATGTGGTGGCCGATCTGAGGGACGACTACCGCTGCCTGTTGCCGACGTTGCCGCTCGGCGCTCACCGCCAGCCGATGCGTCCTGATGCCGATCTCTCGATGCATGGGATGGCGGGGATCCTCGGGGACTTCATCGCGCACCTGGACTTGAGCGGGGTGACGCTCGCGATGAACGACTGGGGCGGTCCACAGCTCTTGATCTCACAGGGCCGCGACGAGCGGATCGCACGGCTCGTGATCTGCGCCTGCGAGGCGTTTGACAACGTGCCACCCAAAGGGACCGCGAGGCTGCTGCCATACATCGCTCGAATTCCCGGTGGACTGGCGGCGGCGCTCTTCCCGTTTCGCTTCGATCGTCTACGGCGATTGCCGATGACCTATGGCCCGCTGAGCAAGCGAGCGGTTCCGCGTGAGGTGATGGACCGCTGGTTCGGGCCGGCGCTGGCCCAGCGCGAGATCCGCCGAGACCTGCGCAAGTACGTGCTCAGCTCCTCGCAAGGCCGCCGCGAACTGCTCGCCGCCGCCGAGGGACTGCGCACCTTCAAGGGCCCGGCGCTCGTCGTGTGGGCAAAGGAAGATCGCATGATGCCGCGTGAGCACGGCCCCAAGCTCGCCGAGCTGCTGCCCCAAGGCCGGCTGGTTGAGATCGACGATTCATACACGCTGATCCCGCAGGACCAACCCGCGCAACTAGCCAAGCACATCCGCGAATTCCTCTCAGAAGATGAACTCACAGAGACTGTCTAGGTATCGCACTCTCGCCGCGGCGCTGCTCACCAGAGCGCTGTATCTGCGACTCGGACGGCTGATGCTCGCCCGCACGCACGCTCGGCTGCGCCTGGGCGACATTGGACCGCTGATGCGCTTCTACGCCAAGGACGTCCAGTTTCACTTTCCCGGCGAGCACTCCTGGTCGGCGAACCTGAGCGACAAGCGCGCGCTCGAGGCATGGCTCGAACGCTTCGCGAGCACAGGACTGCAGCTATACGCTGATGAGATCCTGATCAGCGGGCCGCCGTGGAAGACGACAGTGGTGATACGTGGCCACGACCACCTCATCGACGAGCAGGGCACGGTCGTCTATGAGAACCGAGCCGTGATCTGGGGTAGCGCCTCGTGGGGCAAGCTGAAGCGCTATGAGGTTTACGAGGACACGCAGAAGGTCGCGGCGTTCGACGACTATCTGCAGTCACGGACATCACGATCCTGAGTAGCCGAGGTGCTCCGGCGGGCCATCGGGTGCGGTGAAGCGAAGTCTCGCAAGCGACTACTACCGTCCTTCAATGGGCAGCAACGACGCTCTCAGTCACCTGCGACGGGTGGGCGAGCGTGCCCTCAGCGGCCGGCTTGGACGTTGCCTGTTAGGACTGATAGGCGTGCCGGTGATTGGCCGCAGGGACGAGCACCACAGTCATCACGCTCGCTTTGCGCTGATCTATTTGCGTCTGCGCCGCTGCACCAGCACCAAGCCGGGGGTGTGTGAAAGCTTCAGATACAGCCTGGACGAGCGCCATCTTGCCGTCAGCGAGCACGCTCACGACGGTTCGTCTGCTCGCCGCCGGCACATCTCAAATAACGCACCACGTCTTCTGCGTCCTCTGAAAGGGCTGCGGTATCTCGCGCCGAGATCTTCTGGAGTGCTTCGAGCACGACCTCGCCTGCTGGCATACGCCAAGTCGCGACCGCACGGCCATCGACGAGCGCAAACGCGCGGAACAGGCCGTTCACGGTGACGATCGAGCTGTGCGGGCCAAGGATCGCCTCGCGTGATCTCCAACCCAACAACAACGGGTCAAAAGGGCCCAGCAGACGGGGCGGCGGAAACTCGGCGTGCTCACGCTCGGCCCGGCTGAGATCGACTAGCCCGTCGTCGCGCTGCTCGAGCTCAGATCCGATCGCTTGAAGGCCCGCGCGTGCATCCCTCAGACCCAATCCGGCCCACTTCGCCAGATCGCGATCCTCAGCCGGTCCATGACCGACCAGGTAGCGGCGTGCCAGCTCCGCCAGTGCGGTCTCGCGATCTACCCGGGGTTGCTCTCCCAACCAGTCGCGTACCAGCACGTAGGCATGCTGAGGGCCTCTCATCGGACCACGCACCGTCAGCCCGCGCAGACTGGCCAGCATCAACAGGTGCACGAGCGCTTGGCCCTCGGTGGGTACTCGCGCCGCGCTCAAGCGCTCACCGAGCTCAGCGCGTGTCAAGGGGCCCTCATCGGACAGTGCCCGCTCGATGACGCTCACCGCACGCTCGGCAGTTCTGGGTGTCACACCCTCCTGGGCCAAGCGGCGAGCGTTTCCGCGCAGCAAGGGCGGGGTCGTGAGGGCAAAAAGCCACGGGTAGTCCTCACTGCTGACGAGGTGCAGGGTGCCTCGGTTCAGCCACGTGATCAAAAGCGTGCGCTGCTCGCTCAGCGCCCGGTCGACGTCTGCGGCACAGAGGCCGCTGCTACGCACGCGAATCGCAAGCCGGGCTCCCCGCTGATCCTGGCCTTGGACGGCAAGCAGCGTCCGCGTCACGCTCACCGGGTCCTTGGCCGCTTCTCCCGTCAGCAGCTGTGCCCTCATACGCTCGGCGATCATCGGGTTGGGCGGGCGCTGAGGGGCCTTTTCGCGGGAGCGGATCAGAGGTGGCATGGGATGTCTGCCGGCGCTCGCACACGTTGTGCGCAGAGGCACGGAGCCCCCGGTGATATGGGCCTGTGGCACGAGCACCGCCGCAAGGCAAAGCCCACCATCGGACTCGAACCGATGACCCCTTCCTTACCATGGAAGTGCTCTACCAACTGAGCTAGGTGGGCGCCACCGGGACTGTAGCGCGCCGGATGGCTGCCAGGGGCGCCACGGCGACTCTCGATCAGAGGCTCGCCTGGACCGTTTCCTGGGCAGTGACCGTTGTCACCGGCAGGCCCAGTCCGGCGACCTTGCTCGGGAGATCTAGCTTCAGCCAGCGCGAGAGCCGCACACTGAGCGTGGAGATGATCACCTCGTCAAAGCCGCGCAGATTGATCGCGTCGTGTACCGCCGCCATCGGGTCCGGATCGCCGACGATCCCGCTGACCGTGCTTCCAGCGGCCTCACTGAGCGCCGGCAGCGCCTGATCGAGTACCAACTGTGCCTCGCTTGCGCCCTGGTCCTCGGCATCGATCAGCCGGTGAAGCCCGTGCGTGGCGTTCGGCACGAGCAGCGTAAAGACGCACGGTCCACTATGCGCCCGATCTCTAACGGCGTCCAACAGCGGCTGGGTGGCGGCGGTCTTGTGCGCCACCACGAGTACGCGGGCTGGGGTGGAGGACTCCATGACGGAACTCCTTTCTAAGAGACGAAATCAGCATCCATGATCGCACCATGGCGTCCACTACGCCAGTGCAGCCGATCCCGCGCTCCGTGGGCCTTCAAACACTCGCTTCAGCGACCGACATTCCCGCGATCGTCCCTGGCGCTAGGGTGTGCTCGTGCGCGTCATTGTCCAGCAGGAGTCCCTCGAAGTCAGCCTAAAGACGTGGCAAAAGACGCTCGGTTTGCTTGGAAACATCCGTGTCTCACGCTCGCAGATCCACGAGGTGGAGGTGATCGAGGATCCCATCCGTGAGGTGATGCGCACCGGACTCAAGGCGGGATTGCGCCTACCTTGGCTGTACTACGTCTGTCGCACTATCCGCTTGGATCAAGCATGGATCGTGCGCCGCGGTGTGCCGGCTCTGGCCTTCTCGGTGCACGGCCACCGCCCCTTGCGACGGGTGATCGTGAGCACGCCAGATGCCCATGAGCTCGCACGATCGCTGGGTGCCGGCTGAGTTTGGGCCGCCAATGCGGTGTGTAAGAGATTGAAGACGTTGCTGTCTATATAGCTTTGCCCTGCATAAGACAGCGGATGTTTATTTCTCGCCGAAAGATGCTTGATTTTTCTCAGACTCGGGTATAGGCTGCGCCGCGACTTACTCATCGAGATACAGCAAAGCCCAAGTCGGACATCGCTTGTAGCTCATTGAGACAACTTATTTGGTCGCTCCCGTAACCGGTACGTAAGGGAAATATCCCATGACCGGTGACCATGATTATCACAAGCGTGCATTGCTGCACGCATCGCTCATTGCTTTGGCTGGACTGATGACGGTCGGCTTTGGCGTCGCGCCTCCCGCACTGGGTTGGACGGTGGCGCCTGCGGACATTCAGCTGTCAGGCAGGCCTGGAGTAATAACGCGCGGCTCCTTCGAGGTGATCACCTCGGACAGTGTCGGCAGGCAGTTTCGAGTGGAGGCACAAAACTTGGGAGAGACAACATCAGGCTCGTTCACCTTCACTAGCGCTAAGCACTCCGCGGCTGATTGGGTGAATATTCTGCCCAGTAGCTTCCAAGGCTCCAGGCAGCCGCAGTCGGTTGACTACGCGATTGCGGTACCGTCGAACGCGAGTCCTGGCGACCACGTGGCCGCCATCTCGGTGCAGGAGCTGCCGGCGAGCTCACAGGGAAATCTCGGGGTCGTAGAGGCTGTTGGCATCCGGCTGGTCATTCGTGTTCCCGGAAAGCTATACCCGGGGGTGAAGATCACGCGGTTCAGCGCTCCCGGGCTGACCTTTGGTAACGGCGTACCGATCAGCGCGACGGTGGTGAACACCGGTGACACTATCCTCGACTTCAACGGCGCCAACAGTGGCAGTGCAATAACAGTGGCGGGACAAACATTCCCGATGCTCGGATTGCTCCTGCCCGGTGCGACGAGAACACTCAGCTACGGCTGGAATGATCCACCGTTGCTGGGCTCGACCACGGCCCACCTGCAGGTCAAACTGGGCACCCATGCTCTGCTCACGGCGTCGACTTCGATCTTTGCTTTCCCTCTGTATCAGCTGATCGGTGCGATCCTGCTGGTGCTTGCGGGCTATGTCTATAAGCGTCAGCGCAAGCGCAGGCGCCAAAATCGTACCTCGTCCAACCCATCAGACATCGTGGTCGGAAGTGCCTGATGGATCGCGGACGAGCATGGCGTATCGCTACGGGAGCGATGCTGCTGGCGGTAGGGGCCTCAAGGCTCCTACCGCCAGCAACTAAAGTGTTCGCCCTTGCCTTCGGCGGCGCGCTGCTGGGAGGCGCACTGGGTCGAGGCTCGAGCGTCGCGCTGAACTGGCGCCCTCCCATGAGCGATCAGTCGCTGGTGAGCCCGGTGACGCCGTATGTCGTTTCCTACCCGAGCTCTCCGCTGAACCGCAAGGGCACCTATGGGGCGCTGGCCTTGGTGATG
>DATBPE010000109.1:0-1643 GCA_036561505.1 Solirubrobacteraceae bacterium
AGCGCCAGGAAGCCGCACCGCCGAATTTACCGGCGGAGCCGACGTCGCGGACCTCTTCGTTCGCTGGCAAGAAGATCGTGATCAACGAGCCCGTGAGGAGCTAGTTGAGCGTTTCCTGCCGCTGGCCCGGAAATTGGCGCGGCGCTACAGCGGCGCCCGCGAGCCATTCGATGATCTCCTACAGGTCGCCAGCCTTGGACTGGTCAAGGCGATCGATCGGTTCGACACGGGCCGCGGTACCGCGTTCTCGTCATTCGCCGTTCCGACGATCCTCGGCGAGCTCAAGCGTCACTTCCGCGATCGGACCTGGTCGGTGCGGGTCCCGCGCGACCTGCAGGAGTTGGCGCTTCGCGTCGATCAGACGGTCACGCGCCTGGGAGCCGGGCGTCGTCGCTCTCCGTCGGTTGGCGAGATCGCTCGCGCGGTCGAAGCCTCCGAGGAGCAGGTGTTGGAGGCGCTGGAGGCAATGGGGGCCTACCGCGCCAGCTCGCTCGACGTCCCTCGCGGAGCGCGCGAGGAGGAGGGCGAAAGCCTGGCCGAGGGCCTGGGCGGAGAGGACGCCGGCTTTCAGCACGCCGAGGAACGCGCGACGCTCGAGCCTTTGCTGGCTCGCATCAGCGAGCGCGAGCGCACCGTGCTCGGATTGCGCTTCGGGGCCGACCTGACCCAGGCGGAGATCGGCGAGCGGATCGGCGTCTCGCAGATGCAGGTCTCGCGATTGATCCGCCAGGCGCTGATGCGTCTGCGCGCGGGCGCCGACGAGCCCGGTTGAGCGACGCGGCTTGACATCAGGCTTGACATCCCCCTGTCCTAAGGTCAACATGTGTCCAAATGCCAAGAGCCATGTGGATGGGGACGCTCAGCTTTGGGCTGGTCAGCATGCCGGTGAAGCTGTACAGCGCGGTGACGCGCAAGACGGTGCGCTTTCATCAGATCCACTCGCTTGACAGCGGCCGCATCCACCAAAAGCATGTCTGTTCGCTCGATGGCGAAGAGATCCCTCTCAGCGAGATCATCAAGGGATACGAGATCGCACCGGACCGCTACGTGCCGGTGGAGCCGTCCGAGCTGGCCGCGCTCGAACCCCTGTTCACGCGCACGATCCAGGTTGAGGACTTCGTGGAGCTCCAGGACATCGACCCGATCTACTTCGACCACCCCTACCACCTCGTGCCGGGAATCGGTGGAGCCCACGCATACGGCGTGCTGCAGCGGGCGATGAGCGAAACCGGCAAGGTCGCGATCGGTCGCATGGTGATGCGCTCCAAAGAGCGGTTGGTGTCCGTGCGCGCGCGAGAGAACTCGATGCTGATGATGACGATGAGCTATGCAGACGAGATCAATCCAACGGCCGGCCTGCGTGAGTTGGGCGGCGTGGAGGAACAGCCCGACGAGCGCGAGGTCGACATGGCACGTCGGCTGGTGGACTCGATCTCAGTGCCCTTTGAGATCGACCGCTACCAGGACACCTTCCGCGAGTCGGTGCTGGACTTGGTCGACCGCAAGGCGGCTGGGGAGCCGCTGCCATTGGCCGCCGAACCGGAGCCTCCGCCCGAGTCGCCGGACGTGATGAAGGCGCTCCAAGCCAGTCTGGAGCAAGTTACGGTCAGCTCGCGCTGAGCGCGATCGCAAGCTGCGTCCCC
>DATBPE010000110.1:0-5263 GCA_036561505.1 Solirubrobacteraceae bacterium
TTCGTGCTTCGCGCCGCGCTTGGTTTCCATCCAGATCTAGTTCGCCCGACACGGGCCGGCACGGCCTTCACTTTGTGGTGGACGATTCAGCAGTGCATGGTCTCTGCCGGTGTGACTCGGGATCCAGGTATGGGTAAGGCTCGAGAGTCGCCCAGCGCCAGAGCACGGCGCCGCGAGCAGGAGCGTGAAGCTCAGATTAGGGCGCTCGAGCAGGCGCGAGCCGCAAGTCGGGCCGCGAGCGCGGAAGCACGGGCCAAGAGCTCGCCGCCGGGGAGACGCCGCAGAGTCATACAGCTAGGAATCGTTCTCGTCGTGGTCGCATTGGTGATCGGCATAGTCGTAATCACCGCTGGCGGCGGCTCAAAGCATCACGTCACCAAAGCGCAGACAAACGAAGCCGTCGCGGTAGTGGATGAGCTCCTTTCAGGCGTACCGCAGCACGGCAATGTGCTCGGCGACCCAAAGGCACCTCTCACGTTGCAGTACTTCGGCGACTTGGAGTGCCCGTCGTGCAGGGAATTCACACTCGGCGCCTTGCCCGCGATCATCGAGAAGTGGGTGAGAGCGGGAGAGCTGCGGATCGTGTATCGCTCCCTAGAGACCGCCACACGGGAACCGCGACTGTTCGAGACTCAGCAGGTGGCGGCGCTTTCGGCCGGCAAACAGAACAAGATGTGGGACTACGTCGAGCTCTTCTACCAAGAGCAGGGAGAAGAGGGCACCGGCTACGTGACCACTGGCTACCTCGAGAACCTCGCGCGTCAGATCTCAGGATTGAACATCCAGCAGTGGGTCACGGCCATCAACGATCGCGCATTTATCCGCCAACTCGAAACAGACCGACACACAGCCAAAAGGATGGGACTCGCCGCGACACCGTCCTTCCTTCTGGGTCTAACGGGCGGAGCCACGAAGGAGCTGCTGATCCGGTCTCTGACCGAACCTCGGGGCTTCAACGAAGCCATCGAACACCTGCTGATAACTAGAAAAGTGTAGGTCGAGGGCCCCAATCACGTGCACATCCGCCACTTGTGGTTCGGCTGGGGCCTGCACTGGATGAAGAGATCAGTTAGACCTCGCCTCCCAAGCGCTTGCGGGGTCGCACTCAAAGACCCTCTGAGCAGAAACCTAGAGCCCATGACGGCCTACTCATCGGGTGCCGTTGACTGCGGACTTCAGCGAAGATACGCCGATGGCGCCCTTCTTCTCGGTTCACGTTTGCGATTTTTCCTCTGTGCTGGGATCGAATCGGTGGATGGCGCATGCCGGGCGGACTCTCGCCTCCACGCCGGGATCGCGCTTTGCGAAGGTCATGAGGTGTCTTGGCACCTCCAGATCGGCGGGGTTCTCTCCCCGGGGTGTTCCACATCTGCGTCGTGTGGTCACGCTCGTGGTTTGGGAGGAGCAGGATGCGCTCGATGCGTTCCTGGGCGAAACACCGCTGGCCAAGGAATGGGAGCAGTGCCCCTGGGCCTGGCATGTACGTGCCCTGCCGCTGCAGTCTCGTGGAACGTTCCGGGGGTCCTCGCCACTGGCTGACATCCCACGGTCAGCTCCCGAGAAGGCAGCCACCTCCGAAGGGCCGATTGCCGTTCTCACACTGGGGCGCACATCGTGGCGCACGACTGCCGCGTTTGTGAGGATCACACCCAAGGCTGAGAGGTTTCTAGGCACACCCGGCCTCATCACGGCGGTCTCGGCCGGGCTGCCGGTGCGAGGCAATTGCACCTTTACGCTATGGGAGAGCGAGACGGCGATGCAGCACTTCGCATACGGGCAGCCACCTGGTGCTCATCGCGAGACGATCAGACGCAGCCATGATCGATCGGTGCTGCTCGAGCAGCTCTCCGCGCGTTTCACGCCGACTCGCATAGAAGGCCGCTGGAATCCCAGCTCAACCCCCAACGCTGAGAAGCTTGACAAGCTCGCAAACTCGCTGGCAGAAGGTAATTCGCGGGGAGATTGATCGGGCGTTTTGGTCAGCCGGATGCTCTCACTAGGTTTGCGCCGGCCAGCCCAGCCGTCACACACCCCAAACGCGGCCGTCCGGCGACTGAGGTCAGTTTGACTGCTTCTCGGGAGAAATCGGCAGCCGTTCGTCATCTCGCCGACGGCGCAGCCTCCACCACATATTTACGACTGCGGGCGGAACGAAGAAGATTTGCAAATCCGATGGCTAGCTTGCTCGGAAGGTCGATGTGGTGAGTGTTGCCACTCAGCATGAACGCTGCGACTGGGCCCACCGCTGCAGCCGGCGCCGCATAGCGCCGAGGAGCACTATCCGTCTGGGCTCTGCGCCACATGCGCCACCACCATCGGTCTGGCTTTTGTGTAAATGGATCGGACATCGGCACCGTTGGAAACAGTAGTCGAGTACGTCTTGCGCAGGCACCCCAGGTAGTCAATAAATCGATTACCAGGTTTACTGGCTGGCAGCCACCGCCTCCAACCGTTACCTCCGATGCTGGCGCGCAGGAGTCCGACCCGGGCGCTCAGTCGTCGTGCGCTAGTCGCTTAGGGCGCTACGCAGGACGCTCGGCGTCGTGCCTGTCTCATCGCGCACGATGCGACAGAGGTGGCTGTGGTCGGCCAGGCCAAGATCGGCGGCGAGTCGCGCGAGGTCGCGCTCGCCGCCGGCAAGGCGCTCCAGTGCGTCACGTACGCGCAGTCGTATGCGGTGGCGGGCGATGGTCCTGCCGGTCGCGGTGTGAAAGATGCGGCTCAGGTGATGGGGTGAGACGGCAAGCCCTTTGGCGAGGTCGAGCAGAGAGACCTCGGGCTCGTCGGCAAGGGCTTCTCGCGCTTCGTCCACGAGCGCCAGGCGCCTGCTCGCCGTCTGTGGTCTCGCACTCGCCACCCGCTGTGGGTCGGCCACCTCGAGCAGCCGCGCGCCGAGCAAGATCACTCGCTCGTGCAACTCGTGAGCATCGGCCTGTCGGCGGGCAGCGACAAGCAGCAGACGATGCTCGAGATCGAGCCCCGGCGGGACAGGCAGCGGCCCAGAGGGAAGGATCGGTTCTTCACCCCACAGCGAGGCGGCCAGTTCCCCGTCGAGCGAAAAGACGGTGCAATCATCGCCGTGCGCGTGAGGATGGTCATAACGCTGCTCCTCCCCGGGGTTCATCGCGTAGGCGACAGTCGAGTCCAGCAGCGGGTCCACCCCGTCGACGCTGCGCACGAAACACCCGCGGCGCACGAACACAAGCGCCCGGGCTCCGGCGGACTCGGTGTGCTGCCCGCGCCCCGCTGGGTGCCTGCAGGCAACGTCGGCGATCTCGACGCCGTCGCGAGCAAATACTGTCGTCGAGCTCAGCATCGCGAACATCGTCTCACATGAGCACGAATGTCCAAGACGGCTTTGTGCACATACGGCAGGCTTGCGGGCATGGCAACCATTCGCAAGCAACGACACATCGACACACCGGTGAACGACGCGTGGGCGGCTCTCCGTGACTGGGGAGCTCCGCACGAGCGTCTGGTCCCGGGTTTCGTTACTGCTACGCGTCTGGACGGCGAGGACAGGATCGTGACCTTCTTCAATGGCATGACGGTGCGGGAGCTGCTCGTCGCTCTGGACGAGCAGGAGCGACGGCTCGTTTGGTCGGTCGTGGAGGGTCCCTACACCCACCACAACGGAGCCGCACAGGTCCTACCCGACCCGGATGGCGGAACCCAGTTCGTGTGGACCGCCGATCTACTGCCCCATGAGCTGGCGCAGCGGACCGACGAGATGATGGAGCGCGGTATCGAAGTCCTCAAGCAGACGTTGGAGGCCCAGACGGTGGCGTTAGAAAGGTAGGCCGCGCACATCCACACCGCCCGCGGGCCAGCCGGCGCCCTCGCGCAGCGCGCGCCACATAGCGGGCATCGGCATCTGCACACGTCCCTGTGGCTGATCGGCCCAGACTGGCGCCGCGATCTCCACGAAAGCCAGGCGCCGATACAACGCGACCAACTCCGGACGGCAGAAGAGCATCGCCCTGTCAGGGCCCATGCTCTGCGCCAGCGCCAGTACTGGCTGCACGAGTCGGGACATGAGTCCCCGACCGCGTGCGGATCTGCTCACCATCAAGCTGCCCAGGCCGACTACCTCAAAGCTCTCGGCGTCCTGGACCTCGACCGTCACGATCGCCACTCCCGCGACGGCTACCAGCAGCCCGTCGGGTCCGCGCAGCGCCAGGTGGCGGTCCTTCTCGAGCCACGTGAGCCCTGCCCCCAGCGGACCGAAGGGCTCGTGCTCACCGGCCGTCAACTCGGCCCAGTCCCGCTCGGTCAGCCGATCGAGCTCGACGAGCTCCATCCACCCACCGTACACCGCTGCCGCCCCGTGCTGAAATAAGAATCCTGCCCGAACGCCAGTCCCAGAGCTGGCCCGGGCAAAGGACGTCAACCCTTCAGTCGAGCGACCGCCTCGGTGAAACGAGCCGTGTCGCGCAGCGGCGGACCATGCCCGAAACAGACAAGCGCCGGTTCGAGCTCAGCCAAGCGTCTGGCTGACTGGCGATTGAGAGCCGGATCCGGACTCACGATGTGAAAGGGCTCGCGGATCCCGCCGCTGAACAAAAACGGGTTGTAGCCCCACATCACATCCCCGCACACCAATACACGGTCTGACTCACGCCAATAGGAAACGTGGCCCGGGGAGTGTCCGGGGGTGTCGAGCACGGTGAAACCAGCGACCTCGTCGCCCTCACGCAGAGAGCGGGCCACCGGGTGGGCCTTGGCGGCCGGCAGCATCTTGCCGCGAGGGCCGAGCATCTTGCCGCTCTGGACCGCCTCTACGTCAGCGGCCCCGCACCAAAGCGGTATGCCGAGCTTTGTGCAGATGGCGTGACTGGCGCCGTAGTGATCGAAGTGGGCATGGGTCAATGCGTGCGCCGTGATCGACCGATCAGCGATCTGGCTCAGGATGCGTCTGCGATCGATGGCGGCACCCGCGTCGATCAGCACGTCACCGATTACGTAGACGTTGACGTTGTTGGGCGGAAATCCAGATAGCTGCCAGACGTCCTCGGTGAGCATGCGCACGAGTTGATCCTATCCGCAGGACACCCGACGGTGCCAGGCGGCCATCGATGGAGGGTTTGGGGCCGCTTGTCTGAGTCCGCGGTTTCCTCGCCTCAGAACAGAAGCTCTGGCTTGGGTGTTTGTGGTCTGGATTGATCTGCGCTCAAGCATCTCTCGTATCTCATGTAGATTCATGGCGGGGCAGCCGTTCCGTGCCCCGCGCGAGGCTCAAGACACGGAGGCTAGGAGGCACCGG
>DATBPE010000111.1:0-10548 GCA_036561505.1 Solirubrobacteraceae bacterium
CCTATTCGGCTCCCGTTTTTGTGGTCATCACCGCCGCGCTGTTGCCGCGTATAAGTCGGCGAACAAGCCACGGCGCAAGCAGCCGCGACGCGCCGAGAATCGCATAGGGGCGAGGTACATAGCGCTCAGCTCTACGGCCGATACCGACTTCGTAGATCGCCTCGGCCGCCTTCTCGGGTGTAGAGACCGCCCAGCGTGTGGAAGCCTTGCCGGTGAGCTCGGCCTGCGGAAAGCCCTCGGTGGAAATAAAGCCGGGCAGAACCAAACCTACGTGCACTCCGAATTGGTGCTCCTCGGCGGCCAGTGCATCCGACCAGCCCGCGAGCGCGAACTTAGACGCGCTGTAGGCCCCGGTGCCGGGACGTGTGACTCTCCCGGCCGTGCTCGAGACGTTGACTATCGCGCTCGGGGCTGAGGAGCGCAGCAGCCCCAGCAGGGCCTCGGTGAGTCTCACCTGAGCATCGAAGTTGATCTCCATGGTGCGCCTTACGTTCTCGTAGCCGCCGTCGGCGAACCGTGCCCGCCAGGCCGCGCCGGCGTTGTTGACCAGCAGATCGAGGCGATCGTGGTTGGCTCTCAGATGCTCCAGTACTCGGGCCGGGGCGTCTGGCTCGGTGAGGTCAACGGCGACGTGGGTGGCTGGCGCCGGGAGGCTTTGGGCCAGCTCGCGCAGGCGGTCCTCGCGGCGCGCAACGAGTATCAGCGAGATGCCCGGATCGCGAGCCAGGCGCCGGGCGGTCGCTTCTCCGATGCCACTCGAGGCGCCTGTGACGAGTGCGACCCGCGCTCGTGGTTGTGTATCTGTCGGCTGTCCGTTTGTCATGAGCGCAATTCGTCGTTTCTTCCGCCGCGGATCAAAGCAGTTACCGGAGGAGGAGGTCACGCTCCCTTGACATAAGTGACTACTCACTTACAATGTGTCGCAGTGTTTGCTCTAGCCACAGGAACTCGAAGCACAGCCGAGGCCCGCCGCACCGATGTGCTGGAGGCCGCCAGCAGCGAGTTTGCGATCACCGGCCTGCACGGGACCTCGACCGAGGCGATCGCGCGCCGCGCGGGAATCTCCCACGCGTATCTGTTCCGGCTGTTTGGGACCAAGAAGAACCTGTTCATAGCCTGCGCGCGGGGATGCCTGGAGCGCACCCTGGCGACGTTCACTAATTCGGTGACAGGGGACACCCCGCAGGAGCGGCTGCAGTCCATAGGAGCAGCCTATGTCGAGATGCTCTCCGACCGCGAGCTCTTGCTCGCTCAGATGCAGCTGTATGCGGCGTGCTCGGACCCCGAGATCTGCCAGGTCGCACGCGAAGGCTTTCTGCGCCTGCGCGAGGCCGTCGCGGAGCTCTCGGGAGCAAGCGGCGAAGAAGTGCACTGGCTTTTTGCCAAGGGAATGCTGATCAACGTAGTCGCTTCGATGGACATGCCCGAACTCGGTAATCCGGAGGCCTGGTGATCGACCAATTTGCACGGCTGGCAACGCAGCGCACGCGGCGCATTCTGCTGATCGCCGGTCTGGTGTTCCTGCTCGCCGCGGCGCTCGGCGGCCCCGTCGTCTCGATCCTCAAGAGCGAATCCTCGGACTTCCAGGACCCGCACGCCCAGAACCAGCAGGTACTGCGGGTGATCGAACACGCCACCGGCCAATCGGCCTCCTACGGTGTCGCGGCGCTCGTATCGAGCAGAATCGACATCCGTCGCGACGCCGCGGCCCAGGCCCAGGCGGTGCATGTGGTTGCGCTGCTCTCCAAACAACCGGGCTTTCAGCGTGCGCTTGACTACCCCGCCACGCATCTACCCGCACTGGTCTCCCGCGACGGGCGTGAGACGCTCGTCCTTGCCGCATTCGCTACCCGCGCGCGCTCGTCGGCCGCGGTCGAACACGTGCGCCCACAGCTTGCCGGCAGCAGTGTGCGCCTGGGTGGCAACGACGTGGCGTTCGACGAAATCAACAAGCGCACCTCTTCGGATCTCGCGCGCGCCGAGGCATTTGCGTTCCCGCTTCTACTGCTGCTCTCGTTCTGGGTCTTCCGCGGACTGATCGCCGCGGCGCTTCCACTGCTCGTGGGCGGGTTCGCGATCGTGATCACATTTCTGCTGCTGCGGTTGATCGACCAGTTCGCGGGGCTGTCGATCTTCGCGGTCAATCTCGTTACCGGCGTCGGGCTCGGCCTGGGCATCGACTACAGCCTGTTCATCCTGTCCCGTTACCGCGAGGAGCTGGCGCGCGGTCTGGACACGCACGCGGCGATCAAGCGGACCCTGCAGACCGCCGGGCGCACCGTGCTGTTCGGCTCGCTGACGGTCGCTGGCGCACTCGCCTCGATGCTCGTGTTCCCGCTGCGGTTTCTGTACTCGATGGGTGTCGGCGGCGCGCTCGTGACGCTGTCGGCGGGCGCCGTCTCGCTGATCGTGCTGCCAGCCGTGCTGGTCGCGCTCGGCCCGCGCATCAACGCGCTCGCACCCGCCCGCTTGCAGCGGGGTGCCGCACAAGCGGCGCAACCGGCCGAGCACGGCGCCTGGTATCGGCTCGCGAACGCGGTCATGCGCCGGCCCGGTTTCGTCGCTCTGAGCACGGCCGTCGTACTGATCGTGATCGCGCTGCCCGCGCTGCGTTTGCGGCTTACCCCCGCCGATGCGCACGTGCTGCCGTCCTCCGCGCAGCCACGGCAGGTCGCCGAAGCGATCACCCACGACTTTGCCGTCGATGGTTCACAGACGCTCACGCTGGTCGTGCACGCTCCTGCAAGCGGCGGGCAGACCGTCGCGGCGCTCGCGCGGCGCGCACAGGCTGCGGCCGGCCGCCAAGCGAGCCTAGCCGGATCCCCGCGCTATCTCGGGCGCGGCGCGTGGGAGATCGAAATGCTGCCGCGTGGAACCGATGGCTCGCCCGCTAACCAGGCGCTGGTCAAGCGTCTGCATGCCTTGGCCAGCCCGCCGCTGCTGCTCGTCGGCGGCGCCACCGCGTGGTTCGTGGACCAGAAGGCCGCGATCGCCGCACATACGCCTCTGGTGCTGTTGATCCTCGCGCTCGTTACCGGCGGGTTCCTATTCATGATGACCGGCTCGCTCGTGTTGCCGTTCGTGGCGCTGTTGATGAACCTGCTCACGGTCGCCGTGGGCGCCGGGTTGCTCGTGTTGATCTTCCAGGATGGTGACCTGTCCAACCTGTTTGGCTTCAGTCCAATCGGCGGCCTCGAGGAGTCCAACCTCGTACTTCTGTTCGTCGTCGCGTTTGCACTGTCCACCGACTACGGTGTGTTTCTGTTCGGCCGTATCAAGGAGGCCCACGACGATGGCCTGCCGACACGCGAGGCGGTCGCCTACGGCGTCGAGCGCACCGGGCGGCTGATCACCGCCGCCGCCCTGCTGTTCTGTGTCGCGGTCGGTGCATTCGTGACCTCGCACATCTTCTTCGTCAAGCAGTTCGGTCTCGGGACCGCGCTGGCGGTTGCGATCGACGCGACGGTCGTCCGCGCGCTGCTGGTTCCGGCGCTGATGGGACGGCTGGGCGAGCGCACCTGGTGGGCGCCGCGGCCGCTGCGCCGCTTGCACGCACGGATCGGTCTGCGCGAGTCAGTGGGCGAGCTCGGCGCGTGACCGCAGGCACCGAGTTGCGCGACGCTCCAGGCAAACGGTGCGCGACCGGTAACTCCTCACCGACGAGTAGGGCCTGGCCTTGGAGAAAGCTCCTCTGAGATGCGTTCGGAGGTCTCCAGCAGCGGCTGGCTCCACGCAGCCAGGAGCTCCTCCAGTGAGGATTGCGAGCTGGGAAACGTGAGTCCAACGGCCGCCAGTGCCTGACCATCCGGTGTGGAGATCGCCCGGGCGATCGAGCACATGCCGCTGCTGAGCCGTTCATCCTCGAGCGCCACGCCTGTTCGGCGTATCTGTAAAAGCTCTTCCAGCAGCCGTTTGCGCCTGGCCGGGCTGATCTCGGCCAACAGACTGGTCTGCTCCTGAGCGCCCAGCAGCGCGATCATGACCTTGCCCTGCGCCGTGGCGTGAGCGGTGGCTGTGGTTCCCTCTCCGGGCAGCGCGTCGATTTCCTGGGGCAGACAACGGCTGCTCAGCAATCTGTCTAGGAACAGGGTCTGCGTGCCATCCAGAACGGCCAGACTCACGGTTGCCCGGCTCAGCCAGCGCAGCTGCAGCAGGTGGGGTCGTGCTAGCCGGCGCAGATCGATCGCGCCGAGCACTGAGATTCCAAGATCGGCGGCGCGCAGGCCAAGTCGATATCTGCGCTGGGCGTCCTGCTCCAAGTAGCCGAGTCTCACCAGCGTCGAGGCGTAGCGGTGGCTGCTCGAGCGGCTCAGGCCGAGCCGGGCAGAGATATCGGTAATGCGCAGAAGATGATCTTCAGCCGTGAAGCACTTGAGGATTTCCAGCCCCTTCGCCAGAGATTTGGAGAGATCCCGGCGCTCTTGCTGGCGCGCGGCCCTCTCTCTAGAGGCGTTCATCGGTGGCTTGTGCGCACAGGCACTTGTTTAGATCGCACTCTTCTTGCAGTGAATTGGCCATCGAGGGCGAACCCTAACCAGTTTTGAACCCTTATAGTTGGTAGACAGGTTAGGCGCCTTTGTCCGAAGGTGCGCGGATGCCCGCGCTCAGCCCACGTCACACCGCCTTCGGCGCAGCGCTGCGCATGCTTAGAACCGAACGAGGTCTCTCTCAAGAGGCGCTCGGTGAGCTGGCCGGCATCAGCGGCAACTATGTCGGTGACGCCGAGCGGGGGGAACGCAACGTCAGCCTGCGAATCATTTGGGGGTTGGCCGACGCGCTCGGGGTACCGGCCCAGGAAATCCTGCGCCTGACCGAGACCCATGAGGCCACGGCGCTACCGCTTCCCTCTACCGGCGGGTGATGAGGCCCTAGCAGCGAGCGTCGATGGCCGCCTTGTCGCGCGGGGCTCACGCCGGATGGCGCCCTGGGAGGCCTCCGCTGCTTACACGGGACCGACTGACGTCGGTCGCGGAGCGTTTTGCATCGCCACGAGCACGCCGGCCAGGGCAGTGAGATCGTCGTAGTTGTAGGCGATCAATTCGGCCTTGCGGGTGGACTTGCGCGCCGGATCGCGCAGGCCGAGGTAGATCTCGTATTGCATCTGGGCTTCCATGCCATTCCTGATCGGACTCGATTTGGGGATCCGCAAATAGTTGGCGAATGGACCCAGCGAGAGCTCGGGAACCGGCAGACGTACAGAGTTTCGCGCGTGGCGGAACAGATCGACGTGACGGTGGCTGAGTGCGGTCAGGGTGCCGGGCGCGGAGTGGCGCTCGGCGGCGGACTCCAGCTGAGGTATGTCGGCGCTGGTGCCAGCCCATGTCAGGACTGGCAGCTGTGGGTAGGCGCACAGAGCGCTCGAGAGGTGATGCAGGTTGGCTCGCTCCTGCTCGGGATCGTCGGCCCACAGCCAGATGTGCTGGCTCACGTCGCCCTGGACAATCAGCAGCCCGATCAGCCAGATGTGGGGTTTGAAGGAGTTGTACTCGAGGTCGAGAGCTATGAAGTTCTCTGCGACCGGCGGTGGGTCGCCAAAGAACACCGGTTGTTTGGTGATGTAGCTCTCGGCGTGAGAGCGCCACATGCGCACCTGGTTGACCGATGTTGCCACGCTCTCGGCGCGCAAAGACGCCGCGACGACCTCCGGGTCGCTGTCCATCAGAGCTCTGCAGTCGGGGATCCCGATGCTCATCAGCACAGCAGCGTTCCTGGCGCCCAGCCCCCAGATCGAGGTGAGCTTGCTGGGACTGCGGCTTTTGCGCCGGCGATACCAGTAGGCAGGAGTGTCGGAGAGAGGAACGGTGCCCATTTCGCTTGCGCCGAACATATTTCGCGCTGCGGTTGCTTTGGACGTTCCAGCCCGAAACCTCCCGCGAACAGGCAGAAATTGGGCTACTGAGCGCTCCCCGATCGCTGGTCGGAGCTCTGAGGACAGGCGACCGGGAGCACGCGCTCGGCCATGCTCAGGTGCGTTGGAGCACGACTACCGGGATCTCGCGATCGGTCTTCTGCTGATAGTCGTCGTATGCGGGCCAGGTAGCGGTCATCGTCTCCCACATGCCGGGCTTCTCCTGGGCGCTCGCCGTGCGGGCACGGGCGCTGAAGCGGTCGCCCAGTACCTGCACCTGGACCTCGGGTTCGGCTTGCAGGTTCAGATACCACGCCGGTGGCGTGGGGGCACCGCCCTTGGAGGCGACCACCAGAAGATCATCGCCGCTGCGCTGGTAGATCAGCGGGGTGCTGCGCTCCTCGCCGGAGTTCCGCCCGGTCGTTGTGAGGATCAGGACGGTGGTGCCCTGCCAATCGTGCCCCTCCTCTCCGTCGGTGTCGACGTAGCGCTGTACGTGCTCGGTGCCGAAAAGCATCTGTGGTCCTCCTGCTAGCGGGTGTGAGCCTCCACGGTAGCCGCTCGGCAAGAGCACGCCGAGTCGCCGGTTTGAGTGTGACTCCGCCGAGATCCCGGCCTCAAAGAATCTCAGGACGCTAGAGAGCCAATGGCAGGGTGAAGCTGATCGCAAGGCCCCGCGAGTTGGGGCTCTCGCTAGCTTTTGACCTCGACGATGTCGCCGATGGCAAGCATGTCGAAAACTCTGTGAGCCGTTTCGATGGGCAGCTCGACGCAGCCATTTGACTGCGGGGAGCCATAGGAGGCGCGCGGAAAGCCGTGCACGGCATCGCCGCCGTTGAAGTAGTTGACCCACGGCACGCCCGGATCGCTGTATTTGCTGCCGTCGGGGTTTGTGCCACTCATCGTGGTGGACACCAAGCGGCTGTAGATCGGGAAGATTCCGCGTTCGGTTTCGGCACCTGAGACACCGGTGTTGGCGGGTGTGGAGAGCGCGATGTGCTCTCCACGGTGAACCTCGAGCGTCTCGGGCATCGACTCGGACACCGATACCCATGTGTATGGCTGGCGGTTGTGACGGTCGAGCGTCAGTGCCGCCAGCAGTGACGCCCAGGTCTTGCGTTCGGGGGTTTCGGTCGGTGCTATCCCATGGTCGGACTGGAATACGGTCAACGCCCCGCGCGTGGTCGCGTCCATCGTTCCCAGCTGCACCGGAGGGGCGCTCGAGGGATCCGGGTCGAGTCTGCCACGCGGCGGGTCAAAGGCACGATGCGCTGCCAGTTGGCGAGTCTGCGGGCCGCCGCTGATGTGCACACCGTACTTAGAGCGAAACCTCGCGCCGAGATAGCCGAGTCGTGCCAGGCTCTCCTGCAGTCCGCTGATCGGTGGACAGGCCACGTGCAGAGCGATCGTGCGCCGTTTGCCCAGAGGCGAATGGCCGGTGGCTGTGGTGTTGGCCCAGATCGTCAGCTGATAGGTCGAGCACGGCTCGAGTGTGGAGGTCGGTGTGAAAACCTCGGAGTCCTCGAGCACGCTCCACTTGCCGGCGATCCCTGGGCTGATCTGTGGCTGGGGGGACCCAGACGCCGGCGCACCCGAGAGCCTGACTCTCAGGGCGGCGCTACCATCGCTCACCGTTTCGTGCGGCAGCGCCGTCAGCTTGGTTGCCGTGGGCGCGGGAAGAGGCTTGGCTGTGGGTGGCTGGGTGGCCGGGCTGGTTTCGCTCGCTGGGGATGTCGGGGTGCTGGCTGCCGCCAGCGCCGAAGAAGCCGAGAACGCGATCGGGCTGAGAACCAACAGGCAGGCGAGTGCCGCCCGGCGGGCGCCGACCAACGGACGCTGATGCGGAGGAGTTGCGCTCATCACTGGGGTCAAGGCTAGTGCGATCAAACGGTATTTACTTGCGCTGGCTACTTTCCTGCACGCGCTGAGCTGGTCGCGTTCAGCCCTGAGATCTCCTGCGGGACGGTCGGTCAGAGCGCAAGGCCACGGGAACGGGCACACTCTGCTCGATCGCGCCGGGGCACGTGACGGGTGCTTTCCCTGCTCAGGCGTGAGCTACGCTCAGCATCAGCAAATTCGACACTGATCGGGAGAAGCCATGCCAAATCCAGTTGTTCATTTCGAGGTTCTGGGCGAGGACGCGCAGGCTCTGAGCCGGTTCTACGGCGAGACGTTCGAATGGGAGATGCAGCCGGTGATGCCGACTTACTCGATGGTGCGCACCGGCGAAGACGGCGCGATCGCCGGCGGTGTGGGCGCTGCACCCGAGGGACCTGGCCACGTGACGTTCTACATCCAGGTCGAGGATCTCAAGAGTGCGCTGGAGAAGGTCGCCGCGAACGGTGGTCGCACTGTGCAGCCGCCGATGGATGTGCCCGGCGGCCCGAGCATCGCGCTGTTCGCCGACCCCGAGGGTCACGTGGTCGGACTCGTCAAGGGCTAATCGATCCCAAAGCTGTTGCGCTAACGACGCCCTCGTCCGGCTCGCTCAAAGAAAGCGCCCAGGATCGCTTCGCCGGCCATGCACACCGAAGTCCGTCCGTCGCGAGGGAGCTCCACGCCCTCTGGCAGATGCTCGCGCCATTCGTTGGCGAGGAGCTCTTCGAGCTCGACGTGAAACTGAAAGCCGTAGGCACACGCGCCGACGCTGAACGCCTGGTGGGCATACAGGTCGCTGCTGGCGAGCAGCCTCGCGCGCTCGGGAAGATCGAAGGTTTCACCGTGCCAGTGCACCACTGGGATGTGATCGGCCGCCAAGCAGCCGATCACCGGGTCATGCAAACCCTCCTCGGTGAGCTCGACACTGCCGATCCCGATCTCCTGTTGCGCGCCAGGGTAGACGCGGGCACCGAGCGCGTGCGCTAGGAGCTGTGCTCCCAGGCAGACACCCAACACCGGAGTTCCGGCATGGACGGCCTCGGCGATCAATCGGAGCTCGGCTCCAAGGAACGGGTATCTGGAGGTGTCGTGAACACCCATTGGGCCGCCCATCACCACGAGCCCCGCGAGCTCGCCCGCGCCGGGAAGCGGCTGCAGTAGATCACAGCGGAAGACCTCTAGCTCCAAGCCCCGCTCATCCGCAAGTCGGGCGATCAACCCTGGCCCCTCAAAGGCCACGTGCTGCACCACCGCCCATTTGGAGCCCATCATCACCGGCGGGAGGGTAGCCGCCGACGCCCGGAGCGGTCGGTGCGGCGCCTCACAGAAGGAACGGAACCTGACGTGTGCCCGGGAGGGGTTCCCAGAAGGTCGGACTGGTGCTATGTTGCCGCTGTCACGCCGTCCCCACAGACGGCGTTGACTGGGTTGGCACGGCGCGCCCGCGCGCGCCCGTGCCGGCCGCCTCATCTCCCCGGTGTCCGAAAAGAGGACGGCCCGGATCGACGCGTGAGGGTCGCGGCGATCCTCACCGGTCGCGCCCTGACGTGAGGATCTCGCCTTCTTGACAGCCCCGCGGCCCGGAAGGGTAGGCTCCAGCGCCTAAAGATGTCGCTCACCGTCACACTTCCCGATGCCCAGACGCTCGAGTTGCCCGACGGCGGGACCGGCGCTGACGCGGCGGCCGCGATCGGCCCAGGGTTGGCGAAGGCGGCGCTGGCAGTCGAGGTGAGCCATCCCGAGGCCGGGGAAGGTCCACAGATATACGACCTCGCACAGGCTCTCCCGAACGGAGCAAACATTTCGATCCTCACCGCCAAGAGCGGCGAGAAAGCACTCGAGCTGATCCGCCACGACGCCGCCCACGTGCTGGCCGCTGCCGTGATGGACCTCTACGAGGGAGTAAAGATCTCGATCGGGCCGCCGATCGAGGAGGGCTTCTACTACGACTTCCAGTTCCCCGAGGGAACGACTATCTCGGAGGCCGACTTCCCGAAGATCGAAGAGCGGATGCGCGCCCACATCAAGGCGGGCGAGCAGTTCCACCGCCAGGACGTTCCGGTCGCACAGGCCCGTGAACGGTTCGTGGGGGAGGGACAGGACTACAAGGTGGAGCTGATCGACGACCTCGTGAGTGCCTCTCGCTCGGATGGGGCGGGCGCTCCCCTGGAGACGGTTTCGCTCTACACCAACGGACCTTTTACCGACCTCTGCCGTGGCCCGCACGCGCCGAGCACACAGAGCGTCAAGGCGTTCAAGCTGAACTCCGTCGCGGGCGCTTACTGGCGCGGGGATTCAAACCGCACGATGCTGACTCGTATCTATGGCACGGCATTCTTTTCCAAGGGCGAGCTCGAGGCCTATCTGGAGCGGATCGAGCAGGCCAAGGCGCGTGACCACCGCAAGCTCGGACGCGAGCTGGGGCTATTTCACTTCTCCGATGTATCTCCCGGGGCAGCCTTCTGGTGGCCGGCGGGGACCAGCGTGTTCAACGCTCTGGTCGGCGTCTCGCGCAAGATGGGCGCCCAGCGCGGCTACACCGAGGTCAAGACGCCGCAGATCTACGACGCCGAGCTTTGGAAGACCTCCGGCCACTGGGGCAAGTACCGCGAGAACATGTTCACGGTCAAGGTGGAGGAGCGCGAGATGGGGGTCAAGCCGATGAACTGCCCCGGCCACGCCCACCTGTTCGCCAGCCGCCGCCACTCCTACAGAGACCTACCCGTGCGCTACTCCGAGCCTGGCCTGCTGCACCGCAACGAGGCCTCTGGGGTACTGCACGGCCTGCTGCGGGTGAGACACTTCGCCCAGGACGACGGGCA
>DATBPE010000112.1:0-9184 GCA_036561505.1 Solirubrobacteraceae bacterium
CTCCTGTGCTCTGTGCGCGATGGCTATCAACGATCTCGGGCACAGGGCGATATCGCTGACCGGTTCACAGGCCGGGATCGTGACCGACAGCTCTCACACCAAGGCGCGGATCCTCGACGTCCGCGCCGATCGCATCATCGCCGCACTCGAGGAGGACCAGATCGTGCTCGTCGCCGGCTTTCAGGGGGTCTCGACCACCACCAGTGACGTGACGACGCTCGGGCGCGGCGGCTCGGACACCACCGCGGTGGCGTTGGCGGCGGCCGTCGGGGCACAGGAATGCGAGATATACACCGACGTCGCCGGTGTCTTCAGCGCCGATCCGCGGATCGTCCCCGACGCTCGTATGCTTTTGGTGCTCTCCTTCGAGGAGATGCTGGAGATGGCGGCCTCCGGCGCGGGTGTGTTGCAGCTGCGCTCGGTCGAGTACGCCCGCAACCACGGGGTGCGAATCCACTGCCGCTCGTCCTTTGGGGACGGCCCCGGTACCGTTGTTCTGGCAGAGGCAGACACTATGGAGAGACCGCTGATCACCGCCGTGACCCACTCGACCGCAGAAGCGAGGGTCACGCTCGTCGGCGTGCCGGACGAGCCGGGCGCCGCCGCGCGTATCTTCAGCACGCTGGCGGATGTGAACGTCAACGTGGACATGATCGTGCAGAACGAGCCCTCGGGTGCCGGCGGACAGGCGGAGATCTCCTTCACCGTCCCGCGCGAGGATCTGCGGGTCGCCACACAGGCGCTCGAGTCGATGGAGCAGGGCACCTTCCGGGAGCTCAGCACCCAGCAGGAGATGGGCAAGGTCTCGATCATCGGCGCGGGGATGCGCTCCCATCCCGGTGTCGCGGCCAGTGTCTTCGGGGTGCTCGCCGAGGAAGGGATCAACATCGAGATGATCTCCACTTCACCGATCAAGATCTCCTGCGTGATCGGCAGCCAGCACGTCGAGAGCGCTGTGCGGGCGCTACACCGCGTCTTTGAACTCGCCACGCCGGACGGCTCCGGTACCTAGGCCGGGCGGTCGGGGCCGGCGGCGCTCAGCGAACGCTGCAGCTCCTCGAGCACCCGCACCACACGCAGCCCGCTTGCCGCATCTGAGCGCGGGAGCCGCCCGCTGCGCACACAGTCGATGAAGTGCTCGCACTCCAGGCGCAGCGGCTCGACGTTTGAGATGCGCGGGGAGAAACTCTCCCCCGAACGGGCGATGTATTCACCCCAGGAGGAGGCGTCCTCGTCAAAGCCCTTGTCGTAGACGGTCAGCTTTCCCTCCACGAGCATGTCATCGAAAGTGGCCATCCGCTTTGCGCCGACGACCGTGATGCGCCGCTCCTTGTGCGGATCAAGCCAGGACAGATGCAGGTGGGCGACCCGGCCGGAGGGGAAGCGCAGGTAGCAGAATACGACGTCCTCGATGCCCTCCCTCACATAGGAGTGCCCGTGCGCGGCGCATTCCACGGGGTCTTCGTCGATCAGGTGCAGCACAACGGCGACGTCGTGCGCGCCCAGGCTCCACAGCGCGTTCTCCTCGGCTCTCAGCTTGCCGAGGTTCACGCGGTTGCCGTAGATGTAATACAGCGACCCCAGCTCGTCGGCATCGATCATCTCCTTCAGGCGCACCACCGCCGGGTGATACTCCAGCAGATGGCCGACCATCAGGATTGCGCTTGTCCGCTGCGCCGCGTCCAGCGCCCGCTGCGCCTCAGGCACGTTGGTCGCCAGTGGCTTCTCGACAAAGCAGTGCTTGCCGGCGTCGAGCACGCGCACCGCAAGCTCGGCGTGTGTGGGAACGGGGGTTGCCAGCACCACCGCGTCAAGCTCAGGGTCACTCAACAGATCATCCAGATCGCCAGACTCACGCGCATGCGGGAAAGACCGCCCAAGCCGAGCGCGGGCCGCCTCGGAGGCGTCGCACAGCCAGCTCAGCTCACAGCCATCGATCGCGGCGAAGTTGCGCGCCAGGTTCGGACCCCAATAGCCGAGGCCGACCATCCCGAGCTTGATCGGTCCGATGCGCTCGCCAGCCGTCACAGACCGGCATATTGACGACTTCTGAAGTGCGCCGGGCGGAGCCGTCTGACGGCCAGGTGCCGAGCGGCGCTAGAGTCACGAATATGACTTTCGTTCTGCTCACCGGCGCAACCCGCGGGATCGGCCGCGCCGCCGCGATCGAGTTCGCCCGCCGAGGCGCCGAGGTCGCGCTCGTCGGCCGCGACCCCGAGCGTGTGGCCGCCGTCGCGCAGGAGGCTCGCGCGGCTGGCGCGAGCGCGAGCGTCCACGAGCACGTCGCCGACCTCATGCTGATGGCCGACGTGCGGCGGCTCGCCGAGGAGGTCCGCGAGCGCCACGGGCACATCGACGTGCTCGCCAACAACGCTGGGGCTCTGTTCGCTGCTCGCAAGCAGACCTCCGAGGGTCTCGAGCGGACCTTTGCGCTGAACCACCTCTCGCCTTTCCTGCTCACGAACCTGCTGCTCGATCGACTGGATGGCGCTCGCGTCGTGACCACTTCATCCGACGCTCACAAGGGCGGACGGCTGGATCTCGACGATTTGCAGTCCGAGTCCTCCTACTCGGCGATGCGTGTCTATGGGACCTCCAAGCTCTGCAACATCCTCTTTACGCGCGAGCTGGCCAGACGCGCGCCCGAGTTGCACGCCAACTGCTTTCATCCGGGTGTCGTGCGCACCGGCTTCGCCAAGAACGAGAACGGCATCTGGAAGATCATGACCACCGCCGTCGGGCCTTTCTTGCGCTCGCCCGAGCGTGGCGCTCGTTCGCTTGTGTGGCTCTCGCTTTCGGATGAGGCAGCGACTCTCGACGGCGAGTACGTCCAGGACGAGAAGGTCCTGACGCCCACTGCTCAGGCACAGAACCAGACGCTTGCCGTGGGACTCTGGGAGCACAGCGCCCAGCTCGTCGGCCTGCCGGTGAAGGAGCCCGCCTAGAGCGAGGAGATCGCGCTCACGCAGCGCTCGGCGGCGTGACCGTCGCCGTATAGCTGCGGACGCTCGGCCGGTGGCCTCATCTCCAGCGCCGACAGCGTCGTCTGCGGATCGAGGTCGGCGAGCGTGTTCCATCCGCTTGAGACCGTCTCGACCCACTCCGTGTTCGCTCGCAGGGTCACGCAGGGCACCCCGGCGAGGTAGGCCTCCTTCTGGACGCCTCCCGAGTCCGTCACGACCGCCCGCGCCTGACACACCAGGGCGCTGAACTCGACATAGCCGAGCGGGTCGGTCATCGCAAGGCCCGGCAGCTCCTGGAGCCTTGCCATCAGGCCACTATCGATCAGACGGGCGCGCGTGCGCGGATGAACGGGGAAGAGGACCGGCATCGGTAGCGCCTCGATCAGAGCAACCAACGCGGCCAGGCGCTCGGGATCGTCGACGGTGCCGGCCCGGTGGGCCGTCAGCAGCAGATATGAGCCCCTCATCAGTCCATGGGCGCTCGTCACCGTCTCATCCGCTTGGGCGGCCGGTTGCCAGCGCAGCGCGACGTCGACCATCACATCCCCCACCACCTCGATCCTGCCCGGCACCGACTCCGAGCGCAGGTTCTGCGCCGAGGTCTCAGAAGAGCACAACAACAGCTCCGACATGTGGTCGCAGAGAACCCGGTTTAGCTCCTCCGGCATCGTGCGGTCGAACGAGCGCATGCCGGCCTCGACGTGCACGATCGGGAGCCTGCTCTGGGCCGCCGCGAGCGAGCCCGCGAGCGTAGAGTTCGTATCGCCGTAGACAAGCATCGCATCGGCTTGCTGCTCGATCAACAGCGGCTCGAGCGCCGCTAGCATCCTCGATGTCTGCGAGCTGTTGGAGCCGCCCGCGATCGCAAGCTCCCGGTCCGGGCGCGCGAGGCCGAGCTCACTGAAGAACACGCTCGAGAGCGAGTCGTCGTGATGCTGGCCGGTGTGCACGAGGATCTCCTCGTGCTCGGCGCGCAACAGCCCCGAGACCGCGGCGGCCTTGATGAACTGCGGCCGGTTGCCCACGACGGTGAGGATCCGCACCGCTTCAGCCTCCAGGCCGCTTGCCGGTGGGCCCCTGACGCCGCGGCGTGAAGCGCTCGCACACGCTGTCGCTCACAGCACGCCCGTCGCCTTGAGCTCACGGTCGGGGCCCTTCAGCAGGGAGTACTCACCGGGGTCAAGGACGCGGGTGCGCCGCACATACTCGCGCATATACCCGGGCCAGTTGGCCACTATCCGACCGCTCTGATCGCGATACCAGGAGTCGCACTGCGTCCAGGCGGTGTCAGCGAAGCGCTCCTGTGTGTGGCGGTCGCTGGCCTCTTCGACCTCGGGGCGAACCTCCACGGCCGCCGCTCCGGACTCGCGCACGAGCTGAAGCGCCTGGCGCAGATAGGCGGCCTGCGCTTCCAGATAGACGATGATCGAGCCGCCGGAGGTGTTCGTGTTGGGCCCATACATCAGAAACAGAGAGGGAAAGCCGGCGATCGTGACACCGAGATGCGCTCGCGGGCCGTGCGACCAAACCTCCCGCAACTCACGTCCATCGGTGCCCACGATACGCATCGGGAACATGAAGTCGTTGGTCAAAAAGCCGCTCGCGTAGATCACGCAATCGACCTCGTGCAGGGCTCCGTCGGCGGTCTGTGGACCGCGCGCGGTCATCTGCGTGATCGCCTCGGTGATCACCTCCACGTTGGGTCGTTCAAGGGCCGCCAAAAAGTGCGAGCTGAACAGCACGCGCTTGCAGCCGAAGGTGTAGTCCGGCCACAGTCGCTGGCGCAGCTCGGCGTCTTTCAGTTGCCAGCGCATGAACGCCGCGGAGCGCGCCGCTCCGATACGTCCGGCGCTGCGCGGATGGCGGATCATCAGCGTCAGCAACTCGCCGTAGTTGAAGATGAAGCGTCGGCGGAAGGCCTGCACTCCGGGGAGGTGGCGGATGGCCGCCTTGATCGGCGCTGGATAGGGGCGGTTCTGGCGCGGCAAGAACCAGTTGCCGGTGCGTTGGAAGACCACCAGCTCCCGCACTTGCTCGGCGATCTCGGGCACGAACTGCACCGCGCTCGCGCCCGTGCCGATGACCGCCACGCGCTTTGCGCTCAGGTCGTAGTCGTGATCCCATTTGGCCGAGTGAAAGCTGTGCCCCGCAAAGGACTGCAGGCCAGCCACGCGCGGGAAGGCCTCCCGGTGAAGCTGGCCTGTGGCGAGCACGATGGCGTCCGCGTCCCAGCTGCGCCCGTCTGAGCTCTGCAGCCTCCAGCGGCACGCCTGTGCCTCCCAGGTGCAGTCGCTGATCTCGACGCCCGTCTGGATGATGTCCTCTAGCCCGTAGTCGTGGGCGACGCCGCGCAGATAGTCGAGGATCTCCTGCTGGGGCGAACACAGCCGCGACCAGTCGCGGCGCTGGGCGAAAGAGAAGGAGTAGAGGTGGCTGGGGACGTCACAGGCCGCGCCCGGGTAGCTGTTGTGAAACCAGGTGCCGCCGAGCTGCGCCGAGCGCTCGAGCACCGTGAGATCCCGAAAGCCGTGCCTCTGCAGCTCGATCGCGGCCGCGATCCCGCCGAAGCCGCCACCGACGATCACGATCTTCAACTCCCGTACGGGCGCCATCAGCCCATCGTATATCGCGTGCGCTGGGCCGATCGCCTGGGCGGCCCAACCGGTGATCGGCCCCGGTTCTCTACGCCGCGGCGCCCACGATCGCCGTGGACCAGTCGATGACCGAGGTGGGGCGCACCATGTGACGCCCCAGCCCAAGCTCCTTGGGGTCCAAGCCGAGCGCCAGCCCGACGAGCTGGGGGAGATGCAGGACCGGCATGTCCAGTTCGCGCCCGACCGCTTTGGCGGCCATCGGCTGCTGCAAATCCAGATTCAAGTGGCACAGCGGGCAGGGCGTCACAAGGCAGTCGGCTTCGGCGTCCTGGGCGTCTGCGAGGTGCGTCCCGGCCTGCTTGAGTGAGGCCTGCTTGTTCATCGTGATGATCGGGAAACCACAGCACTTGCGCATTCCCGCGTAGTCGATCACGGTGCCGCCGAGCGCCTGGATCAGCTGATGCAGGTAGTGCTCGCGAGGATGCTCAGAGTCGATCCCCAAGCGCTTGCGCGGCCGGACGATGTAGCAGCCGTAGAAGGGTCCAACCTTCAGGTTGGTCAAGGGCCGCTTGACCAGTCCCCTCAAATTGTCCAACCCGATCTCCTCCACCAACAGCCACAGAAAGTTCTTGTTGGTGAGCGGGCGGGCGGGATCCTTCTCATAGGACAATCCCTCGGGAGCGAGCGTGTCGTTGATGTGTGAGCGGTACTCGGCGGAGGCGTCCAGGCGCTCCTGGCACTCTGATTGGGCGCCCTGGCAGGTGGA
The DNA here is from genome assembly GCA_036561505.1 of Solirubrobacteraceae bacterium. Taxonomy (GTDB): domain Bacteria; phylum Actinomycetota; class Thermoleophilia; order Solirubrobacterales; family Solirubrobacteraceae; genus Palsa-744. The sequence goes on from DATBPE010000112.1 coordinate 6,324, forward strand.
GCAGATGTTCATCATCAGCTCAGCCCCGTCGACCTGCTGAGCCAAAGCGAAGGTGCGCGCGTTCAAGGTGTCGGCGAGCTCCTGGTTGTGCTCGGCGATGACGCCGGCGCCGCAGCAGTTCGCGCGGCTGAGCTCCACCAGCTCGATGTCCAAGAGCGGAGCGACCTTGGCCATCGAGCCATGCAGCTCAGGTGTAAAGCCGCGGCTGACGCAGCCGGGCCAGTAGGCGACCTTCATGCTCATGCCTGCGGGCTCCCTTCGGTGCCCGCGGCGGTGGCCGCTGGCTCGTTGTCTTCATCCTCGCCTGAGATATAGAGATTCAGCTCGTAGCGCTCAGGACGGGACTCGACGGTCTGGTAGATGCGCTTGACGCTGTTGAGGTCGTCTTTTCCGATCTTGTGTCCGAGGATCGCGATCTTCGGATTCATCTTGCCTTTCAGCACTCCGCGTATAACAATCGGCAGCGAGCTCAAGAGCTCCTTGGCGGCGGCGGGATGAAACTTGCCAAACCACGAGTCCCCGCCATAGGAGCGAGAGAGCAGCTCGGCCTCATGGTTGAGCCCGTAGTCACGGATGAGGCTCGTGAAGGCCTGCTCGTGACGGTGCCCGTTGTTGGCGTCGACGATCTCCTCGTCCTCGCCGGCGATCCTGCGCAGACGCATGATCTGCCCCATCGGATTGACGTCCTTGGGACAAGCCTCCACGCACTTGAAGCAGTGCGTGCAGTCGTAGATCCCCTGCGGGTCCTGGGAGAGGTCTTCCAGGCGCTCGTGTCGCTCGGCGTCGCGCGGGTCCCCGACGAAACGGTATGCCTTGGCAAGCGCCGCGGGGCCGATGAAGCCGGGGTCGACCTCCATCGCCAGGCAGTCTGAGACGCAGGCGCCGCACTGGATGCAGGCCATCGTCTGGGTGACGTCGACCATCGCCTCTTTCTCCACGATGTACTCGCGCTCGGGCACCGGCTGCTTGGCCAAGAGCCACGGTGTGACACGGCGGATCTTCTTCCAGTGCACCGCGTCCATGTCCACGATCAGGTCCTTCAGCACGGGCATGTTGCCCATCGGCTCGATCTCGATCACGCCGTCGCGGGCGCCGCGCTTGGCGGCGTCGAGGTGGGTGTGGCAGGCCAGTGACGGTTCGCCGTTGACGCGGATCCCGCACGAGCCGCAGATCGCCTGGCGGCAGGAGCAGCGGATGCCGATCGAGCCGTCGAAGCGGTCGCGTGCCTGCAGGATGCCCTCGAGCACCGAACGGTGTGGCTCCAGTTCAATTGTGTGCTCGTCCCAGTAGGGGGCGTCGCCGGACTCGGGGTTATAGCGGCGCAGTCGGAGGGTGAACTGCTCCGGCGGCTTGTGCGTTTCGGCCATCAGTACTTCCTCTCCTCTGGCTGCCACTGGGTGAACGTGACCGGCGAGTAGCTGACCTTCGGCTCGTCGCCGGTGAGCGTGATGTCGATGTGCTTGAGCCACTCCTCGTCGTTGCGCTCTGGGTAGTCGGTGCGGTATTGCGCGCCGCGGGACTCCTTGCGCTCGATGGCGCCGATCAGCGTGGCTTCGGCGCAGTCCACCATGAAGCCGAGCTCGATGGCGCCGAGAACGTCCTGGTTGAAGACGGTGCCCCGGTCATCGATCCAGGCGCTCTCTGTCTCCTGGCGCAGACGGTGGACTGTTTGCAGGGCGTCCTGCAGGCCGGCCTCCTCACGGAACACGGCGGCGTGCTTGTTCATCACCTCGCCGAGCTCGCTCTTGATCTCCGACACCCGCCGGCCGTCGTGGGGGCGGGCGATGATGGCGTCGATTAGCTCGGCGTCCTGGCGCAGGTGAGCACGCATGTCCACCTTCGGCGAGCCCATAGCGGTGGCGCGCTCGGCGGCGTGTTCGCCCGCGCGACGGCCGAAGATCAGCGTGTCCAGCAGTGAGTTGGCGCCCAGCCGGTTGCCGCCGTGGACAGAGACGCAGGCGACCTCGCCGGCGGCGTACAGGCCTTCGATCGGGGTCCGCCCGTCGACATCGGTCTTGACTCCGCCCATGATGTAGTGCTGCCCGGGGCGGATCATGATCGGCTCGCGCGTGATGTCCACGCCAGCGAAGTCGCGGCCGAGGTTGACGATCTCGCGCAGCGCCTCCAGCGTGCGCTTGCGCGGCACGACGGTGACGTCGAGGTAGATGCCCTCGCCGTTCGGGCCTACGCCGCGACCCTCGTTGATCTCTATTTGCTCAGCCCGTGAGACGACGTCGCGGGAGGCGAGCTCCATCTTGTTGGGGGCGGATTTCTCCATAAAACGTTCGCCGCTTGAGTTGAGCAGGTGCGCTCCCTCGCCGCGCGCTCCCTCGGTGATCAGCATGCCAGTCTCGACCAGGCAGGTGGGGTGGTACTGGACCATCTCCATGTCCATCAGCGGCGCGCCGGCCCGGTAGGCCATGGCGATGCCGTCGCCGGTGACGATCAGCCCGTTGGTGGTGGGCTTGTAGGCCTGGCCGGCCCCGCCGCAGGCGAGGATGACGTTCTTGGCGGTGAACGCCTCCATGCGCCCGCTGCGCACGTCGCGGGCGATCACTCCGCAGCAGCCACCGGAGTCGTCCTTGAGCAGCGACGTGGTGAACCACTCCTCGTAGCGCTCGACCGTCTCGTGGTGCTTCATGAGCTGCTCGTAGAGCACGTGCAGGAGCGCCTGGCCGGTGATGTCGGCCACGTAGGCGGTGCGCTTCATGGAGGCGCCGCCGAAGGCGCGCAGGTCCATCTCGCCCCTGTCGTTGCGGTGGAAGGTGACGCCGATGTGCTCGAGGTGCATGACCTCCGCGGGCGCTTCCGAGCACATGATCTCGATCGCGTCCTGATCGCCGAGGAAGTCCGAGCCCTTG
>DATBPE010000113.1:0-2345 GCA_036561505.1 Solirubrobacteraceae bacterium
CATTGGCGAGCCTCCTTAAACACCACGATCGAGCAGCGAGATGCCCTCGTCGATCATGCCGACGATGGTATCCGTCAAGCCTTCGTACATGGGGTCCGGTCTTTTGCCGCGACGGTGCAGCATGAGGTTGTAGCCGAAGATCGCCGCGTATTTGTAGAGGCTCATGGCGGCGTACCAACGCATCTCGGACGCGTCGGCGCCGTACAGCCGGTACAGCTCCTCGACCGACACGTCGATGGCGCCTCCAGGGTTGGGCGCGCCCTGGTACTGGCGGCGGATGGAGACGATGCAAAGGCAGCCAAGGTCGAGCAGCGGCTGGCCGATCTGCGCGATCTCCCAGTCGAGCACGGCTACGACCTGCGGGCCGCGGAACAGCATGTTGCCGTAGTGGTAGTCGCCATGGACCAGGGTGGGGGCACGCTCGACCGGCATCTGCACGGCGAGCAGCCCACCCAGCTCGCCCGCACGACCGGTCAGCTCCTCCGGCGCGCGCTGCATGAGCCACGCCCAACGCATCATCTCGGCTTGAAGGCCGACGGCGTCCTCGTCGCCGATGCCGGTCTGGCCCATGGGCAACGCATGGAGCCGCTTGAGGACGTCCACCGCTGAACCTGCGATGTCGACCGGCTTCTGTTCGACGCCCGCCTTCTCGATGCGCGTACCCTCGACGGCGTCCATCAGGATGAACGGCCGGCCGTCGATGACGGGGTCGGACGATTGGGCCGGGATGGCGGGGGTGGGGAGGCCGGCCGTGTGCAGCGCGGCCATGATGCGGCCCTGACGCACGACGTCGGCAGGGCCCGCGATGCGGGCGTTGGGCGGCGGCAGTCGGAGCACGTAGCGTCCTGCTGCGCCGCCATCCTCGATCGAAACGAAGTAGGTGAATCCTGAGTGGCCCTCGGGGATCGCCTCCACCGTTGTGACGCGTAGGCTCGGCCTCGCCATCCGTGCCCGGCATTCACGCTCGAGGTCGGTCCGGATCTGCTCGTTCATTCCAGGTGGGCCACGTCGCCGAAGGTGCTCACCGCGCGCCGGTCGCCCAGGACGCGAACGATGCTGACGCTCGTGTAATAAGGCAGGGCGTGCAGCCGCCCGGGCTCCAGCTGGAGCACGTCGGCCAGGTATGCGATGATCGCGGCGCCGTGGCTCACCACCACGACGCGATGGCCGGTGTGCTTGGCCGTGATCTCCTCGATCGCAGCTCGCATCCTTGTGATCACGGCGTCACCGTCCTCGGTGAAGTCGAAGCTGCCGTCTTGCCCGATCTCGAGCTCCATCTCGACCAGACGCTTGTCCTGCCGCACGTCGGAGGTGATCGCTCTCGCGGTCTCCAGGGCGCGGCGGTAAGGGCTCGAATAGACAGCCGCATGCCTGACGCGCCGAACCCGTTCGGCGAGGCGTGCGGCCTGCTGCCGTCCGAGGGCGCTGAGCGGGGGATCTTCGGTGGTGGTGAGGTCGCGGTAGCAGTCGGCGTGGCGCACCAGCCAGATCTCGGTCACGCCCTCGATCCCGATCAAAAACGCCGCCTCCAGAGACTGCATCGCCCGGGTGAGCTGCTCCGATCCGGCGGCCACGGCTAACATTCGACCACATGCTCCGGGTTGCGGGCATCGTCGCCCTCCTCGTCCTGGCCGCCTGCGGTCAGACGAGCGTCAAGACCGTGCCGTCACCGTCGCCGGTGATTGCGCAGGGAAACTGGTCACAGACCTTGACCTTTCAAGGTGACGTTCCAGGCGAGATGACCGCCATCGTCCCTGACACCCCGACGCAGCGGAGCGCGTGCACCGGCTCGCGGACCCACAACGGCGAGACGTGGTCGGACAGCTTTTTCGGCACCCTCGACTCGAGCGGACAGCAGTGGCAGGTGATCTTCCTCATCGGTAACTTCCGCGGCCCGGGTACCTACAACAACGGAGACGTCAACGTCCAGCTGCAGACGCTCGACAACACGAAGGCATGGCTGAACCTCGACGGCGAAAAGGTCACCTTCGTCGTCGACCGCAGCCAGCAGTCGGGATCGGTGGACGCCCTTCTGACCAATGCCTCCTCTGGCAAGACCGGCGCCGAGCACATCACCGGCCGCTGGAACTGCAAGGGCTGATCGATGGAGGTGCGGTTTGACGGGCACTGCTTCGGTTGCGGCCCGCTCAACCTCGAGGGTCTGCGTCTGAGCTTCACGCCGGGGCCGGACGGGTCGGTGGCCGAATTCGAGGTGCCCGAGCGGTTCCAGAGCTGGGCCGGAATGGTGCATGGCGGAGTGATGGCTCTGATGCTGGATGAGGCGGTCGGCTGGGCGGCGTGGCACGCGGGCCATCCCGGCGTCACGGGGCGCCTGCAGGTGAGCT
>DATBPE010000114.1:0-5548 GCA_036561505.1 Solirubrobacteraceae bacterium
CGATCACCTTGTTGGACTTGGCTGACATTCCCTGCAGCTCCTCTGGGGTGAGCTTCCCCGCGCCGGGTACATCCCGCTCGATCACAAACTTAGGCATCTGTCATTCCCTCCTTTGGGTTTTGCTTGACGTGCGCTAACATACTCGCGGTACCCATCATGCATACTCAGAGTACGAATGTCAAGAGCAAGAAGGTGCAACAAGGCGAGGCTACCCGCCACGCCCTGCTCGACGCCGCGTGCAAGCTGTTCGGCGAACACGGCTACGCGGCGACTTCCATCGACGACGTCGCGCACGCCTCGAACGTCACGAAGGGCGCGTTCTACCATCACTACGCCGGTAAGCAGGAGCTGTTCGCTGGGGTCTACGAACAGGTCAAGCGCGGGGTCTCCGAGCGCGTGGCGGCAGCGTTCCTGGAGCCGGACCCGTGGGTGGACCTGTGTGCCGGATGTCAGGCGATGCTCGACGCTCACCTCGACCCTCGTGTGCAGCGCATCGTGCTCCAGGACGCCCAAGCGGTGCTCGACGCGGACACGATCCGCCGCGTCGACACCCGTTACGGCGCGGTCGTGCTGCGTGGCGCACTCAGACGCTCGATCCGCGCCGGAGTCATCCAACCTCTCCCCTTGAAGACCCTCGCACTCATGCTGACCGGCGCGATACTCGAAGGATGCATGGCCATCGCCGACGCTGAGGATCCCGCCCAAGCCCGGGAAGACGTCGGCAACGTACTCACCAGCCTCCTCAAGGGACTGAGAGCACCCGAGGACAAGTGACCTGATCCAGTTTCATCGACCCACTCCGCCATTCGACTGGCCCTTGGGCCCGGGTGCTCACGAACAGCGACGCCTTCGGTCGCATCGACAAGACGACCGAGACGTACAAACATCTGGTGGAGCACACAGCCACTTGCCACCTGACAGCCAACGCCGCTTGGACGCCTGCCGCAAGCCTGGGTCCCGTGCGGGCTCCCTTCGAACTACAGCCTTTCACCCGCCCACTCTCGGGCGCGCCAAGCGCGGTCTCGCAGACCGGCAGAGAGCCACGTTTTTTTTCTAAATTGCACCGCACCGGCGGTTTGGGTGCCTTACACGCCCACAAAAAAACCGTAAGTGTTCAGTGGGGGTTGGGGGACATGGTGTGGGCGTGTCGAATTTGTGTGTGTGGAGCGGTCTGAGGCTGAGGCGGTCTTCGATCAGGGTCGTGAGGTTGTGGTGGCGGTTCTGTTGCGTATGGATGAGCAGATTGGGCGGCTTGAGCAGCGGGTCGCGCGTCAGGACGAGAGGATCGCTCAGCTCGAGCGACGGTTGAATCGCAGCTCGCGTAATAGCTCTGTTCCGCCGAGCGTCGATCCGCCTTCCTCGCCGCCGCGGCGCAGCAAGGGCCCTTCGGGACGCAAGCCAGGCGCCCAGCTGGGTCATCAGGGGTACGGGCGCGGGTTGTTGGGGGCGTGGGCGGTGGACGAGGTCGTCGAGTACTGGCCGGAGCGGTGTGGCTGCGGCCATGTATTTTGTGAGGCTGAGCTTTGCCCGGATGGCGAGCCGGCACGCCACCAAGTCGAAGAGCTACCAGAGCTGACGGTGCGGGTGACAGAGCACCGCACGCAGCGCGTTTGCTGTCCTGAGTGTGGAGAGCGTGCCCGTGCTGAGCTCCCGGATGGGGTGGCCGCCACCGTGTTCGGTCCCCGGCTTGCGGCCGCGATCACGACGCTGTCGGTGCGTAACCGTGTCTCGCGTCGTGACGTGGTCGAGCTCGGTGGGGAGCTCTTTGGTGCTCGCCTGTCCACGGGGAGTGTGGATGCGATGCTGACCCGCGCCTCCCAGGCGCTCGAGGAGTCTTATGAGGATTTGCTCGGGCGGGTTCGTGCCGCGGGGGCGCTCAACGCGGATGAGACGGGGTGGCGCACCCGGGGGGAGCGTCGTGCGTTGTGGGGCTTGTTCACGAGCCGTCATGCGTTCTTCCAGGTCGCACCCAGCCGTCATGAGGATCACGCTAAGAGCCTGCTCGCCGGCACACGTGCGGTCGTGACGTCTGACCGCTGGTGGGCATACCGGAGCCTGCCTTTGCGTCGCCGTCAGCTGTGCTGGTCACACCTCAAGCGCGACTTCGCCGCGCACGCCGAAGGACTCGCCGCGGAGAAAGAGTTCGGCGAGCACGGCCTGGCGCTCTCACAACAAGTGTTCCGGGCGTGGGAAACCTTCACGCACACCCACGACCGCCACCAACTGCAGAGCACGATCACCCAGCTCGCACGCACCTACAAGCCGATCATCCACAACTACGCCACCAAACGCCCCTGCAACAAGCGCTGCCGCGGCATGGCACGCAACCTGATCAAGGCCTGGCCAGCACTATGGACCTTCGCCACACACGACGGGGTACAACCCACGAACAACCACGCCGAGCGTGCGCTCCGCGGGGCGGTCATCTACCGAAAGCTCTCCCTTGGCAGCCAATCAGCCGGAGGTGAGCGACGCATCGAGCGACTCCTCTCAGCACACACCACCTGCCGCCTACAACACCGCTCACTCCACGCCTACCTCACAGAGCTCCTAACCGCCCACGCACGCGGCGAACCACCACCACTACTCACCTAACAAACCACCCACTGAGCACTTACCAAAAACGACGTCTCGTCAAGAGGTCCGGCAAATGCATTTCGCCCGCCCGTTATCGATCGTCCGGTCGGCAGTGAGACAGGCACCTTCGGCTTGCGCGCTAAGCGGCCTGTAGCGGTGCGCTGCGATCGGGTGCCGTAGATCGCTCGAGCGGCTGTTCGACGGCGTTCTCCATGGCTGGGTCGTGCACTCGCATCTGCGGCCAAGGTGCTCCCGGATAAGCCAGGTAGAAGCCCTGAGCCAGCGGGACCCCCAGTTGAATGAGGGCGGTCAGCTCGTCTTGACTCTCGATGCCCTCGGCGACCAACAGACTGCCGACATGGTCGGCATAACCCACGAGGGCGCTGATCAGCGCCGCGCGCTGGGGATCTTCGTGGATATCGCTCACCAGTGAACGATCGAGCTTTAGATATGTCGGGTTGACCGCGGTGATCTGGCGTAGTCCGGAGTACCCGGCGCCCATGTCGTCGATCGCCAAGCAAGCCCCGCGCTGCTGCAATTGAACGGTCGCCGCCTGCAGGCGCTCGTCGTTTTGAACCAGTGCCTGCTCAGTTATCTCGATGATCAGCCCATTGAGATCCGAGGGCTGCTCGAGCATGCTCAGTGTCAACGGATCTAGCAGCACCGGACCAGACAAGTTGACGCTCAGCCGGACCCCGGCGGGCCGCTCGTCGAAGAGTTCCAGCGCCGCCTTGAGGCAGGCACGCTCCAGCTCTTCGCGCTGATGAAACTCCTCTGCCAGTGAGAACCAGTGCAACGGACTTCGCGTAGCACCGCCGTCGAAGCGCGCCAACGCCTCATACGCATGAATGCCGCCATCGCGTAGGTCGACGATCGGTTGTACCACGGTTGTGATGCCGTTACCTTCGACTAGTCGCGCCAGCGCATACTGTGCGTTGCGTCCGCCGTCACCGCTCAACGACTCGCCGACATAGCTCGAGATCTGTGATCCCAGGCCGCTGCGCTTTGCCACTCGCAAGGCGACATCTCCAGCTCTCAGCAGCGCTTCAGCGTCGCGCCCGTCGCGTGGAGACTGGGCGATCCCCACGCAGGCTGAGATCCCACAGGACTCGATGCCCAACTCCAGTTCGGCAACTATCTCGTGCGCGAGTGCCGTCGGGTCGTCACTTTCGGTGATCAACGCGAACTCATCACCACCCAAGCGCGCGATCGTTTTGCTCGTGCTGGCGGCTCTGTTTATGCGCTCGGCCACTGAGGCAAGCAGCGCGTCTCCGGCGGCGTGCCCACGGGTCTTGTTGATCTCGCCGAAGTTGTTCAGATCGAACAGCAGTAGCGATCTGACGCCATCCGGATTGCTGTTGCGGCTGAGCTCGTCCAGGCACGCACGGAAGGCAGCCCTTGAAAGCAGACCGGTCAGATCGTCGTGGTCGGCGTCGTAGCGGGCCTGCGTCAGGAGGTGGTTGAGCTCGCGTGTCAGACGCCCGCAGACGAGCAGCAGGCCAATCGCGGCCACGCACAGACCGGCGTGGTCGGCGCTCAGGTGACCCGTCTCGAGGATCGGGAGCATTAGCGCTCCCAGCACCACGGTGCGACCCACCCAGTGCACACGCCCGCCTCGGGCGAGCACCCCGCTGGCGATGCACGTGAGCCACAGCATGCTCAGCACCGTGACTCGCTGATTGCTCACTCCGATGATCAGGATCGCGGCCACCCCGGCGAAGGACTCCTCGAACTTGATCCAGTTCAGTCCAGGCGCACGATGCTGAACCAATGCGCTGGCGGTGATCACCACGAAGCCCGCGAATCCCAGCCTCGGATGCGCTAGCAGGTGGGGGTGAAAGATGATCACGCCCATTGCGGTCAGGCCGGCCAGGGCACGGGCACCCGCCGCGGTGCGCCTTGCGCGTAGCACGTGATCATCGGTAGCGGTCAAAGCCACCTGCAATATGTCGGTCCCAACGCGCGAGCGCTTGAGATTTGCGGACGGTTGCGGACGCCCTGCGGCAGCCTTTGGGCCGGCGAATTAGGCCGGCTGGGCGGCGCGGGCGGCCAGGGCGGCGTTCTCGACTATTGCCTCGATAAGCTGTGGCCACAGCGCGCGGGGCAGGTCGTGTCCCATGCCCTCGATCGTGAGCATCCGAGCGTTTGCGATCGCGCGAGCGGTTGCCCGCCCGCCGGAGGGTGTCACCAGGCGATCCGCGGTGCCATGCACGACGAGCGTGGGGGCGCGGATCCTACGCAACTGTTCGGTGCGGTCGCCAGAGGCAATGATCGCCGCGAGCTGTCTACCGGTCGCGTGAGGGTCGTGGTCGCGATCGAAGCTCAGGCCAGCCAACGCCCGCAGGTCCTCAGTGTCTTGCGGCACTCCCGTGGAGCCGATTGTGTTGAACAACGCCACAGCGTGCGAGATGAACGCCTCGCGCTCACGTGGAGCGCGGCGCAGCAGCAGCGGGTACAGACGCAGGGCGGGCCCTCCCACTCCGCGTCTGCCGGTAGTCGACATCATCGACACGAGCGAGCTCACCAGCTCGGGATTTCTTGCCGCAAGCGTCTGGGCGATCATGCCACCCATCGACGCTCCGATCACGTGTGCTGGCGCGAGGCGCAGCTCACGCAAAAGACCGGCAGCGTCGGCTGCCATATCGGTGAGTGTGTAGCGTGCCGTCCCCCGGCTACGGCGCAGCAGCTGCAGCACGTTGGGTGCCCGGCCGGAGAAGTGGGTGGATCGTCCGGCGTCACGGTTGTCGAAACGCACTACATAAAAGCCGCGCTCGGCGATCGCGCGGCATAGATCCTCGTGCCATCCGATCATCTGCGTGCCGAGCCCCATGACGAGCAGCGCCGCCGGATCGGCTGGATCGCCGAAGGTCTCGTAGCAGAGGGAGATCCCCCGGCCGACGTCGCAGATCTGCTCGGGCACGGTCCCGCGACTCTAGCTGCTGGCGACGCTAGGATCGACTCGATGGCCAGC
>DATBPE010000115.1:0-8568 GCA_036561505.1 Solirubrobacteraceae bacterium
ACACCAGTGGACATGCGGCCGACGCCTACAGCATCGCCCATGTGCTGGGTATCAGCACCAGCGACGTGAAACCGATCGACGCAGGAACACAATCGCTGATCGGAGGCGCCTCTGTGGTTGTGATCGCCGGTGTCGACGAAGCGACCCGAGCGAGCAACGCCGGTACGAGCGTAGGGGCCGGGGGGAGTGGCGAAAATGGCACCGCCCCGTGACAAGGCCCGTGCCGGCTTCCTCGACGTCCCCGATCGCTCGCGAAAGCCACGCCAGCGGGGCCTGACCCACGTGATCGACAGCGGCCTGTCTGTGGCCGGTGTGGAAAGCCTGTTGGAGGTTGCCAGCGAGAGCATCGACATCGTCAAGCTCGGCTGGGGGACGGCTCTGGTCAGCGCCAACCTCGAGCCAAAGCTCGAGGTCTATCACGCCCACGGAATACCAGTGGTGCTGGGGGGCACACTCACCGAGCTAGCGATCCGCCAAGATCGCGTCGAGGAGATGATCGCTTGGCTAGATGAGCTAGAGATCAGCCACGTGGAGGTCTCCGATGGCACGATCGCTTTGCAGCCGCTAGTCAAGCGAGAACTGATCGCTCGGCTCGCGCAACGCTTCACGGTCCTCTCGGAGGTCGGCAGCAAGGACTCCCAGTTCATCATGGCGCCCTATGTCTGGGTGGAGCAGATCCAGGCCGACCTGGAGGCGGGGGCCTGGAAGGTGATCGCGGAGGCGAGAGCATCCGGAACGGCCGGTATCTACCGCGCCGATGGGGAGGTGCGCACGGGCCTGATCGATGAGATCGTCCACGCCGTGGAGAGCGAGAAGCTGATCTTTGAGGCGCCGCGCAAACAGCAGCAGGTTTGGTTCTTGAACCAGTTCGGCACCGAGTGCAACCTCGGCAACATCGCCCCGGACGACGTGCTCACGCTGGAGACACTTCGCCTGGGACTGCGCTCGGATACCGTCGAACGTTTCGCCCTGGATGGACGAGATTGACATCCGTCGCCGGCGCGCCGGGCATGCCCAAGGGCAACATCGCACCCTCACAGGCTGGATCTAGCTCCGCACATCTGCTGGCTCAAATCGTCTTTGCGGCCGTGGTCGTGGCTAGCTTCGCCGCTTTCGCTATCACCCAGCGCTTGAAGCACACGCCGACACTCGTACAGCACTTCAAGCGCACACCGTATTTCTCTCCAACCCCATCTGGGCACCACAAACAGGAGCGTGTGTCGCTGCTCATAGATAGGACCGACCACGTCACCGTCAGGATCCTCGACGCCTCCAAACGCAATGTTGCGACGCTCGTGAAAGGGCTGCTCCTGCGGCGCTACAGGCAGCTGTCCTTGCGCTGGAACGGACGAGAAGGCTCCGGGTTCTCCACGGTGTTGCCGAGCTCGCGCGAGTTGCTGATCGAAGCGGCCGAGCGGGGACCACCTGCGCCGGCGGGCGAATACTACGTACGGGTGGAACTGCTCAGTCAGAAACATGTCGTGGAATCGCCGTGGAGCTTTAAACTCGTTCGCCACGAACACGCCGGCAAGTCATCGTGAGTGCCTTGATCGCGCCTGTGCTGGCAAGTGCTCACGGAATCGGCGAGTTCGCGGAGAAGGCCGGTGTGATCGTGCTGGCGGTGCTGGCGGCGATCGTGGTGCTCGGCCGAGCACCACGTCTATCCGAGCGCCAACTGGGCTGCGCCATGCTCGGAACGCTCGTGCTGACACCGGTGCTGCTCCTGGTCGACATCTGGAACACCTCTCAACTCGCGCATCTGCGCCACCATCCGGCTATCGCGGCGGGCATGATCTGCGCCGGGCTGGCGCTTGTCGGCGTGTTGGCGTTCACTATCCACAGACGCCCAGAGAGCTTCCCGGTCATGGCCGTGCTGGCACTTCCATTCCGTCTGCCGATCTCCACCGGCTCGAGTACCTCAAACCTACTGCTCCCCCTGTATGTGGTGGTCGCGTCCGGGGCACTGGCACATCTGATTCCCCGCCTTCGCAACTCGAGCTCGCTTCAGCGCCTGCCGCGCTCCGAAGGATCGCCGCCGGCGCGAGTGATCGAGCGTGTGTGCTCTTCGAGGGGGTTGGCATGGCTGCTGATGGCCTCCGTGATGCTCTACGGAATACAGGCGAGCTACTCGGCCGACTTCTCCAAGGCGTTGGAGAACATGGTTTTTTTCTATGTACCTTTCGCGCTGCTGTTCGCGCTGCTGCAAGAGGTGCGTTGGACATCGCGGCTGCTCTTGATCTGCCTCGGCGTGGCGGTCGGGCTGGCTGTCAGCTTCGCTGGCATCGGGTTCGTGGAGTACTACCGCAAGGCGCTGTTCCTGAACCCCAAGGTTGTGGCGGCCAACCAGTACGACAACTACTTCAGGGTCAACTCACTGTTCTTTGACCCAAACATCTATGGGCGCTTTCTGGCGCTTGTGATGTTGGCCGTCACGACAGTCGTGCTGTGGAGTTCACGCCGGCGTGAGGTGTTGATCGGCGGGGCGATCCTGGCTTGGTTGCTGGCCGGGTTGGTCACGAGTTTCTCGCAGTCGAGCATCGCGGCGCTGCTGTTGGGATTGGCGGTACTCGCCGCCTGGCGTTGGGACGTGCGCGCCACGATCTACACGGCGATCGCGGTCGCCACGATCGCCGTGGTTGCGGTGCTGCTAGCTCCCCCGAGCCTCCACCTCGGCCTGGCGGGAAGAGGAGGCTCGGCGTCGAACGCGACCAGCGGACGCACGAAGCTGATCTCGGGAGGGCTTGGACTGTTCGCCGATCGGCCACTGCAGGGTTTTGGCTCCGGGTCCTTCGCCCAGGAATATCGGTCTCACGAACACGTTTCCAGCGACAGCGCGACATCCGCCTCGCACACCATCCCGATCACCGTGGCCGCCGAGCAGGGCATCCTCGGGCTCGTGCTCTATGTGGGTCTGCTCGTCTCGGCCTTCGGCACCATGTTCTGGCGTATCGGGAGATCACCGCCGCGGATAGCTCTGGCCGCCTGCTTTGCTGCGCTTGTCCTGCATACATTTACCTACGCGGACTTCCTGGAGGATCCGATCACTTGGACGCTGCTCGGCATCGGAGTGGGGCTGTTGCCAACCAGGGACGCCGACACCAGCGAGACCGCAGAAGACGCGCGCCACGAGCGAACCGCGGCGGCGCTTGCCTGAGCTGAGGTGGTCTTGTGCGTGAGTATCTACGGCGCTTGGTGACCACTGGCGCGGCCTACCAGTTCGGAGACATCCTTGCCAAGGGCCTTGCGATCATCACGCTGCCGCTGTATACGCGTCACGTCAGCCAGGGCTCCTATGGCGCCGCTAACTCGCTGCTCACGGCGGTAATTCTCTTCAGCATCTTCTTGCGAGGGGGGGTCGGCGAGGCTTTCATCCGTTTCTACTTCGACGACGCCGACACCGAGCGGCGTGATCGCATCGCGCGCACGGCGACCGCCACTGTGGCCTGGACGACCACCCTCGCCGCGGTGGCTGCGGTGGCCTTCGCAGGGACACTCTCGGAACTGCTGCTAGCTCACCACGACCCGCTGCTGGTCGACTGCGCGATCGTGGGTCTATGGGCCTTCACCAACCTGGAGATGGTCTACGCCCAGTTGCGTGTCGACGAACGCGCCCGCGCATACATGATCGCCTCCGCCGCCAACGTGGGAATGACGGTGATCCTCACAGTGTCGTTGGTGGTGTTTGCCCATCAGGGCGCGCGTGGGCTTTTGCTCGGCAACTTCGGGGCCTCGGCAGTTGTGGTCCTCGGCCTGTGGTGGGTGCTGCGAGGACGCTTCTCGCTGCGGGTACGGCGAGCGGACCTCGTGGCAATGTTGCGCTTCGGTCTGCCGACGGTCCCCGCAGACGCGAGCGTGTACGCGCTGCAGGTAGCCGACCGCTTCTATCTCCTGCGCGTCTACAGCGAAAACGCTGCCGGCGAGTACGCGGTCGCCGTGCAGCTGGCCACAGTGGTGTTCGTTGCGGTGCGCGGCTTCCAGTACGCCTGGCCACCGCTGGCGTACTCGATCGAGAGCGACCACGAGGCCTCACGGCTGTACTCGCTCGTGACGACTTATTACGTGCTGGCTACGGGCGGGGTGGTCTGCGCGGTGGCACTGTTGGGGCGCTGGATGGTGAGACTGCTGGCGGGCCCGAGCTTCTACGGCGCCTACCGTGCGCTGCCATGGCTGGCTCTTGGTTGGGCGCTATACGGGCTCTATCTGGTGTTCGTAGTGATCGCTGGGAGGGCACGCGTGACCGCGCGTAACTTCCCGGCGGCCGCCGCGGGGCTGGCGGTCAATGTCGGGTTGATCGTGCTGCTTGTGCCCGCCGCGGGGGCTGGGCTGGGTATCGCAGGCGCGGGCATCGCGCTGTGCGGAGCGTACGCGGCGATGCTACTCGTCATCTATCTGCTCACGCGTTCGCTGTTTCGCGTGGGTTTTGAGTGGAGCAGACTAGTACGCCTGATCGGCATCCTTGGCGGCGTGGCCGTCAGCGGCGAGCTACTGCTACCCGACCATGGCCTCACGGGTCTGGCGCTGCGCGGGTTGTGGCTGTGCCTCGTTCCAGCACTGCTTGTTGGTACTCGCTTCTTCGGCTCCCAGGAGCGCCAGCAGGCGCGGACTCTGGTGGCCGAGCTGCGTCGCCGCGTGAGCAGGTTTCGCGCAGGCGGAGGCGACGTCGACGCCTACGCTCAGGACCCGCTAAGAGACATCTGAGTGGTTGTAGCGCTCGGCTGCCTCGCGCAGCCCCTCACCGCGTGAAGGGTGAAGCGACGCGACGGCGTGAAAGTAGTAGCGGCGCGCGGAGTGACCGGGCAGGAGTAGCGCCATCAGCGCGCGCACTGCGTAAGCCCATGCGCTCAGCACACGCACCAGCAGCGACGACGCCGCAGAGTGGTGCTTTCGCATGTACAGATCACGGTTGCGTGACATTTCCACGATGCGCCGCTCAGGCACCGCGTCGGTGGAGAGCTGCTCGTGATGGATCGCGATCGCCGCCGGCACATAGAGGCTCCGCCAACCGCTGTCGCGGAGTCTTCGGGCGAAGTCCACCTCGTCGGAGTACACAAAGAAGTCACTGTCCATGTAGTCGATCTGAGCCGCCGCGCTCTTCCTGACCAGCAGCGCCGCCGACTGACACCAGTCGACCTCGCGCACCCGATCGCCTCGGCTCTGCACGACGAGCAGTCGATGCAAGAACAAAGCGCCAGCAAGAGCACTCGCTGGTCCCGGGAAGCGCCACGCGCATGCCTGCTTGCGTCCGTCGGGGCGCCGTAGCGCGGCGCCTGCACACGCGGCGTCAGCCCGATCCTCGAGCGCGCGATGCAATTCCAAAGTGGCTCCGGGCTGAAGCTCAGAGTCCTCGTTGAGCAGCAGCACGTAGCGGCCTCGCGCGCGGCGCATGAGCTCGGAGTCATTTAGCGCCTTACCACGACGGACCGCCAAGGCGATCACCTCCGCGACAGCCGGATGGTCCTTGGCACTCTGCGCAGATCGATCGCGCGAACCGTTGTCGAGCACTAGCACCTCGGTTGCAAAGGGCAGTTTCTGACGCTCGCGGGCGATCGCATCCAACCCTCGCAGCAGCAGCTCTCGCTGGGAGGTGTTCACCACACAGAAGGTCAACTCGATGGGCTCGGCGTCTGACACCCGCCTATTGTGTCCTGCAATGCGGGTACACGTCCTAGACCCCTCTTCCTACACCCCTCCCTACGATCACGCCCTCTGCCGCGCTTTGGGGGAGGCGGGGGTGGATGTCGAGCTGTTCACGAGCCGCTTTGACTACGGCCAGGCTCCGGAGCCACGCTCCTACTCCCGCCACGAGTTCTTCTATCGCCTCTCCCACTCAGGGACAGCCGCGGGCGCCCGCTCGCGACTTAGACTGCTACTGAAGCTGGGCGAGCACGTACCCGACATGCTCCGCTACCGCCGACGAGCCAAAGCCGCACAGGTGGTCCACTTCCAGTGGCTGACGCTCCAGCCACTGGACCTGCATCTGTTGCCTTCCGGACGGGCGCTCGTACTGACTGCGCACGACGTGCTGCCACGAGAGCCCCGGCCCGGCCAACTGCGTGCCCAGCGCGAGTTGTATCGGCGGATGGATGCCATCGTCGTTCACAGCCAGCACGGCCGGCGGCGACTGGTCGACGAGTTCGCGCTCGATGACGATCGGGTCCACGTCATACCCCACGGTCTGCTGACACCGTGGGAGGGGCTTGCCGAACAATCGCTGCCACCTGTCTTGGACGGCGTGAGCGGTCCAGTGGTGCTGTTCTTCGGGCTGCTGCGCCCCTACAAGGGCCTCGATGTCCTGCTGGAGGCCTGGCGGGGAATCGAGGAGGCCGAGCTGTGGATCGTCGGTATGCCGCGGATGGACATCACCGCGCTACGAGAACAAGCACCGCATAACGTCCGCTTCCTGCCCCGGTTCATTGCCGATGCGCAGATACCAGCATTCCTGAAGCGGGCGAGCCTGGTTGTGTTGCCATACCGTGAGATCGACCAGTCCGGTGTGCTGTTCACCGCTCTAGGACTGGGCGTCCCACTGCTATTGAGCGATGCCGGTGGATTCCCGGAGGTCGCCGAGCACGGTTGCGCGGACATCGTCGCCGCGGGTGACGTCGACGCTCTGCGCTCTGCGCTGTTGGGGCTACTCGGCGATCCCGCCCGTCTATCTGAGATGGCCGCCCGAGCTGGCGAGCTTGCACAGAGCCAGTACTCCTGGAAGGCGATAGCCCGGGCGCACCTGGACCTGTATGAGCAGCTGCTTTGAGTGAGAATGCATCCGAGCACGATGCCCCGCCTCCCTCTCGAGATACTCTTCTGGCTGTGTTGCGGTCTGATCGTCTGGACGCAACTTGGTTACGCGCTAGCGTTGGCGGCGATCGCACGGCTCAGACCCAGTAGAGGACCAGTAAGTCCCACACCGGCGTCAGGGGTCTCCTCGCCAACGGTGTCATTGATTGTCGCCGCCCACCAGGAGCAGGAGGTGATCGACGCGCGTGTGAGCAACGCCCTGGCGCTTGACTATCCCCGCGCCCACCTGGAGGTGATCGTAGTTTGCGACGGATGTACGGATGAGACCGCCGAGCTCGCTCGCCATGCCGGAGCCGACCTAGTCCTCGAGCTCCCAAGAGCAGGGAAGATCTGTGCGCAGAACGCGGCCGTCCACCACGCTCGAGGCGAGATTCTCGCCTTCTCCGACGCGAACGCGCTGTGGGAACCAGACGCGCTGCGCAGACTCGTCGGCGCCTTCGCGGATCCCCGTGTCGGCTATGCCTGTGGACAGGTGCGTTTCATGCGCGAGGACACTCAGGCTGGATCGGCTAACCAGGAGGGCGTCTACTGGCGCTACGAGATGGCAATCCGCTCGCTCGAGTCCCGGCTGGGGTCGATCACAGCCGGAAACGGGGCGATCTACGCGACTCGCCGAGATACCTATATAGAGGTCGACCCGATCATGGGCCATGACCTCTCCTTGCCCTTCAACATGGTCAAGAGCGGCCTACGCGCCGTCTATGCGCCGGACGCGATGGCCAGCGAGAAGATGGTCCCGTCGATTGAGGGGGAGTTCGCACGCAAGCGCCGCATGATGAGTCACACTTGGCCGATCCTCTTCAGAGGAGGAATGCTCTCCCCTCGCGGCTACAGCTTTGGCTATGCCACTCAGATCTTCTCGCACCGACTCCTGCGTTACATGACCCCAGCCCTTCATCTGCTGGCGATCAGCGCCAACCTGATGCTGGTCGCCGATCAGTTCAGTGCTCTTTACGTGACCACCCTTGCGCTGCAATTGGCGGTACTAGTGGGCGCGCTCGCCGCTAGCGTGATCCACGCCCGGGTGCTGCTGGTTGCCCGTTACTACGTGCTCACGACCGCCTCGCTAGCCGCCGGGCTGTGGGACTGGCTGCGACATGGGACCTCAGCCTCGTGGGAGGCAGCAGAGGGAACGCGATGATTCGCCGATGTGTGGACATAGTGGTCTCTTTGACGGCGCTGACTTTGAGCGCGCCGGTGATCCTGGCGGCGATGATCGCCATTTGCCTGGAGTCGCGGGGAGGGCCGATCTACCGTCAGCGGCGCGTCGGGCGCGTCGGACGGCCGTTTGACGTACTGAAGCTGCGCACGATGGTCCAAGGGGCGGAGCACATCGGCGCCGGGCTGGCCGTCAACGAGAACGACTCCCGCGTAACTCGCGTTGGGGCCCTTCTAAGACGCACATCGCTGGACGAGCTACCCAACCTGCTGAATGTTCTGCGCGGGGAGATGTCACTGATCGGTCCTCGGCCGACCGTCCCCGTCCAAGTGGAGCAGTACACCGAGCGCCAGCGAGGTCGCCTTGCGATCAAGCCGGGGATCACCGGTTGGGCGCAGGTCAACGGTCGCACATCGCTGCCCTGGGCTGAGCGGATCGAGCTAGATCTCTTCTACATCGAACATCGCAGCCTGCGTATGGAGCTTGAGATCGTGTGGCGTACCGTTGTGATGGTCCTCAGCGGATCTGGTCTCTACAAGGGCCAGACGGGCGGTTGGGAGATCGATGGAGGGACGGGCTCTTGAGGCAGACGCCGGCGATCATGATCACCG
>DATBPE010000116.1:0-17509 GCA_036561505.1 Solirubrobacteraceae bacterium
GTCGAGGTGCCGGCGCACGAGGCGATGGAGTGAGCCCCTTGACGATCCCTGGAGGCGCTGGGAGCCGAGGTTCAGGGATTAGACGAAGGCGGCAAGCATCGCGGTTGACCCGCCGAGTCGGGAGGATCGAGATTCAGCCGATAGATGTGTGTGGCTTCCTCGGCGATCGATCGCTTTGTGTCACTCCCACTGTGTTCGTTTCCCGTTGGCGACCGGATAGGGAGCTCGCGCTGCAGACGCTGGCTCACGATCCAGGAGCCAGGTCGTGTCTCTGCCGCCTTCGCAAGTCGATCAACCACGGCGAAGCCCGCTTCAGGTACCCCTAGGCCGGCGTGGACGCGTCCAAGTAGGGCGTTCGCGGCGACTCGGTCGGCCAGCTGCTCGTCGCCGACGGAGATTGCCAGATCCCACGCGCGACGATAACCCTCCAGGCCACGTTCCGTACGTCCCATGAGCAGGTCGGCCAGAGCGCGCGTTGCAACTACCTCCACGCAATCACACGACGGGTCGAGCCGCCTGAGCAACTTGTTCGCCCGCTCGGGACACCCGGCAAGTGCCAGCGAGTACGCGGTGTTGTTGATCAGCATCATGTGTCCCGGGGCACGACTCAAACCGCGAAGACCAATCTGTGCCGCCTGTGCGTAGTCTCCGTCCAAATCAGACACGAGGTAGGTCGCGAACGCCGCCGCACTCGGATTGAGCACCTCGCGCTGCGCCCATTTCATGGCAAAGTCCACGGCCCCGGCCGCATCCTGTTCGAGTAGCGCGAGCACCATTCGCAACCCCTCGAGCTCCGCTGGCGCGTGGCGCGTTTGCAGCCGATCGATTACCCCCGCTAGCAGCGGAGCGTGCTCGCTCTGCAGGAGCAGGTTCGCAAGCAGATAGGCAATCGAAAGGCTCTCATAGTCGGTCGTGCTCAGAGCACGCCGCATAGAAGTGATCGTCGTGTGAGCGTTGGCTGCGCCGGTCTTCCAGCGCAGAAGTGCGAGGTTGGCTTCTAGCTCTGCGCGTCGGGCCGTCCCTGCCAGTGCCCACTCCGAGGAGGCACGGACGCGCTGCAAGAGCCGACGCGCCCTCTCGGCGTCACCGGCGTACACCTCGACATTGGCCATCGCGAGCGCGAGCTGGATATCGGTCCGCTCGCCGACGCGTAGCTGCTCGAGCAAGCTCAGCGCGCCATCATGATCACCCGCAAGCTTGAGATAGAGAGCGAGATTTAGTCCGACACCGCGGTGGAGTGGCGCGAGCGCCTGTGCTTGGCGCGTCCACTTGATCGCCTTCGACAGCTGCCCCAGCGCGGCGTGAGCGTAGCCGAGGTTGGCGTACAACGTCACTCCAGTGGCGCCGGCAGCTTGCGCCCGTCTCCCCGCTGCGACTGCCTGCTGGAATTCTCCACGCTGTAGATGCACCCAGGTGAGCAGCGACAAAGCATCGGGAGAGACCTGGTCGGCAGCTTGCGGGTCGGACAGGATGCTGATCGCGGCCGCATGCTCGCCGGCGGCAATCGCCGCGCGCAGCCTGAGGTTCATGGGCAGCCAACCGTTACGCTGGTCATCGAGCAGAGGCGCGAGCTCTGAGCCGCTCTCGTGAGCCTCGAGTACCACCACTGCAGCATGCACGCTCGACGGATCCCGCTCATCTAGGCCGAGATCCAGCGCGCGTCGAGCGGCCTGGATGGCCTCCTCGACCTGCCCGCCGGCCTGGGCCGCCTGTGCGAGCCGGGCGTGCGCAACCGGGTTGTATGGATGCGCCGTCGCGGCTGCTCTGGCCCGCAGCAGATAGCCAGGCGGCTGCTCGACAGGATCCTCTTGATCGAGTGC
This sequence comes from Solirubrobacteraceae bacterium, assembly GCA_036561505.1. Lineage (GTDB taxonomy): Bacteria > Actinomycetota > Thermoleophilia > Solirubrobacterales > Solirubrobacteraceae > Palsa-744. Next base: position 1,821 of record DATBPE010000116.1, read on the forward strand.
AGCCGGCATCCACGTCGGCTGAAAGATCTTCAGGCCGGCGGCACCCGCGAGCTGCGGTGGAAGATTGCCGATCATTGTCATTTGCGCGCCCTCGGACGACCGTGCTTGACGCCGGGTCTACTCGCGAGATAGCGCTTACGCAGCGTAGGATCGACCGCGCGGCGTAGCCCGTCGATCCGATCTAGCAGCCACTGCAAATCCCAGGGATCGGATATGTGTCGGCGTGCACCGTGCGCAGCGGACAGCCGGCACGCCGGGTCGGGGTCCGTGAGCTGTTCCAGCAGGCTCCGCGCCCGCACCCTGATCGCCGGCGGAAGACTCAGCGCAAAGCTCTCCATCGCCGGGCGAGCGCCTTCCCTGAGCTTGGGGATGTTTGCTTGCCAATCGCGTTCACGATCTGCTGGCGGCAGCGCCGCCGTTGCGTGTATCACCGCTGCTGGGTTACCTGTCACGAGTGCCGTCAGGGCCACGCCGGTCGCCATCTCGAACAGCAGGGAGCCCAGCAGGAACACGTCGGCGCGCGCTTGATCCTCGGGGTCCTGCGTACCTTGCAGCCAGAGGAACTCAAACGGCGCGAAGTGCGTGTCCCCACGACCCAAAAGATAGGCTTCCACAGCGAAGCGTGGCGCTTCGCTGGTGTCGTGCGCGCGACCCAAGTCTGCGATCTTGGCGACGGGCGGGCGCTCCAACACAAGACCATTTTCGGCCTTGACGTCTCGGTGCACGATTCGCTTCAGGTGCATCTGGTGTACGCCCTTGACGACATCCCGATAAAGCCCAAGTCGATCAGGCCACGTGAAGCTTGGGCCATACAACAGCAGGTCGGCCAGCGAGCCGGCCGCCAGCTCGAGCACCGCAAAGTCGGTAGTTACCGAGATTCTTCCACCGCTCGGAGAGTGACGTAGATTGACGGTGTGCTGGCCACTGTCAAGCAGCTCGATCACGCGGTCACAGCCGCTGAGCTTGCGCAGTAGCTCGACCTCGTCCTGGAACTCGCGTCTTGCCTCCGGCTGCCCACACTGGGAGAGCTTGAGGATCTTCGCCGCGACCTCAGTTTCTGATTCGTCGTCCTGCGCGACGAAGGCGCTGGAGAAAGCGCAGATGCGAGGTGAGTGCTCGGCCGATAGCGTCCGGCGAGACTCTCACTAAGAAACAGCGTCACTTCGTCAGGATCCATAACGGCTCCTGAGCTCTTCGATCAGCTCGGGATGGCGCTGCAGCAGCGCCACCACATCGTCCGGCACCACACCGCGGGAAAGAGCAAGAAGCTCGCGGGGCACCGAGTAGTAGCTCGAGGCACGCTCAAGCACAGCCGAGGAAGCCGGCTTGGCCCCACGCTCGACGCGCGAAAGATGGGCGGGGTCGACCTCCAGGGCACGGGCGGCCTCTCGCAGCGACCGCCCTTGACGCTCTCGCAGATCTCTCAGAAGATCGCCGAGAGGGGCCGTATCCATGCGAACAGCGTAGCTGTGTAGACCTTCAAGGTCAACGTTGATCTATCAGGTCAACCAAGCTGGCGCAAAGTTGGCACAGTGTGGTCGCGAAGGTCTCTTTCGGAAAGCTTTGACGGCGTGATCGACATCCGTGGGTCCGCCGGTTGTCGACATTATCGACACGCTATTGCAGCTCGTCGAGCGACATTCTCCCTCCAGATAGCCGCGCAGAGCGGTTCGCGTTGACTTCGGCTGACTTCCATTTCAGAAACGCCTGCTAGTTGGCCTGTTTGGGACTTGCAGCAGCGACAGAGTACCGGCAGGGACGAAGCAGGAGTGAACCTACCTACGAACGCGTGGGGGGCGACCGGCACGTCTTTACAAACGCCCAGCCAACCTCAATAAAGACGTACCCAACTAGGTTGTCCTGCCCGCCGAGAACTCCCCTCGGGAAAGCAGATTGCTGGCGTAGAGGTGCAGGTCGTGTCAGCTTGGTCTGTATGTCTGGATGATCACAGAGGCACCGACCGCGACTGCGTCGGGCAGTTCGGCGAGGTGTCCCTCGATCTCCTCAGCGTTGAGGTGGTGTGCGCTCGGGCCCATCGCGATCAACGCGCGAATCTCGGCGTGGGATAGCGTCATATCGAACTCGAGCTCGAGGCCCTCGACACGTTTCACATGGGTGGCGAGCGTCGCCTGTAGGCGCGCCGGCTTGTCGGCGTCGACTTCGAGCAAACCGAACGGCGCGACGAGCTCGCTCAGGTGCCGCGGAGTGGGGGTGACCACGATCAGGGTCCCTTCTGGCGCGAGCACCCGTGCGATCTCGGGCCCGTTGCGGGGCGCGAACACGTTCAGCAGAAGATCGGCGCTGCCCGCCTGAAGCGGCAGTTCGCGCCACACATCGCAGGCTATCGCCGCCACGCGAGGATGCGCGCGCGCCGCGCGGCGCAGAGCGGCCCTAGACGCGTCGAGTGCGATCCCCGAGGATCGGGGCAATGCCTCGAGCACCGCCGCGAGGTAGTAACCGGTGCCGGCGCCGGCATCGAGGGCCGCGTGCTCTGCGCGCCTGGGCGTAGCCAGAGCAGATCGCGCGGCGCTCGCCACTGCCCGGGCGATCGGGGCGTAGTGGCCGCCCGCCAGGAACGTCTCGCGAGCGAGCACCATCGCGCTCGTGTCGCCTCGGGCGAACCGTCCGCGCGCAGGAAGCAGCGATACATACCCCTGGCGGGCAAGGTCGAAGCTGTGTCCGGCCCCGCACAGGAGCGTCGAGTCGGCGAGTCTGAGCGGGCAGCCGCAATTGGGGCAGCGCAGGCGTGAAGCAATCGCCGCGAGCGCCATCGCCCGCGGCGCGGCTCGTGCATTGGAGGTGCTGCCCGTCTCCCACGGCGTCGATGCGCTCGCCATCACCCGAATGTACACCCGTTGCTCGGCCCCGAATGAGCAGCGCCAGATTGCTCGGCGTGATCCTGCTCACCTACACACCCCAGCGATAGGCGCTGAGCACCGACGGCGAGAGCTCCACACAGCAGCGCTACCAGGCCGAGCACACCACGTGTGCCCTTCAGATGAGAACGCGAGCACGTCGCGGGCGGAGCAGGTGTGGCGCTCGGCGCTCCTAGGCCGCTAGGACTCGGCCGCGCTTGAGCAGATCACGCCAGCCCTTGGCGTCGAGTTGGGCGGGCTCGGTCGAGTCGATGAAGTCGCCCAGCACGTCCAGGAAGCGCTCGGGCTCGTCCAGCTGCGGGAAGTGCCCCGATCTCGGGAACACCTCCAGGCGGCTGCTGGGGATCTGCTCGTGGGTGGCGCGGCCGTGTGAGACGGGGATGATCCTGTCGTGCTCGCCCCACAGCAGCATGAACGGGATGTGCTTGGCCAGGTACAGCCGGTTGGAGGCGTCGATGCGCTGGCCGCCAGGATCCACGACCGAACGCAGCGTGTGGATGAAGGCGCCGCGCGCCCCGGGGTCCGACAGCGTGGCGTGCCCCCGCGCCATCTCCTCGATGTCGGTCCCGACGCGCAGGCCGACGCGCCCGAGCAGACCGGCGGCGAGCCGGCCCGCGTCCAGCAGACGGGTGGCGGCGAGGACGGGCAGGACGTATTCCGATCCCGGGAGCGCCGCCGCGCGCAGCAGCAGGCTGACCTCGCGCCCGAGACCTCCGCTGTCGACGAGCACCAGCCGCTCGCATAGCTCGGGGAACTGGTAGGAGAGCTGCATCGCGATGCCGCCTCCGAGTGAGTGACCGACGAACGTCGCCCGCTCGTGCCCGAGCGTCAGCAGCAGATCGCGCACCGAGCTGGCGTGGGCGCCCAGGGAGTAGTCGCCCTTGGGCTTGTCCGATTCGCCGTGACCGATCAGATCGGGCGCCAGGACGGTGAAGCGCTGGGCGAGGTAGGGCATCACCCGCTCCCAGGTCGAGGAGTCGGAGGTGATCCCGTGGATGAGTACCAGCACGGGACCTTTGCCGGCCTGCCTGTAGGCCACGCTATTACCGTGCAGAGCCTGGCGGCGGACCTTCAGGGCATCGCGCTGGCTGGGAAACCTCAGCTTGCTCATCGCTCAGCGAACAGTAGCGCGAGGAGCGGGCGAGGATTTCAGGCGCGCAGGAAAACGGGCTTGAACGATGGGTCTGAGAGTGCTTCGGGTGCTGTCTCCCAGTCGAGGATCTCGCTTGTCACCCGCTCCGGCTGGATGGTTTTCGCGCCGCTCAGCTCGAGCAGCCGCGGGATGTGCGGTCGGGCGTTTCCGCGGGCGGTGTGGAAGTGCACGCCGCGGATCGCCATCCCGAAGAGCGGCATCGCGACGGACTCCTTGAAATAGATGCTCGGACACTCGCATGAGCCCTCGGGCTCGAGCAGCCCCAGCGCTTCGCGAAGCCATTCTTCGTCCATCGCCGCGTCGATCGCCAAGTCAAAGGCGCCATTGTTTCGCGGCGGCGGGCGGTCGATTGCCTGCGCGCCGAGCGAGGTGGCCAGCTTGCGCCGCCCGGGATCGCGGTCGACGTAGACGACCCGGCCCGCGCCGAGTGCCCTGGCGAGTTCTGTGGCATACAGGCCGACGCTGCCCGAGCAGAGGATCAGCACACTCGCGCCGGGCCGGCGCTCGAGGTGTCCCGCCAGGCACTCCAGGGCGAGCGCCAGGTTGTCTCCGGCGCTTGCCAGTGCCCGGTGATCGGCTCCGTCGGGGACGGGCACGAGCATCGAGGAGGCAAACGGGACCCGCGCCAGGTCAGAGAACAGCCCGCCCCACTCACCGGCGATCGGCAGTCCGAACATCGCCCCGTAGGGAACTTCTTGACAGTGTGCGGTCAGCCCGGCGCGGCAGCGCGTGCACCGCCCGCAGCTGATGTGCCAGCTCACGATCACGCGCTGGCCGAGCTGTAGGTCGCCCGCATCATCACCGAGGTCGACGATTTCCGCCACACACTCGTGGCCGATCGCAAACGGACCGGGGAAGGGCGCTTCGCCACGGATGACCAGCTGATCAAGGTCGCACGTGGTCGCCGCGATCGGTCGCACGATCGCCTCGCGATCGCCGGTGATCACCCGATCCGGTGCCTGTTGCCACTCGAGCACTCCTGGGCGAACGAACACAAGAGCGCGCACGAGCACAACCTACACCGAGTTTGCCCTATCCGCTCGCGATGCGCCCGATCGCTTTGGCATCTCAATCGGCCGCTGAGATGGTCAAAGCGCCTTCAGCTTGCGCCTGTGTCAGCTCTCGGTCGGCGCGCCGCCAGGGGAGCTATCACCAACTATAAGGGTGGATATAGGGGTTTGTTCTGTCTCGCCTTCCACCAACTATAAGGGTGGTCAAAGGCGCGTCTTTGATGTTCTCCCACCAACTATAAGGGTGGTTTGTGTTGCCTCTGGATGGGTTGATCGGCCCCGTGGCCGAGCCGTTGGGAGTGTTCATCCGGCTGCGAGCGCTAGCGAACAACGTGCCACCAAGCTGTGAAGATGGCGCCTGGCCAGCACCGATCGGCAACGAGCCGCGTAAGCTGCCTTCGAACATCCTCTGAGGAGCAGCCCTCGGTGGCGCGCAAGGTGCCAGACGCCTGCAGCGGGCCCGCCTCGAGCCCTCCGAAATCAGCGGGAATCTTCCTAAAGACACCACGAAAGGAAGCAAGCATGGCTGACTACAGCGTCAAGACATTCGATCAGATGGAGCCAATCCTCGGCGGGTTCTTTCTACGCGCCCGAGCCGCGCTCGGCGTGAGCTCCTTCGGGATGCAGATCCTGCAGATGCCCGCCAACGGCGGCGATTTCTACCCCAACCACGACCACACGCACGACTCCCAGGAGGAGGTGTATGTGATCCTCAGCGGCTCGGCGGACTTCGACATCGAGGGCGAGTCGGTGCACGTCGAGCCCGACACGGCCCTTCGTATCGCTCCCGCCACCAAGCGCAAGATCAAGGCCGGCCCGCAGGGCGTGAAGATCCTCGCCCTCGGAGGCGTCCCCGGAGGCTCCTACGAGGCGCCGGCGTTCACCGAGCTGGGCGGTCCCGATCCCAAAGCGCCGGCGAGCTAGCCTTCCCAAGCGCTACTGGCTGGCGAGTCGCTCGTGGACGGAGCGGACCGCGCTCGAGCCCTCCCCGACAGCCGCGGCGACTCGCTTCATAGAGCCGTGACGTACGTCGCCGGCGGCGAACACGCCGGGCACGGAGGTCTCAAACGGCAGCGCGGCGGAGGAGCCCGTGGTCGGTGCTTGCGGCAGCTGGCGGTCGGTGAGAACGAATCCGTCCTCGTCGAGCATCACGCTGTCTTTCAGCCACGCCGTCGCGGGACGCGCGCCGATGAAGCAGAACATGCCAGAGCAGGGAAGCGTCTGGCGCAGCCCGGTCTTTGAGTGTGTGAGCGTCACCTGCTCCAGGCGCTTCTCGCCAGCCAGGCTCGTCACTTCCACGCCTCCCAGGAGATCGATCTTCGGGTCTGCCTCGATCCGCTCGATCAGGTACTGCGACATGGTCTGGGCGAGGCCCTCCCGGCGGATGGCGATCGTCACAGCGCAGTTGTTCTGGGCCAGGTACAGGGCGGCCTGTCCCGCCGAGTTGCCCCCGCCGACGACCACCACCGGGCTTCCGCCACAGACACGTACCTCCAGATCGCTGGCGGCGTAGTAGACGCCGGCGCCCTCGAAGCGCTCGAGGTCCTCCACGGGCAAGCGCAGATAGCGCGCTCCGCAGGCCACGATCACCGCGCGCGTCGGGATCTCCGAGCCGTCGGCGAGGACGATCACGTGGAATCCCGCCTCGGTTCGTAGGGAAGCCACCTCGCAGGGGGCGTTCAGCCGCGCTCCGAGTCGCATCGCTTGAACGGCGGCTCTCGCGGTGAGGTCTTCCCCGGAGATGCCGTTCGGGAATCCCGCGTAGTTCTCGATCCGTGAGCTCATGCCGGCCTGACCGCCGAGGGCCACCGCGTCCAGGGACACCGTACGCAGACCCTCTGAGGCGCCGTACACCGCGGCGGCCAGTCCGGCCGGGCCGCTGCCGACGACCACCAGGTCGAACATGTACCCGGGTATCGGTTGGAAGGTCAGCCCGAGGTGCTCGGCGAACGTCGCCGGCGAGCAGCGCAGCAGGGTCTCGGTGGCGGTTACCACCGCGGGGATGTCCTGCGGTTGGAGCCCCATGCTTCTAAGTAGGGCCCCGAGGTCCTTGCTGTCCTCGACGTCGATCCAGGCGTGGGCCAGATGCGAATGTTCGGCAAACGCCCGCAAGCTCATCGCCTCGGGCGAGTAGCGCGAGCCGACGATGCGGATCGCCTGGGCTCCCTCGCCCGAGCGCAGAACCTCACGCCGCGCGAGCAGCGCGTTGAAGATCGGTTCGGCTAGCGCCGGACGGCCGCTCATCAGCCGACGGAACTCGGCCTCGTCGATCACCAGCACCCGCCCGGACGCGGTTACACGGCAGCTCAGCGAGCGGCGCTGACCGGTCAAGAGGTTCAGCTCACCAACGAAGCCACCGTGCCCGTAGGCGACGATGACTACCGCGTCGATCCCGTCGAAGCGGACGATCTCGACTTCGCCCTCGAGCACAACGAACAGGTCATAGGAGGCCTCTCCGGCACGGAACAGCAACTCTCCGGCAATCAGGGGCCGCTCGTGGCCGAACGCCGCGATTTCCTCGAGCTCAGAGGCGCTGAGGAGCGCCCAGGCGTCCCCGTCCTGGCGCTCCGGCGTACTCATCCGCGCAGGCGCGCCGGTGGTGGGAAGCCGAGTGTGAGCATCAGCTGCTGTGGGGTCCGCGAGGCATCTGCAGGTAGAGGCATCCTAGCCGCGGCCGGGGCCGACCGAGGAGCGCCGCGGGCGGTCAGCTTCCCGCTCGAGGGGGTGTGCGCTCGAGCGGCGGAACGCTAGCCGTGCCCGGGAGGTTTCACCCAGTCGTGGCCTCCGATGGAGAGTCTGTGGGCGAGCACGGCGCTCGAGGCCATCAGCACCGCGGCGAGGGCAAGCGGGAGTAGGAGATCGACGTTGATCGCGAGCAGCCCGCCGATCAACGCACCGGCGAACATCGCGCTCACCGAGATCAGCCGCCGAGCGGCGTGGGCGCCCGGCCCGTGTGCGAAGCGGGAGTCCGCGGCGATCCCCGTCAGCGTCAGCGTCAGGACCGTCGTGGTGAGGTCGGGCACCGCCAGCGCCCGGGCGGTGGCGTTCTGGATTCCCATCGCGAACGCCAGCGGCACGATCAACAGGTAACGCGCACTCTGGGACACCGGTTGGTCGAGGATCGCCGCGAGGATGACAGCGAGCAGCACAGGCACGATCGCCCTGGCGGTCGCGGTTCGCAGATGCCGGCCGCGGTGATCGGCAAATACCACCGCGATCCGCCCGCCGGTGAGCGCTCCGAGTAGAAACGCTCCCAGCGCGGTGAGCGACGCGGGCACCGACAGTCCCGAGGCTCCGGCCAGGGCAAACCCGAGAAACACCACGTTGCCGGTCATGTTCGCGACGAACACGTGGCCGAGCGCGATGTAGCTGACGGCATCGACGATGCCGGTGACCACCGTCAAGAGGACCAGCAGGATAGGCAACGGTCCGTGGCCGCTGCCGGCCCAGGGCCAGCGTGAGGACATCTGCTCACCGAAGCTGCTCAGCGAACTCTCCTTTGGAAATCGTGGCACCCGCCGTTTGATCTGCAAGCGCAGTCTTCCACGCGCGGGGTGGGGATGCGCTCCTTCGCCATCTACGCCCATAGGAGCCGGGCTTCCTGTAGCGGCGTCTTGATGACGCCGATGCAAACGGCACCTATCAGTAGACCGCGTAGGCGTACTCGACCGCGAGCGATCTCTTCCTCAGCCCGCGCACGGTGGAGTGGCATCTGAGCAAGGTGTTCGGCAAGCTCGGGATCAGCTCCCGTAAGGAGCTTCCCTCGGCGCTGTCGGACATCGGCGCAAACGTCGTATCCGCCTAGCAGCCAATGCTCCGCGTCGGAGAGTGCGGCATATGGAAAGCGGACTTCGACGGTCTGCTTAGCGCATAGAAGGTCGATCGAGGTGACCGCGCACATCGCGAGCCAACTGCTCGCTTGCGAGGTAGCGTGTGGCGGGCCCCCTGCCCTGCTGGCTGATCAGCCCTGCGTCGAGGAGGCGTCGCAGGTCGCTGCTCGCCGTGGGTGGGGATACCTCGGCCTCCGTGGCGTAGGCGGCTCGGTCAGTGCCCTGGAAGAGGCTCTGCTCCAGGGCGATGACGAGACGATCTGGCCAGCCGCGCTGCTCCACGAGCTTCTCGAGGTACGCCCATCTCCCACCAGCCTCGGCGAGTTGCTTTAGGCGGCGACGAGCTTGCGCTATGTGGGCTCGGGCGCAGAGTCTTACGAACGGCGTCGCATCACGCTCAGGCTGAAATGACCCTCCCTGCACCGCCTGCAACGTCGCGTAGTAGGCCGATGTGTTGCTGCCCAGGTATTCCTCGATCGAGACGAACTCGGGGGCCAGCAGCCCGCCTCGTGCGAGGACCAGAGACTGGACGATCCGTGAGATGCGCCCGTTGCCGTCTCGGAATGGGTGGACGGAGATGACATGCAGGTGAGCCATCGCCGCACGCACGATCAGGTGGGCGTCGCGATCACCGTGATCAAGCCAGTCCATGATTTCCCCCATAAGCGGCGACACCCGCTCAGCCGGCGGACCGACATACGCGGGCGCTCCGCCATCCGGACTAGTGACCTCGATACCACGCTGGCGGTAGTGACCGGGCTCCTTGTCCTTCTGGAAGTAGCAGGCGTCGAAGTGAAGATCGAGCACGACACGATCGACCCACCGGAACACGGGATCATCGGACATGGCGCCGACGTGGTCCATCGCTCGCGCGTAGCAGGAGAGCGCCATCCGGTCCTCGTCGGTTGGGTCAGTCGGCTCGTTGCCGCTCGCTATGGCTAGCGTCTCCTCCTCGGGTACATGGAACCCCTCGATCTCGATCGAGCTCTCGGCTGAGGCGGCACGCCACTGACGGCGCAGAGTGTCAAGCCATCGCCCGGCGAGGCTGGCCTGGTCGCCGAGCTCGTCGCACAGCGCGTCGAACGCGGCGAGCTCGGCTTTCAGCGCGGCATCGGGTTGAGGAGTACGGTAGATCATGGTCATGAGTATAGACGATTAGTCGTATTATCGTCTAAAGCATTATGCCTTTAGCGATTCGGCCTAGCGGGCTCCTTGCAAGCCCCGTTTGACCGACGTCCTGCTGGCCCCAGGACCACGGCCTCGACTGCCACTCGGCCGGCGAGCATCCGCATGCGACACCTCATGCAGCTGTGGTCATCCGCCGATGATCACAGTGAGGGCCCGGCAGGATGCCGAGCCCTCACCTACATTCCGCGTAGGCCCGATGCTGCATGACTACAAGCTCAATGGCTGGTCCTACCCGCGCTCGAGTGTCTCCTTGAGCTGACGCAGGTCCTTGCGGTTCGCGCGGCGCATCGCGGTGGCCATCACCACGCCAGCGACCTTGGCGAAGCCGGCTGGCTCGCCGCGGTTTCGCAGTGTCATCAGCGTCGCGCCGCGTCCAGTGTCCTGCCAGGTGTAGGTGGTCTGCATCGGGAAAGGTCCCTCGGTGGTACTCATCACGAATCGCTCACCGGGAACGTGCTCGGTCACCTCGTAGGTGTAGGCGAGGCGACGGCCGAGGAACTCCGCCAGGAAAGCGATCCGCGAACCGACAGCAAGCGGCTTGGGGGTCTTCCACTCAACCGCCTTGATGTTCTGATACCACGCGGTCGCATTGTCGGGATCGCAAGCGTAGGCCGCGACCTCTGCCCGGGGCCGGGCGATCTGGATCTCCGACTGCACATCAACCGCCACGCCGTAACGATAGCCAGGTAGCTAGCGTTTGCTGCTGTGCTCCTCGTGAGTACCTAGCTCACCGATCGGTGTTGGCTTTAGGCTAGTCGGTTCGGCGAGCCCGGCGAGGGCGGGTAGCGTGAAGCACACGCGTGTGCCGTGCTGGGCGGGGGCGAGCCAGATCTCGCCGTGGTGTGCGTTGATGATCGCTCGGGCTATTGCCAGGCCGAGGCCTGTGCCGTGGTCTGAGCGCGCTGTGTGCTCGGCACCTCGGTAGAAGGCCTCGAAGACGTGCTCGCGGTCCTTGGGGTGGATGCCGACTCCGTCGTCGGCGACTTCGACTTCGACTTTGGTTTCTGTGCTGCTCGTTGAAACGATCACCTCGCCGCCTGGCGGGGAGTGGCGGATCGCGTTCTCCAGGAGGTTGAGCAGCACGCGCTGGATCTTCTCGGGGTCCGCGCGGGCGGTCAGCCTCGTGCCGTCGGCGTGGCCGGTCGCGGGCTCGGCGCGTAGCGTAACCTCGCGCTGTTCTGCGGTGCAGAGCATCGCTGTCACGGTCTCGCCGACGAGCTCGCCGATCTCGACCGGGCTTCTCGCGAGGCTGATCTCCCCGGCCTGAGCACGGGTGAGGTCGAACAGGTCGTCGATCAGGGCAGAGAGAATGGCCACGTGGGTCTGCATCTCTTGCAAGTAACGGGTCCGTGTCGCCCCGGTGACGATACGGTCTTGCACGGCCTCGGTCAGCACGCGTAGAGCTGCGATCGGGGTGCGTAGATCGTGGGATACCGCGCCGATCAACCGTCGCCGCGCGTCCTCCGCCGCTGCGCGTCCTGCCTCCTCCGCGAGCAGCTGCTCGATCATTGCGTTGGCTGCCACGGCTAGATCGGCGAGCTCGTCCTGGCCACCAAGGACGAGATCTCCGCGCCGATCCCCGACGCCGACCGCACGTAGACGGTCACGCAATTGCTCGATGTCGTAGACCAGCGGATCGGTCAGCACCGACGCGACGCATACGCCGACGACCGCGATCACGGCGGCCATCACCGACACCAGCCGTGCGTCGTCGCTGGAGATGAACATCACCTCTGCCGCGACCCACACGCCGAGCAGAATCGCGCCCACAGCGATCCCCACCGCGAGTGCGAGCTGGCGGCTCAGCGAGCCGATCCTCGCCCGCGAACGTGCGGCCCGCAGCGCGGCCGCGAGTGCCGCCGCACAGACACCGAGGAGCAGGCCGAGGGTCACGAGCGCCGCGTGCGCGCCCGAGAATGCTCCGACGATGCCAGCCCCGATCGCGCAGGCCAGCACGGTGACCGCGAGTGCGCGTCTCATCGTTGGCCTGACTTGGACGGCTTGCGTGCGGGCCCCCGCAAGCGGTAGCCGACGCCGCGCGCGGTCTCTATATAGCGGGGGTGCGCGGGATCGGGCTCGATCTTTCCGCGCAGGCGGCGGACGTGTACCGTGACGGTGCTCGTGTCGGTGAAGAACGACGCGTTCCACACCGACTCCATCAGCTGCTCGCGGGTGAACACGCGGCCGGCATTCGAGGCGAGGTGCAACAGCAGGTCGAACTCCAGTGCGGTGAGCGCCACCTCCCGCCCGTCGACCTCGACGGTACGGCACCCGGGGTCGATCACGAGACCGTCGATCTCGATCGCCGCAGAATCGATTTCTTGCTGACGGTGTGCGGTGCGTCGCAGTACGGCGTCCACGCGGGCGACGAGCTCCGCGGGCGAGAAGGGCTTGACGACGTAGTCATCGGCGCCGCGCCGCAGGCCGGTGATGCGGTCGGGCTCCTCGGCGCGCGCGGTGAGCAGGATCACAGCCGGCTCATAAACACGGCCGGCGCCATCTCCTGCGGTATCGCTCAGGCGTCTCATCGCCTCCAGGCCGTCGAAGCCCGGGAGCATGATGTCAAGGACGATCAGATCAGGACGCCATGCGGTGGCGACAGCAACGGCCTCGGGTCCGGTGAAAGCCTGACGGGTCTCGTAGCCAGCGCGCTGCAGGTAACGGCAAACGACCTCCGCGATCGTGCGCTCGTCGTCTACCACCAGCACGCGGCCGCGTGCCCCATCCTCCCGTGCTGCCGCGTGGCCGTTGCTCGCCATGATCAACCGAACGTGAAAACGAACAGCCGCGTGCCCGCCTGGGGTTTTAGGGTGAGGGTGTGGTGCTGGACGCTGGGCAGACTCACAAGGGTGTAGAGGCGTTCAGATGACGGGGTAACAGTCGCCGCGTGGACGTCCGCGCCCTGCTCAGACGGCGGGATCGGCTTGCCGTCGAGCAGCACCCCGACATGATGGATGCCACCCCCGCCCATAACCAAATACACGTGCTGCGCCTTGAAGTTCAGTGACAACGAACCACCTTGCGCGGTAACGGATTCGCGGCCGATGTTCCAGCGGCCGGTGTAGGCGAGCTGGTTTATAGCCGCAGCGCGAGGCGTGCCGAAGTCCTGCCGAGCGTCTCTTATCGTGCCGTTGGAGAAGCGTTCCGCGCGAGCGGCCCCGAGGTAACTCTCGGGTGTCGTGTCTGGCGCCGCTGTGATTGCACCTCGAGCCCGGGTCGCGTGGGCGCTGGGATGGTCTCCCGCTTCGGAGAGCAGGCTGCGGATCACGCGTTCGTCGGTGGCGTAGTCCCCCTCGCCGAAGTGGGCATGACGGACGTTTCCACGTGCGTCGATGAAGTACTCGGCGGGCCAGTATTCGTTGCCGTAGGCGTTCCACGTGGACAGGTTGTTGTCCTGCACCACGGGATAGCGCAGACCGTCGTCTGAGATTGCGCTGGCGACGTTGCTCGCGACCTTCTCGAATGAGAACTCGGGACTGTGAACGCCGATGATTTCAAGTCCTTGAGAGTGATAGCTCGCGTACCACGCCTTCAAATACGGCAGTGTGCGTATGCAGTTGATGCAGCTATAGGTCCAGAAATCAACGATCGCAACTTTCCCCCGCAGACTCGCGAGCGTGACCGGACGCCCGCCCGGCGTGTTGAACCAGCGCTGAGTGCCGGTGAATTCGGGGGCGCGGCCGATGACGGGCAGGTGCAGCCGCGGTGTCTGCTGGCTGACATTGGGGTTGCCCGTCTGTTGCGTGGAGGGGCTGGCCGCTCCTGCATTTGCCTGAGCGCTCGCGACCGCCCTGCCAAGAGCGTTCGTGTGCCCTGAGCGCAACCGCTGCAGCTGCTTGCGAACAGAGGCTTCCGCCTCCAGGCCCTTGGTCGGATCGACGAGGAACGCCGGGGCATCCTTGGCGATCGTGTTCTCGAACTTGATGTCGTAGTTACCAATCATCAAAACAGCGAGGACGACCATGATCGCACCCATCCCCATCTGCATCACCCCCGAGCGCCGCGCCAGACGCGAAGTAACCCGGCGGCCGCCGAGCATCAGCAGATACAGCACCACCGCTGAACCCAGGCCGTAGGAGAACGCGACGAGCAGGCGCCCAACGCTGAAGGACTGCGACGCCGACACAGTGATAACCCCCGCCAGAATCGGCCCGGCACAAGGCGCATACACCAAACCCAGGCTCGCGCCCACCACGGTGCCCGACCAGAACCCGTCGCTCGAGCGCTTGACCGGCGCCCCGGCGGCCAGGCGACTGACGAAACCCTCGATACGAGCCGCGAGCGGCGGGATCAACAACGTGATCCCGAAACCGAGCAGCACGACGATCGCCGCCTTTCGCAGCAAATCGTTGGGCAAACCGAGCGCAGCGATGAGATACACCAGCGCGACTGTGGAGAACGTAAAGGAGGCCACGAGCCCGGCCACGATCCCCAGCGGACGGCGGCGACCGCTGGTGGCACCGGCCGAGAGGACGATCGGCAACACCGGCAGCACGCACGGAGAGACAGCTGTCCCGGCGCCCGCGAGGAACCCGAAGAGGATCAACAGCAGCATCAGTCAACGAGCCTGACAGTCACGGATTACGTTCCCGTGAACTTGCGCGCCTGGGCAACGATCCTGACGGGCGTACCCAGCGGCAGCATCGCCGCGAGCCGCTCGATCACACGATTGGCCACCCGGATACAGCCATGGCTGACGTTGTGACCAATCCCGGACGGTTCGTCGGTGCCGTGAATACCGATCTGACCGTCACCGCCACCGAAGTGCGTCAGCACAGGCGAGTGCGCCGACAGCGCAAACGCCCACGGGCCATAGAGACCCGCAGGATTCGGCTGGCGCAGCAACTCCGTTAGGTAATAGACACCCCTCGGCGTAGGCGTCGCCGCGCGACCGACACCCACCGCCCTGTCAAGCAGCACCCGCTGGCCCTTGCGCACGATCAGCCGGCGGTCCTTCAAGCCAACAACCACCGAGTAGGCGTCTTCGCGAAGTTCCACCCCGGCCGCGCGCACCCAACCCTCCGAGCCATTGGGACGACTTGGCAGCATCACCCGCAGCCACGAGCCCCTGCGCGCGCGAACCAGGAACACCAGCGGGGTGTGCTGGGGCGTAGGGTTAGAAAAACGCCGCCACGGACGCGCAGCACCGGCGCTGCGATACACCACCGCCTGGCGGCCATCGACGTTCGCGACCACACTAGACCCCGGCGGGAGCACACCAACAGACCGCGGGCGCGCTACACCCCTCACCACAGCAACCGTCAAACCCGACGAGCCCGAAGGCTCACCGCCGGGTGCGAGCAGCGAACCGCCCACCAGACCCAGGACGATCAGGCTCGGCGCCCCAACAGCAACGCCGAGCCACCGCGCAACCACGCTAACCCGTCAGCTGGGCACTACTCATTGCCGCGCCGTGAGACATCGCGGCTCCCTGCTGATGCATCGCAGAACCATGGTGCATAGCCGGGCTGTGATGCATCGCCGCACCCGTCTTCCCGGCCGCCAGCGCGAAGCCGCCACTCAAACCACCAACCAGCAAACCCCCAGCGACCAGCGCCGCCAACCACTTCCGTCGTGCACGCATACCTGTTCCTTTCAAGCTAGCTGTCCAGATCCGCGCTCACGCTACGCA
>DATBPE010000117.1:0-8117 GCA_036561505.1 Solirubrobacteraceae bacterium
AGCGGGCCGCCCGCTTCTAGCAGGCTCTGGCTGGTGTCTTTCATGTCCGGCGTGCGGGCGCTGTCCTTGGAGAGATACATCGCGATCATGCACGCGAGGATCAGCGTGTGGCGGCTTCCGTTCTCCAGCCGGCCAGTCTCATACAGCGATCGTCCGATCAGCTCGGCGAGGCGGCGCGAGGCGGTCTGTGGGTCTGGGTAGTGAGCGAAATAGCTGTGCTGATCCTCAGCGGCGTCTTCGGCTTGATCGACGTAACTGTCGAGCATCGTCCCGGCGGCCCCCATCCAGGGGCTGTAGGCGGCCACCGCGGCCTGCACGTCCTGATCGCGGCAATCCGCTTCCGCGGAGAGTGCCAGCAGCACGTTGACGGTCAGCCACGTGCTCGCGGCGGCGCACAGCTCAAACCAGCTGGCTTCGCTGGTCTGGGGCCCATGCTCGGCAACCCACTCCTGTAGCTGCACGTCGCGCTGGAGAGGATCCGGGTTGTGATTCAAGGCGAGTACCTGGGCCCGGCCGGCTTCACGCATCGCCAAAGACCGGACCTGCGCGTAGGAGGGCATCGCCGCGCACCCCGTTTGGCAGGCGATGACCAGTGCCTGCAGGTAGCCACCGTCGTTCTTGTGGGGATGGTGGCGGTAATAGTCCCGGGGAGACGCACAGACATCCAGCGCGTCGATCAGCGCCAGATGCAGTTGTTCGCCGTTGCGCCGATCGGGGGCCCGCTCGTGCACGTTGTCCAGGTAGTCGCACATGATGTCGTAGGCCACCAGCAGCCGCAGCAGTTTCAGGTTGCGCTTGCGCGGGATCGTCCAGAACAGGGCGGCGCCATCGGTGTGACCGCGCTTGCGTGCGAGCGAGCTCAGGGCGTCCTCGCGTGTGCACGGATCCGGGATATCCACCGCCAGCTCACGCCAGTGCTGTAGCTCGCGCGTGACGGTGTGAAGGCCACCTGTGAGCTCTCGTGTGGCGGCCCGTGCAAGCGCCGCTACTTGTGCTCGACTGACACGCTCACTTTTTCGGAATGACGAATATGGCCGAATTCTAGAACGGCGCTCAACGTCTAACCAACTAGTCCTGGAAACTGATCGCGGGGTGCACGCGTGCCGCCAGATACCCCGGTATGGCGATCACCAACACCGCCACGGCGGTCACCAGCGCGAAGCTCGAGAGCGCAACCTGGACCCCCACAGACTGCACCACCGGGAAGCCCGTGACCGTGACCAGAGCGTGGTTGAGAAGCAGCTGCCCGTACAAGCCGAAGAGGGCGCCGATCGAGCAGCCGGTGCCTAGCAACACCGCGCTCTCGCAAAGCAGAGCGCGCCACAGGACCCCTCTCCTGAACCCTTCGGCCTGCATGTCGGCGAGCTGTGCTCGTCGCTGCCAGATCACCGTTCCCATCGCGGTTGTCATCGCCAGGGTCGCTGCGATCAACACCAGTGTCTCGATCTCCGTCAGGCGAGCCAGCGCCTGACGAGTCGACGCGTAGTGACGATGCTCGCGTTGGGAGGCCGTTTCCACGCGAAAGCCAGAGTTCTCTCCGAGTGCCTGGCGGACTTCGCTACTGACGCTCGCTGGCGCGTGGCCCTGGCGCGGTTGGATCTGGTAGGCGCTGGGGTTGGAGCTCTCCCACGCGCGCGCGTACTCATCGGCGTTCAGGATCAGCGCCCCGGGTGGCCAGCCCAGGTTCGTGATCAACCCGGCCACTCGCATCCTCTGCGCTCGTGGCGAGGGCAGTGTGAAGGAGCTGCCGAGGTGCAGGCCGTGCTCGGCCGCGAGGGCTTGTGAGAGTACCGCCCAGCCGCCTTGGCGGACCCTGGCGCTGGCGGTCGCGAGATCGCCGCTGGTGAGCTGGCTGGCGGGGATCGGTGAGCTCACGCTGCTTGGCGGCGCCAGCACCCACAGCCGACGCTCACCCCAGTTCAAAAAGCTCCCCCGGTAGACACTGACCCTGGCCACGCCCGGCAACCGGTCCAACCGTGGCAGAGCGGTGCTCGTGAACGGCGTCGTGGCGAAGGTGTTGAACGCTCCGGCCGCCGTCACCCACACCTGACCCGTGGTGTCGATGTCCCTGACGGCCGCGTCCAGTCCCTGCTTGAGGTCGCTGCGAGCTCCTTGGATGGCGACACTGCCGAACACGGCGATCGCCCCGGTGGCGGCTATCGCCAGCGAGCGAGCATAGTTCGATCGGTCTCGCAGCTCGATCACCGCCAGGTACGGTGAGATGCCTCGAAACGGACGCCGCAGATAGTTGAACGCGCTCACGCTGGCGTCGAACAGAACGGGCAGCAGCAACAGCAGCGCCGCGCTCAGACTTGCGATACCGACGATCGCTGAGCGTGGCGCGAACAGCAGAACCGCCGTTGTGAGCGCCAGGCACACCAGGCCGCCCGCCAACGCAACGGTCCTCAAGCGCCCCCCGAGTCCCTGCACCTCTCCGCTCTCGAGCTTGAACGGGGCGAAGATCTCACGCAACGGCGCGAATACACCGGTGCCGGACGCCAGCAGAGCCACCGCGCCCCCGAGCGCGACGCTCTGCCACGTCACGATCCGCTGCGATGAGATCGGAAACCCGAACGACAGGTAGCCCGCTTCCGGGCGAAACAGCTTTACTGAGAGCATCTCCCCCAGCCCCAGCCCCACGACGGAGGAGATCAGCCACAACACGAGCGCGTCGAACAGCAGCACTCTGACGACCTGTGAGCGGGAGTATCCGTCCAGGCGCAGGTCGAACACATAGCCGCGGCGGCGGGGCACCGTCAGCAGCATCGCGTTGAGTGCCAACAGGATGCCCACCAAGGCGCTGATCGCCGCGAACAGTTCTGTTGATTGATTCGCCGGTCCGGCCGCTTGGCTGAACAGCGTCGCGTCGAAGTCCGCGCCACGAATATTCACGCCGTCGCCGGTGAGCCTTTGAAGCGCCGCATGGACCGCGCGTTCGCGGCCCGGCTTGACCGCCAGGAAGATCCGGCTGAGTCGCCCAGTCATCCCGCTCAGCCGTTGCACGTAAGACACCGGGGCGAGCGCTATCAAGCTGTGAACGAGTCCGCCGATGTCCGCTTCTGAGAGCGTGGTTCCGACGAGCGTCTGTGTCTGGTGTCCGTTGACTTGCAGCGTCACCGGCTGCAGCGGCCCGGCGCCTACCGATTGCGCAATCGGCGCTGGCAGCGCGATGCTGGGCTGGCTGGTGAGCTGGCTGTGACTGGAGTTGTTGGCGGGCTGGAGGTGGCTGAAGCGTTTCAGTAGCGGACCGCCAGCCCGGGCGAAGCGTGGATCGGCACCGAGCAGATCGATCGACACGCTGCCGGAGGGTCCGGTCATGCTCGCCTGCCGTTCGACTACCGGCAGGGCCGCCTGCACCCCTGTGATGTGTTGCACTTCGCCCAGCAGCCGCTGGTCGAAGCCTTCCGGGGAGCGCGCGTCGAGCTGAAACTGCATGTTCCCAGCGATCCCTCTTGCCAGCTGTGCGACCGACCGATCAAGGCTCGTGCTAGCGACGTGTGAGGCGAACAGCAGCGCGACCCCGACGGCTATACCGGCCACCGCGAGCAGCTCCGCGACCAGGCCGACGCGCAGGCGGTCGCGGTAGAGGCGCAGGATGTTTGACAGCTTCATGGGCCACCTCGTCGCTATCGCGCATCCGTCGCTGCCAGCGTGAGGTCTGGCTCGTACTCGACCAGCCGTCCGTCGCGCAGCGCACAGACCCGGTCGGCAAACTTGGCGGCCTGAGCATCGTGGGTCACCAGCAGCACCGTTAGCTCCCGTTCACGACACAGCTCGCACAGCAGTCCGAGGACTTCCCGGCCACGTTCGCTATCCAGGCTGCCGGTCGGCTCGTCCGCGAGCACCAGGCTTGGTTCGGTCGAGAGTGCTCTGGCGATCATCACGCGCTGGCGCTCTCCCATCGAGAGTTGCCGGCCGCGGTGATCCAGGCGCCCCTCGAGGCCCAGGCGCTGAAGCAGCGGTGCGACTCGCCTGTGTGCCGCTGTCTTGCTGGCGCCGGTACCGAACAGCTTCAGGGCCGCGTTGTCGATCGTGCTCGCGCCTGCCAGGAGGTTGAAGGATTGGCGCACCAGCCCGATTTCCTGCAGCCGGTAGCTGGACGCTTCTTTCTCGCTCAGGGATGAGAGGTCGCGCCCGTTGACGATGACGCTCCCGCTGTCGGGGGTGAGCAGTGCCGCGGCGATCAGAAGCAGCGTCGTCTTGCCCGAACCGCTGGGCCCATACAACGCGAGCAGCTCACCCTTGTTGAGCGACAGCGACACCCCGTCTACGGCGTGCACCGGCTCGCCGTCACCGACCCCGTAGTACTTGACGACCTGCTGAAACTCGAGCATCACCCGGAAGACGCACCGGTACCGCTCGCACCGTCCCCGCCGGGAAACTCGATGACCTTTCCCGGTAGCAAGGTGTCCTTCGGTGGGGCTAGCAAACGCCCGCCGCTCAGTGAACGGATCTCGTGAGAGTGCATCACCGCCGGCATGTCCGGCGTGGTGACGAGCGCGCCGATGCGCTCACAGTCGGCCAGGGACCGTAGCAACTCGCTGACGGTCTCCCGATCGACGGTATCCAGAGCCATCGTCGGGTCGTCAACCAAAAGCAGGGCGGGTTGGCGCACGATCGCGTGAGCGATACTCACGAGCGCCCGCTCTCCATCGGAGAGGCTGCGCCATCGCTGCTTTGCGCATCCGCTCAGCCCGACCCGATCGAGCGCTGAGGCCGCGCACCGCAACGCGCTGCGCTCGCTGTGTTCGGCCATCACCGGCAGCGCCACGTGGTCGATCACGCGCAGATCGCTACGAGGCCCGGCACGACGCACCAAACCGACGTGACGGCCACGCAGGACCGTGCGCTGGCCGTCGGACATCTTGCTCAGGTCCTCTCCGCGGAAGCTCACGATCCCCTGATCGGCGCTCTGCAGACCGGCCGCGATCTCCAGCAGCGTCGTCTTACCGGCACCGCGGGTGCCCCATACCGAGACGACGTTCCCCTCGGGTACATCGAGCGATACCTGTGAGAGCACTCGCACTTCGTGCGGTCCACGCCAGTGGCTCTTGCTCACCCCCCTCAGCGACAACAACACGCTCTCCATCACCTCGCCTCCTCGCCGGCACTCACCTCACGGAGGCGTCGCGTGGGATCCGATCGAGCATCCCGCGCACGCTTTGCAGCCATTCAAGCCTAGAGCTCCAGTGCGCTAGTTCGGCGTCGCGGCTCAGCACCTCGACGGTCTTTGACCAGGAGGACCCGAGCGGCGGTTGCTCTTCACCGAGGCGCTTGAGATCGCGGATCCGCCCGAGGCACACCTGCTCTTGACCGAGCACCTGATCGATCATGCCCGGCACGTCTCTGGGGCGACACAGCCCGAGCCTGATGTGAACCTCATCGCTACGAAACGACGGCTCGCTGATCGAGGAGGAAAGCCACTGATCGAAGTGCGCGATGCCCTGCTCAGTCGGGCGGTATGTTGGGCGCTGGCAGCGCACGCCCCGGCGCACCGGATGTCCACGATCGTCAAACCGGTCCACCAGACCGGCGCCCTCCAGCTGATCCAGCGCCCAGTAGACATAGGTCGTCCCGGCACCAAAGCGATCGCGGACGTCTACCGCCAGGCGGTAACGCTCGGATGGTCGCTCGATCACCAGCCCGAGCACGGCGTTCTTCATCGCGGACATGGTGACCCTCCCCTGCTCCGACACCGACGGCCCTCACCAGGCCACCGCACCCAGGCGCCGCGGCTGTCCCCAATCCCCGCACCGCGGCCCACGGCACGGGCACACTGAACGTCGGTCTCACACTGGACCGCGCACGAGTAGCGGAATGTGGCCCAGCCGACAGATCTCATCCTACTGAACCGTACTCTAAAGACCACCGGCATGTGACAATGAGAACGATTCGGCTTATGGGGAACGTTCTCGGGCTCAGAGAAGGAGGTGCGCAGAACAACCCCAGGGGCGAGCACGATCGATGCGTGCATCGCTGTCGGCGTGAGCCAACGGGTCGATGCCGTCGCGAGCGCCGATCCGGAGGACCTGCGAAAGCTGCTCGGGCCGAGCTTTAGGATTCTGAAGGTGTAAGCGGCAGCTGAGTGGGTTCGGTGTGCCACTTTCAGCTAGCAGCAGAAGCGCCTCGAGAATACGCCTGAGCGGACTGCCAGCACCACCTACCGGGAAGCCCCTCACTCAACGAGGTCTCCGGGTGTAGATGAGTCCGAGGATGTAGGGCCGTCCAATTGGGGAGATTTCTGAACGCATCAGACCGGTTGGAGAGGTGGATGTTCTCAAAGACGCTGCTCACGGATGGCCTAGGATCTGCTCATGTGCGACGTGCAAACAGACCTGCCTGGATACGAGCTCGTGAGTGAGGGGCTCGAGGACCTTGCGGCCGGTAGAGAAAGCGAATCGGCGCTGTTGGTGGCGATGGCGGCACCGCGATTGAGAGCTCTCGGGATCGATGTGCCGCATGGCGCAGGAGAGCAACCCGCGCATCGACTCTACGAATTGCTCACGCACACAGACGAGGGGGCTCACAGTCGCTACAACGCGCTGGTCGCTCGTGTGGTGAGCTTTGCGCGGGCGGCCGAGCATGCGTCCGCCGGTTGACGAGCATCGACTACGGGAGCTGGCTCGCCGCCTCGGCCGGGTGGCCAGTACGCCGACGCGGATCTATTTGACGGGAGGTGCCTCGGCTGTCCTTGAAGGCTGGCGCGGCTCGACCGTGGATGTCGATATGACGTTCGAGCCCGAGGTGGATGCGCTCCTGCGCGAGCTTCCCGCGTTGAAGGAGGATCTTGGTGTGAACATCGAGCTCACCTCGCCGCCGGACTTCATTCCCGAGCTACCAGGCTGGCGCGATCGCAGCCCGTTTGTGTTCCGGGAGGGCAACGTCGATATCCATCACTTCGACTTCTATTCGCAAGCGTTGTCCAAGATCGAGCGAGGTTTCAGCCAGGATCTCGATGATGTAGCGCGGATGCTTGAGTCTGGGCTCGTGGAGCGGGCCAGATTGCTCGAGCTATACGACACGATCGAGCCCGAGCTATATCGCTACCCCGCGATCAACCCTGCGGCGTTTCGACGGAAGGTTTCGGCTGCCATTCACTGAGCGTGGCTGCCCGCTCAGCAGGGCTTCTCGCATGCGCCTGCCGCGACCGTTCATCGCACCCAAGACGGACGGCGGCGAGTTCGTGATCTCAAGCGTGGAGTTGTGGTGTCCGGCCGTGCACCTGTACGCGACAGGAACCCGCGCTGCTTTCCGCGTTCGTGACGATCGGTTGGTCCGCGAAAAGCTCAGCCGGCGAACTCGCCAGCGTGCCGAGCGAACAGGATGCCGATGTGCGCGCGCGCCGGCGGGAGGGAGGTCTTGTGAACCATGGCAGTCCACGTTCCGCCCGGGTTTCCCCCCGCGGCGAAGTGCAGCAGGCAGGCGGTATGTCCGGCGACCGTGTGGCAGCTTGGGTCATCAAGCGTGTTCACGGTCCAGCCCACGCCGGGGCTGATTTTCATGGTCAGGATGATCGCCGATGCTGCCGCAGCGGCCACGGTCACGTCGTATGCGCGCGCGGTTGGAGCTGTGATGGTGAACGTGGTTGTCGAGCGTCCGCTTGGCAGCCGAAGGGCAGCGCCCTGGACCGACAGTGGGCCACCCTTAGCGACTGACGCCCCGCCGCGCGGGGTGCCTCCACCTCCGCCGCTGTACAAGGATGCGATCCCCGCGCCCAAGGCGACCACGACCAGCAGGCACGCGCCGACGCGGCGGTGGCGCCGCTGTCGCGAGCGCGCGTCCTCGATCACGCCGGCCTCGGGCAAGCTCGCGAGAGATTGCTCGATCGTGGCGTTAGGAGGGCTCTCGACCAGCATTCAATGAGCTACTATGACTAGCACAATGCTGGATGTCAAGGTGGACCGAGGAGACCCAGCTCTCCTGCACGAGCAGGTCGCCGCACAGATTCGCCAAGCGATCGCCGACGGCGAAGCCAAGTCCGGCGAGCGACTCCCACCCGCACGTCACCTCGCGGCCGTCATGGACGTCAACGTCAACACGGTTCTGCGTGCGCTGAGATTGCTGCGCGATGAAGGATTGCTGGAACTCCGCCAAGGACACGGAATCCGAGTGACCGG
>DATBPE010000118.1:0-19956 GCA_036561505.1 Solirubrobacteraceae bacterium
GGGCGCGACCGGTCAGACCTACACGCTTACAGCCGCGGACGTCGACTCTAAGATCGCCGTTCAGGAGACGGCGCGCAACGAAGCAGGCGCCGGCACTCCCGCGAGCTCAGCGGCGGTCGGGCCGATCATCATCGCGCCGCCCGCCAACACGGCACCGCCGACGATCTCCGGGACCGCTCAGCAGGGCCAGACGCTCACCGAGGCCCACGGTGCGTGGACGAACAGCCCCACCAGCTACGGCTATCAGTGGAAAGACTGCGACAGCTCCGCCAACAATTGCACGCCTATCGCTGGCGCGACAAGCCAGACATACACGGTAACCGTCGCGGACGTCGGCTCCACGATCCGTGTGCAGGAGACAGCAAGCAACGCAGCCGGCTCGGGGGCGCCCGCCAACTCGGCACAGACCGCAGTGGTCCAAGCGCCACCGTCGAGTAGTGACGGCGGTACTAGCGACGGTGGAGGTAGTACAGGCGCAGGCGCCACCACAAGCGGCAAGATCTCCGCGACCGTGAGCTCGGCTCAGATCGCGGCACTCCTCGCCCAATTGGTCACCCCCACAGGCAAAGCGGCCAAGATCGCCTCGTTGCTCAAAACCGGCGGGTTCACTCTCACGTTCAGGGCTCTTGAGGCTGGCACTGCCGTGATCGACTGGTACCAGCTACCACATGGTGTGAAGCTCGCCAAGAAGACCAAGGCCAAGGCCAAGCCGGTCCTCGTCGCGTCTGGCAAGCTGACCTTTTCCGCTGCGGGGACCGCGACGATAAAGATCGACCTCACCGCAGTGGGCAAAAGCCTGCTCAAGCACGCCAAGCTGATCAAGCTGATCGCCAAGGACACCTTCACGCCCACCGGCAAGACACCTATCAGTGCGACGAAAGTGTTCATGCTCAAGCGGTAGGCGCCGCGGCCAGCGTCTGACCTCCAGCGCCCGCTGCCACGTCGAGTACGCGCGAGCCGGATCGAACGCCAGCGGCGTCGAGCATCGCCTCTCGCCATCGCCCGGCAGGGGGTCTTTGGCCTCGGCTGAGGTCTTCGCCGTCAAAAGCGCGGCCCGCCAAATCCTGAACACCAACCTCACCGAATCCCAAGCAGTACTTGGCGAGCTCGCCACGCCCCGCTAAACGGCCTGAACCCCTGCGATGACGGCCGCGTCTCGTCCGGCACGACGATACGCCCGCGTGCATCACGAGGGCGCGAGGTGTTCGACTGCTTGCCACGTCCATGGTTGTGTGTCGCGCTCAGCGGGCTGCCGTCCCTGATCCACGGGGCAAGGTACTTCTCCCAGTTGACCATGACATTGGCGAACTTATCCTCCCCGAAGAGGGATCACATGTTGAGGATTTTGACCGCTCTTGCGGCGACCAGCCCGACGGTCAGAAATGACGCGATCGACTCGATCAGCATCAGGCTCTTGATGCGAACGCTCAGCGGCATGGCATCGGTCGGGCTGAACGCACTCGCGTTTGTGAACGCGACATACAGGTAATCCAAGAACGCGGGACGCCAGCCCTTTAGCGATGGCTCCGAAGCTCCCATCTGGGGGAAGAGGAAGTCCGGCGGACCGGGCTTGGTCGCGGTGCGCATGTGCGGACCGCCGCGATCAACCTCCCAGAACCACAAGCCGAACGGCTACATTGGTAAACCAAATCTGGGCAGCCGAGAGAACCAGTGATCGTCCGCCGGTCGCGCCGCCCGTCAGCAGGTAGTGGACGAGTAGCCCCTCCGCTGCGAAGTTCGCTGCGGTGACGACCGCGATCAATCCGATCGAAATACGCCGGCGAACCGGCGACTGGGTGTGGTGGCGATATGGCGTGGAGATCTCCAGCCCGAACAGCAGCAAACCCTCAAGGGAGGGCACAACCCAGCGAGGACCAACCGTAGCCTGCTCGGCAGCGCCACGTAGAACACCACTGTTACCAGTACTGCGAGCTGAGCCTCCCAGAAAGGCTCAACGACACCCAGCTCTTGGTGATGCCCGCGCAGCGTGCTGAACCGTTTCCATGACACTTGCACAACACATATTCGCCATGCCATCGTCAGTGCCTGTCAAACCCGACCGATGGTGAGCGCTCACCATGTCGGCTTCGATCGCTCCCTTGATCACGTGCACGATGTCCGTCTGGTGTTCGGGCGGTTGGAGGTAGGTCTGTTCGGCGGTGAACTGCATCGAGCGCGGTACGACGCCGTAGAGCTCCTTGATGCGTCGACGTGCCGGCATCGTGATCATCCTCGCCTACCTAGCATTCGCGGCGGTGCTCCTCGCGGCCGCGACCGGAAGGTAGAACCGCGTGGTGTTCTGGTCGAGCGTCAATGGCTTGACCAGCGCTGCGACCGCGCGCCCGCTCGACATGGCTGAACGTTAGTCCGGCCGGCCCTCCGAAGCCCAAGTGACGCGTCTAGCCCCCCGGTCCTTAGCGTCATGGATTTCTTGTTTGTGGCCGATGCTCAGGTTGATGTCGGGATCCAATGTGAACACGCGCGCGTTGTGCGCTATGGGACCGTCGGCGGGCCCGAATGAGCTTGCCGTGGAGCTTCGTCGTCTCGGCGAGGCGCTGGGCGAGCGCACGGAGGACGTCCTTGAGAGAATCCTTGCGCGTAACCTCGCTGCCGGTCGGACGCTCGATGCGATGGTCGAGGACAGCTTCGCGCGGGTGGGTACCGTCTCCACGACCGCGGTTGCACGGTGGATGTCGGGAGACAGCCCCGAGGCTGCTCGTGAGGTCGGCCGGGAGTCCTGGCACATTTTTGGCCAGCTGGCGGCTCAGCGTGCCGCGTCGCTGAACGAGGTGACCAAGCGCTGTCTGCGGTGGTGTGACGCCGCGAGCGAAGTCGTGCGCGAGAGCGCCACGGAGCTACAGATCTCCCCAGAGGTGCTTGCCCAGGCGCTGGCGATGTTGCAGCGTAGCCTCAACGTGACGCTCGTGCGGATGTGCGAGTCATTCGACACCGAGCGTAAGCTCGCCGACGAGCAGCTCGAGCGCCGCCAAGAAGAGCTCGCTTTCCTGGCCACCCACGACCCGCTTACCGGGCTCCCGAACCGGACGTTGATCCTGGATCGTGTAGAGCAGATGCTGGTGCGCGCCCGTCGCAACCACGCCCCGGTGGCAGCACTGTTTGTCGATCTCGACAACTTCAAGACCATCAACGACACGCTCGGACATGCGGCTGGCGACGAACTCTTGCGGGCGGTCGCGGAACGCCTCGACGGGGTTGTGCGCGCCGGGGACGCACTCGGTCGTTTGGGTGGCGATGAGTTTGTCGTGATCTCCGAGGAGCTCTCGCTCGCGGCGGGACCCGAGATGATCGCCGAGCGGCTGCTAGAAGCTCTCACGCAGCCGTTCAAGCTCGGAGCAGAGGACGAGATTCGTTTGATCGTGACGGCGAGTATCGGCATCGCCTCCGGCGACCGGGCGCAGGCCGCGGACCTCCTGCGCGACGCGGACATCGCGATGTATCGCGCGAAGTGGGACGGCAAGAACCGCTATGTCGTATTCGAGACCGGCATGCAGGATGCTGTTCAAACGCGTATGGAGCTCGAGATGGATCTGCGCGTCGCCTTGGAAAACGACGAGTTCTCCCTCGTCTACCAGCCCACGTTCGACCTCAGCGACATGAGCCCTACCGGCGTGGAGGCACTGATCCGCTGGAACAGCCCTACCCGGGGAACCGTTCAGCCGGACGAGTTCATCCCGCTACTGGAGGAGACAGGCCTGATCACGGAGATCGGCAAGTGGGTTCTAGAGGAGGCCTGTCGTCAAGGCGCCGCGTGGCGGGCAGCCGGGTATCCGATCGGCATGGCCGTCAACGTTTCCGGGCGTCAGCTCGACACCGACCAACTCATCCTCGACATCGAAAGCGCTCTCTCCCGCAGCAGCCTGGACCCAGAAGCGCTCACGATCGAGATCACCGAGACGACGCTGATGCGCAACGCCGAGGAAACAGCCCGCCGGCTCACCACAATCAAGCAGCTCGGTGTTCGGATCGCAATCGATGATTTCGGGACGGGCTACTCGTCGCTGGCGCACCTGCAGAAGTTCCCTGTGGACGCGCTGAAGATCGACCGCTCGTTCATCTCACGCCTCAGTCACAGCCAGGAAGGCGAGACACTCATCCACACACTGGTGCAGCTCGGCAAGGCACTATCGATCGAGACGCTCGCCGAGGGCATCGAGCAGCAACAGGAGCTCTCCCTCCTGCGAGACGAGGACTGCGACTCAGGCCAAGGATTCCTCTTCGCCAGACCCCTCGACATAGCCGCCACCGAAGCGTTCCTGCAGAACTACGCCAAGACAGGCGCACCAGCCATTCGTCGCTGAGGTGTCACCGCACGGGTCACCGCCGTGCGACTCCAAGGTGTTGCGGTCCCGACGTGTAGAAAGACCCTCCACGGTGGGCACCTATCAAGTCAGGAACAGCAAAAGGAACGTCACCCAACAGCCGGACAGCAATTGATTATCGCACGCTGACGCGCGCAGGGAAACGGCCATATCCGGCTGTTTGTTTTTGGAAAGTTCTCAACGGCAAACGGCGCAACGGCAAAGACCGGGAGTCACAGATGATCAGATGCAGAACGTTCCACAGCACGCCACACGAAGGACGCACGCGGATGCAACGATTGGAGTTCCTGCGGCATGGAAACCGGGTTCGGGGAGGGCATGACACCGGATGTCTGATCGCCCTGATCGACGCGATCTCGGCAGGTCAACGACTGACACTCTCACCAACCTCCCTGGAAGCTGGGGCAAAGAATGGGCGTTGGGTCGGCGGCGAGGCGCCTGTCAGCCTTGCGGCTGGTGGTTTCCTCGCCGCCGCCCGCCGAACCGGACTTGCGGGTTTCCTCGCATCCGGCTCTCCGCAGAACGTGCGCTGTCCGCTTTGGGGGGCTGCCTGTTTGTCAACGGCCTCCGGTCCGGTTGGTGGATCGGGTGTTTCCTTCGGTCGTCCACGGCGAGGGGATGTGGTAGCCGCGGTAGCGGTACCGCTTGATCTTCACCTCGCTGGGCCAGTAGAGCCTCGTCCCCGCGTGGCTCGCCCACTTGTGCCCCCGGTACTGTCGCTTGACCTTCTTCCAGGTCAGCCGCTTGTGCTTCTTGCGCAGCCATCTGATTACCCGCCACCACAGGTAGTGGTCGATGTATCTGAAGCAGCGCGACGCGGCGGTATGGCGATGGTAGTTAGTCCAGCCCCTGAGGGCTGGGTTGAGGGCGTGGATGAGCTGGTCGAGTGAGAGGTTCGTCGTGTGACATTTGGTCAGTTCCTTGATGCGGTGCTTTATATCCCCGAACGCCTGTCGGCTGGGGAAGTTGAAGGCGACCATTCGACCCCGCCAGGGAATTCGCGTGGTGCGGATCCCTAGGAAGTCGAAGCCGTCGTCAACGTGGGTGACCGCTGTCTTCTCTGGTGAGAGCGTGAGTCTCATCTGCTCTGCCATGAACTCGGCTGTCTGCTCCTTGATTGCCTGGGCTTGTGCCTTGGTGCCCCGTACCAGGATCACGAAATCGTCCGCGTAGCGGACCATTCGATAGCTGGGCAGTCCCTTGGCCAAGCCGCGAGCACGTTGTCCTGCCGTGCGCGCGTTCCAGGCCGCCTGGAAGTGACGGTCGAGTACCGAGAGGGCGACGTTCGCAAGCAATGGCGAGATGATCGCCCCTTGCGGCGTGCCCGATGGTGTTGCGGTCACGGCGCCAAGCTCACGCAAGACACCCGAGCCCAGGAACTGCTTGATCAGGCCCAGCACACGCTTATCGGTCACCCGACGGCGCAGCTCGGCCAGCAGCAATCCGTGATGGATGCTGCCGAAGCAGTCCTCGACATCGCCCTCAACCACCCACTCATAGCAAGCGGGCGGATTGACGAATTGCCGCACTTCCTGGATGGCGTCCTGTGCTCTTCGCCCGGGCCGAAAACCATAGGAAGACGGGCAAAAGTCCGCCTCCATGATCGGCTCCAGCACGAGCTTGACAGCCATCTGGATGATCCTGTCACGCAGAGCGGGAATCCCCAGTCTTCTGGTCTTCCCGGCCTGTCGCTTAGGGATCACACGCTCGCGTACCGGCAGCGCCACGAAGGTCTGGTCTCGCAGCGACTGTCTGAGCTCGCCAAGGAACCGCTCCACGCCGGCCTGTTCGATGCGTTTGCGCGTAACACCATCAACACCAGGAGTACGAGACCCCCGGTTGCGCTTCACCCGCTCCCACGCGACCAGCAACGTCGCGGGGTCACAGACGAGGTTAAAGAGATCACCGAAGTGCTTCTCTTCGTCCTCGCCTGCCCAGCGGTGCAGCTTGGTCTGCCATCCCAGTACCCGCCTCTCGGCCTCTTCGACCGATAGCGGCGCGAGCGTATTCACACCCGGCCTCCCGAACGGCTTCTCTTGCTGCGGTCCTGCTGTCCGCCTTCGCCATGTGGACGGCTTTCCCGCCCCCGGACTACTACGCGGACTCCGCCACACTCCGCGTGCCCCAGCGGACATCGCGCCTTGCCTGCCCCCACCGGGCAGGCGCACACAGAGTGCTTCCCACGTTCACCATGATCCGTTTGACCGGGTCGGCAGCCGACTTTACCCCTGCAGACCATCCAACGGGCAATCGCAGTCTCCCGCTGGCCACCACGCGACCCACTAATGAGCGCATGGAGCGAGCCGCCAGAATCAAAAGCGGCATCGTTGCTGCACCCAGCCCATGTCCA
This sequence comes from Solirubrobacteraceae bacterium, assembly GCA_036561505.1. Classification (GTDB taxonomy): domain Bacteria; phylum Actinomycetota; class Thermoleophilia; order Solirubrobacterales; family Solirubrobacteraceae; genus Palsa-744. The sequence continues at coordinate 6,691 of DATBPE010000118.1, forward strand.
CCAGGTTTCGGGCCGGTCTAATGATGAAGAGGCTTCTACCATCGGTTTGCTTTCGCTCTACCTTTCGGTCTTGCTAGCGCGCACGCGGGTGTCTGGCAGTACCACCCGGCCGCTACATTGTCAGGGCGCTTCACCCTTAGCGCGCGATCCCGCGCCCGAGTGGCCCCCAGCTTCCCAGGGCCGCTGCATCAGCCCACGGCCGACATCACAGCCGACACGGATGAGATGTTTATCGTCCTTCATCTCCTTTCGCATGGCGCCTCGTGGCGCACTGATTCCCCACTACAGGATCGCTGGGAAGATCAGGTTCGATCCACGGCGAGGCACCCCGTCCGCTTCCCAGCACGGCGCCTGTATCGAGACGCAGCCACGCCACGAAATTCCGCGAGGGCGCCGGTGGCTAGGCGGATCACCGCCCGATCGTGCCGTACTGCTTGCGCGCTTGCTTCTTGCAGCTCGCCCGCTGCTTGCGTGGCTTGTGCTTGCACCCCTTCAAAGCCTTCGGGAGCTTCTGAGCGCCCATCAAGACGGTCAACTTAGGCGACGGCGTGACGTTTCCTACAAGAGTGCTCGCGCCCAGTGTAACCGTGCCCTGACCAGCGTCGGATGCCGGTCCGGTGGTCGACTGCGACCCTGGCGGCGTAGTGGTATTCGGCGGCTGAGCAGTCCCATTTTCCGGTGCGATGAACCGCTGGGTCTGCCCTCTGGTGGGGCCCGCCCCACTGGTTGCGCTCACCCAGTATCTGTAGTCCGCGCCCGGGTTCAGGGTCACTCCCGCGCTGTTCAACTCGACGCTGACACTCTGACCGACGAACGACCCGAGCAGCTTCCCAGCCGGCAGCGCAACCGGCTCGCGTTCAGGCACCTCGCAGCCGAAGTCCAAGCACAGCGGCGCTTCCTGCAAATAAAAGTTGTACGTGGTTTCCAGGCCCTCGGTGTTGATCTGTGCTTCCAGCGTCGCGTCAGTCGGCGTCAGATGCGAGACCGACTCGCTTACGATCGAGGGTGGCGAGGCGTCGGCCGTTTTGAATTCCTTGTTGGCGCCGTAGGTTGTGCCGTCCATGTTGGTAGCGCGAAAGCTGTACAGATAGGGGCTGTTCGGCTTGAGCTCATGGGAGGCTTTGGCGATGTCAACGCTCACTGTTTGAGCGGAGAAGCCGCCGGGAATAGTGCCGGCGACTTTGTCTTCTTCGCAACGTTCCGGGCCTCCAAATTCCTCTACGCAGGGAAGAGCTCCAACCCACACTTCATAGGTAGTTTCGAGGCCCTCGGGGTTGATCTTCGCTTCCAGGGCCGCGTCGGTGGACGTTATGTTCGACACCGACTCACCCCCGATCGAGGGGGCGCTCGCCGGGGCCGTCGTGAAGAAGTGGCCGGGGCCTTCGGTCGTCCCTCCCGAGCTCGTCGCTTCGAGGCTGTAGCGATACTCGGTGTAGGGTTCCAGCGTCACGCCTGCGCCGTTCAAATCCAGGGTGAGATGGTGAGCTTCAGAAGAAGCGGGGATCTCGCCACTCGGCAGCGGGTACGTTTCGATCACCAGACACTCACGCGGCGGCAGACAACCAGATTCCAGCCGGAACCGGTAGGTCGTCTTCAGCCCGTTCGGGTTGATGCTTGCTTCCAGCATCGCGTCGTGTTCAGTGATCCCCGACACCGATTCGTCGAAGACAGAGGGCGGGGTCGCGGCAGCAGCAATGGCGGGGACGGTGGCGAGGACAGCGATGAGGGCTAGGACGAACACGACGAGACCCACCGTCCGCCTCCGAGCGTGGCGCTCGCATAGATACGCGCCCATTAGTCAACAGATACTACTCCCCATGGAGCACCGAACTCAACTACGCGACGACGAAGTCGGCACCGATCCCCCGGCGTATGCGATCACATAGTCGCCCGGCGACAGCGCGCTGAAAAGAAACGTCGCCGGCGATCGTCTGCGTGAGGACGCGCCGGTCTGTAGTGATCTCGTGCAGATCGAGGTGATGCATGCCATGTTCGAGCAGGAGCGCTGCGTGGCTTTCCTCGACCAGTTGGCGTTGGGAGATGTCGGTCAGATCGTAGATAGGCCCATTCAGCTTCAGGCGCTCTGTGGCGAGTAGATGCTCTGCTCGCCATGCCGCGCTGACGTGCCATGCGACAAGCTCCTGCGTGGCCTCTGCGCCCATCTCTTGCTGGAAGCGACTGATGGTGGAGAGCTTCGGGCGGAAGTCGGCGAGGGTCTCACGCAGAGAGGTCTCGGCCAACTCGGCGACGTAGACGGTACGGAAGCGACGCTGCAGGTCGTCGAAGCGGTGGCTGTATTCGCAGATCTCCACCGGGACGAACCCGAGCGGGTCCTCTCGGTGACCGACACGCCAGTAGGGGCGGTGCGCTGGATCCTCGCTCACTCCTGGAAGCTTGCCAGTTGGCGAGCTGCGCGGATCACCGCTGTGAACTGCTCGGGCTTTTCGGCGGTGCGCAGTACTTCGATCGGGGCCTGGTCATCCAGCCGGGTGTTCGTTCCGAACAGCCATGCCTTGGCGGTGTCGGCGTCGTATGCGTCGCTGATCATGCGCACGACCTTGTAGCCGTGGCGCAGGCGCTGGGCTACACCGGCACGGGGCTCAGGACCGTCTGCGCGGGCATAGCGGCCGATCTGCTTCGCGTCGGACAGACCCGTAAGGAAGGCGGTCATACGCTGCCCGAGTCGATCCTGAAGGTAAGCGGCAACCTCACCCACAGGGAGCGTGCTCGCCTCACGATCCAACAGCTCGGCTTGGGGTGCAGTCAACACGGCCATCGGACGCTCCTTTCTGTCAGGCACAGCAACATACCCAGTAACCTTATCACAAACAACACCAGAAAACACCCCTGCTGTTGCTTGTTCAGGAACGACTCGCGCCGACCGTCTCGCGGATAGCTGCGTAACCGGCGCCCTCAGAAACGGCTGAGGCCCGACCGGAGCCGAGCCTCGCGCCCAGCCAGCGAAGTGGCTGGGGATATCGTGCCTGCAGCATACAAACGACGGGTCAGCGCTTGTTGCTGCGGGACCATCTGGATTCGCTTGTCAACTTTCCTTCGGGGTTGAAGGAGCGCGTCGCCGCTCGGTGGCGCTTGAGAGGCAGCTCGCCGAATTGATCCCTCCGGCGCTGCCCATCATTGCGGGACGCTGCTCAGCGGAGGTAGATCGTCCGGGTCGCGCTGTTCCCGGTCGAGCTGGCGTGGAGCTTGACCCCGACCTTGCGGGACAGGCCGAGGATGCCCAGGATCCGCAGCGCGCGCCCACCAAGGGTTGTTGCCCTGAGCGCGATGGTCCGCGTCTGGCCCGCGCGTACCCTCGCGCCGGCGGAGGCGATCGTGAAGGTCGCCTTCGAGCCCAGGTCGCCGACGAGCACCCCGCGGCCGATCCTCAAGGCGATCGACAGCAGCAGCCGCGCGCGCCCGCGGTCGAGCGATGGCGTAGCCGAGGTCGCCAGCGCGAGAGCGTCGGTGTAGGCGCGGGCGTCGGCGGCGGTCGGTCGTGCCGCGTACACGCCGCGAAGGATGGCGGCCGCGGAGGGACCGCCCTGCGCGGCACGCGCTCGCGCGGCCGCGGCTGAGGCGGATTCCGCCTGCGGCGGGTACATCCCGCCCAGCGAGGCTTCGGCATCCGCCAGCATGGCTAGGACTTCGGGGGAGCCGGCGTTGCCCTGGATGTAGTGATCGAATGTCGGGAGTCCGTGTTCCAGTATGTATTCATAGCTCGGTTCGGGGGGGTCGCCTGAGAGTCGGTGGCTAGTCGTGTTGCGCTTGTTTTCGGTGACCTGGTTCTGGAGGTCGAGCATTTCCTTCTGCAGTTGCGCCATGGCCTTGTGACGTTCGGCGAGAGTCCTGAGCTCGGCTTCCTGGCTCTTCTCCAGTTCGGTGAGGAATTTCTCGTCGAGCGTCGCCTTCAGCTCCACCGGGCAGGAGAGCTCCGCCGCGAACGCTCGCAGGCGAGCAACCTTCGCGGCTGCTCCGCCGCATCCGACGGGCAGTTGCACGCTCGTCACCCCCGCACGCAGTTTTTCCGGTACGACAACCGCCGCGCGCCGGCACCCGCCGATGCAGACCCTCGTGACGCCGAGGGGCAGCGGCCCGGGCGTCCCCGCGGGCGGGAGGCCGGCGAACGACCATGCGTTGGTTGCGAACCCGGCGCAGACGTGCTGGCCCGCGCAGAATTCCCCTGGCGAGTCGATGAAGAACGTCCGCGGCATCGTCACGTGGAACAGCGCCCACTGCCACTGCGGCCCGGCCTTGGCGAAGGGCACCGTCGTGCAGGAGAGGTCGGCAGGACCGCACCCGGAGATCTTCTTTCCGGGGAAGTCCCACGTGATCGATTTCGTTTCTGGCGCGTAGGTCGCGGAGTTCGACCCTTGGTTGGGCACGGCGGTCATCGTGATCGCGCCGCCGGGCCTCGCGATCTGCGAGGGCATCAGCGCGAGGTTCCCCCATACGGGCACGCACCGGGGCGCCTGCAGCCACGCTTTTGTCGTCGCCGAGTAGTAGTAGCCGTAGTTCGGGGCGTAGCCGTCGTCTGTCGCTTCCGTGCACATCGCGGGCAGGTATCCGGCAGGGATTTCCTTCCCACCGCTCGGCAAGGGTGGGCGCCCCGCGAGAGCCGGTGCGGCGAGCGCCAAGGACAGAACCAGAAGCGACGCGGCGGTCCACCGGGTTCTCACGAGCACGAGACTACCGCAGGCACTGCTTGGGGTTCACGACCATGAGCCAATACTGGCCGACCGGCCACGCCATTCTGTCTAATTGATTCGTCCAGCACGTAGGTTCAAGTTTTTGTGCCACACAGGTTCTCGTTTGTATCTCGCACACCAAAGCCACGGGGGGTAACGATGCGCAAACATCTCAGTTACGCGAACGTCGCGGCCACGCTCGCTCTGCTGTTCGCGATGAGCGCCGGCGCGCTCGCGGCCAACCAATACCTGATCAACTCGACCAAGCAGATCAACCCGAAGGTGCTGAAGAAGCTCGAGGGGACGCGTGGAGCGAGGGGCGCTACGGGGCCGGCAGGACCGACAGGCACGCAAGGTGCCAAGGGGATCGAAGGTTCGAAAGGCAGCGACGGGACCAAAGGGGACCGCGGCGAACCTGGGGAACCTGGTCAGTCGGCTCTCTCCGACCTTCCCTCTGGGGCTTCTGAGAGTGGGACTTGGGGCTTGGGCTCGGTAGGCGGCAAACCCGGTGAAACACTGGAAACCTCGGCGAGCTTCCCGATCCCGCTGAAAGAAGGCGCGCCCTCGAGTCAAGTGATCACGGCAGAAGTCAAAACGCCGGTAACGCACTGCAGCGGGCCGGGCCACGCGGACAAAGGGTTCCTATGCATCTACATCAACAAACAATTCGGAGTGGACCCGACGACAAAACAGGTGTTTAACCCGGAGATCCTTCCCGCTCCGGCAGGCACCGGGCGGTTCGGCTTCGTGATGTCCTGGACGACGACAGCCGTCAACCCCGACGTGTTCGGGACCTACACGGTGACCGCAGGTTGAGTAGGAGGCTCCTCGCGGCGCGTCGCTTACACGGTTTCGACCCTCACGATGCCTCCTTCGCCGATCTCGTCTTGCGCCAGGGCGAGGGCCAGACGGTCGGTCACCTCGGCCGAGCCAACTCGTCAACTACTGCGCACAATCCCCATGCAATCAACCATCTAGCCGCTACTCCCGGCCTGCAGTCTGGCTTGGATCCATAGGGTCATCGGCGGCGGATCACTCGGTGAGCGCTACACGCGGGAGGCGCGAGGCGATCACATCGAGGATGCGGTCGATGGACGGGTCGTGCCACCCATCTTCGAGCGCCTTCTCGCGCAGGAACTGGGCCTGGATGGCGACCCGCTCGCTCAGATCTCTACGCACGCGCTCAAACGCCGTGGCGTTCAGCGAGAAGTCCTCGGCTAGGTCGGCGAAGTGGATCGAGGTGATCGAGTCGGGGTCGAGCTCGTCGCCGATACTCAGAGCCAGGTGCGTGTCGAGCTCGGGGTAGGCGGCGGTGCAGAGCACGTCATACAGCGGCGCGAGGTGAACGCCATCTGCGCCGTGGATAAGCGAGATGTTCTTGGCGTGCGCGTCGGCGTTTCCCAGCAGGTAGTGAAAGACCGCTGCCTGTGCCCCCGCGAGGCGATCCAGGCCAGGTGAGGGTGAATGCTTGTCGAGGAGTCCGGCGAGCGCTGCATAGGAAGGCAGTTTCCACCCTTCCTTCTGGTACTTGAAGTCTCCTGTCAGGCCGAGCGCCTGGCAGAGATCCTCCTGATGCACGCGTGTCGGTGGGAAGCTCGAGAGCTCGCGATCGAAGCGCTGCACGACCAGGCAGGGGCGGCCGGCGAGCGCGATCAGCCCTACCTCCGCCGCGGAGAGACCACAGCGAGCGGCCAGGCGCATACAGAAGTACTCGTTGGTCGCCAGGCCCGGGTAGTCGCCGCCTGGCGGCTCGGGCTTGAGAATGTGCGTGCTGGGCATGCCGTCCAGCGGCTTTCCGAAGACGCCGGCGTCGTCGCGCAGCAGCACGGCCTTGTTCTGTACGCCGGCCAGGCTGAGGCGCAGGCGCTCGTCCCGCACATGTATGCCGAGCGGATGCCGCGGGAGTTCTTCGATCAGTACGTCGAGCTCGTCCTCGTCGAGCCAGCCAACCGAGGGTGTCTCTGACATGCGCTTGGCCTCGAGGATCTGAAGTGCACCCGCGCAGTCGCGGCCGAGCACTGACAAAAGGCCATAGGAGTCGCTGGCGGCGAGCTTGAGCTGGCCTGCGATCCGTTCGCGGACCGTGCCCTCGGGCAGCAAGGCCTCGAAGAAGGGGCGGGTCTGCTCCGGGGTGAAGGGCTCCTCGGAGATCGGCAGCGACAGCGAGATCGCCCGCGACGGGTTGGCGTATTGGAAGTAGTACTCGCGCGATCGCTCGTCGACGCGCTGCAGTTTGCCGATCTCGTCGCGATGCCAGTAGACGCCGAGGCTCATCCGCCGCTCCGGCGGCGGACCTCGAGCTCCAGGCCCAGCGCGCTGAGGATTCGCGTCAGCACGTCGAGGCGGACCGTTGGCTCACCGTTCTCCACACGATGGACCGAGCGGACGGCGACGTTCGCGATCAGGGCGAGCTTGGCCTGATCGATCCCCTGGCGATGGCGCGCTTCTCGAACGCTTCTTCCGATGCGCTTGGATGTCGTTTCATCAGAACTCATATGCGCGATCGCGCAGATTATAGCCGAATTCGTAGGCTTTGCCAAAAATATGCGCGATCATGCAGATTTGCTTTGCATTGTGCCAAAGGGCTGTGATCTGCGCGATCGCGCAGATCAAGGCGGCGGGGACCGATGTTCAACCCGCAACATCGGCGGGCGACGAACGCACTGACTGACAGCGGCGCAGCATCGACATACGTTCGGCCGAGCGCTCGATGTCAGAGCAAGGGCCCGCCTCCGTCGCTCCTCCCGACCAGCTCGGAATGCTCTGTGCAAATGGGAACCTAAAGCCCTTCTGCAAGACCTCCGTTTCGAGGTTCCGCAAGGGCACTACTTGTTGTTGGACTGCCTATCTATCTGCAGCTTTTGGACCGCCAAAAAGGCCCAGGTAGCGGCGACCATAGCGGCAGTTGCGCCTGAAAACCACAGTTCCAGAGTGAATAGACAAGACGTTATTATCGCCACCAAAATGGTATTCATTACGCTTGTGGCGGCGGCAGGCTTATGGCGACTCCTAATACTAGGCATCAAAGCGCCCACAAAACATATTTGACATATAGATATGACTATATCTTGCCAACGCATGGCCTTTAGTAAGTCCTCGCTGTCGCTTGTGTTGTTAACGGTCCCCTATATTTACCATGAGAGTTCGGCAGCTCATATCGGTGAGCGGCTCCCTTCACCGTGTTGTCCACTGCCCGCATGAGCCTCATCACCTTTACATAGGCGGGCCATCCAAGTGGCGGAGCGTGTTCCCTTTAGGGCGGGACGGCACGCGACAGCAGGTCATACGGCACTACGCGCGGTTACCTGCCCCAGGCCCATGGCTACTCGAGGATCTACAGGAGCTGCAGGGCTATCGGACGCCTGCAGAGCAACTCGGTTTCGCTCCCACCGATGTCCACCAAGCCGCGATCGATTTCCACGAAATCATCGCGCGGATCGACGCAGCACACGCGGTGACCTGATCTACACCCTCACTCCGGCCTACGCTTCCTACGTGAGCATGACCCCCACGGATCGTGGCGCAGCACGACGGGGTTGCTGGCACAGTCCCGCTCTACATCGCTAGAAACTGCAGAAGACCGCAAAGATCTTGAAATCCCACCGGGCCTAAAATCGCGCCTCGCAGCGGGCTGATAATTCTTGGCTCTGCTGAGGCTGTCGCGTAAACCTTGGCTCGTGGGTTGTCGTGTCGTCTGGGGCGTTTAAGAGGATGGTGGTGTCCCCGTTCGTGGAGGTGGGTGGTGCCGCAGAATTTTGTCTTGTGTGATCGTGATCAGGCGTTGTTGTTGCCGCCGAGTCTGCGTGAGTGGCTCGCGCCCGGTGAGCTGGCGTGGTGTGTGCTGGATGTGGTCGGGGAGATGGATCTGGCCCCCGCTACTTCGAGTGCCCGCGACTGCTCCCCGGAGTGGTCGCGGTCGGGAAGGCATCGAGTTGAGTGTTGCGGTGCGGGACGAGCTATTCGGGTTCGGTGCCCTCGTTGAGGATCGCGAGGTATCGGTCATAGACGTAGAGCTTGCCGCGTCGTCGACCAGTGGCCTCTCGCAGTATGCCGGCGCGCTCGAGACGGTCGAGCGCCGCGTAGACTGGAGGGCTCGTGAGCCCGAGCTGCTTGGCGGTTGAGGAGGCTCCCACGAGAACAAAGCGCGCCGCGAGATCGTGCACTCGATGAGCGGTCGCGGCGCTGCGACCGAACTCGTGGATCGCCTGCCGGTCAGACTCGATCATCGCGACGAGACGTTGGGTGGTCCGAGTGGTCGACTCGGCAACGTCGATCAGTCCCTGCAGAAAGAACGTCAGCCAGCCCTCCCAATCACCCTCGGTTCGCACGCGCTGAAGGTGTTCGTAGTAGGCGTCACGATTACGCTTGAAGTAGAGGCTCAGGTAGAGCAGCGGGCTACGCATCACCCCCTCCGAACAGAGCAGCAGCGTGATCAACAGGCGGCCAACGCGACCGTTACCGTCGAGGAAGGGGTGGATGCTCTCGAATTGGACGTGCGCGAGCGCCGCCTTAATCAGGATGGGCGTAGCCTGTGGCTCGTTGTGGATGAACCGCTCGAGCGCGGCGATCGCCGGAGCGACCTCCTGGGCGGGTGGCGGGACGAAGCGAGCGAGCCCTGGTCGGCTCCCTCCGAGCCAATTCTGCGTGCGTCGAAACTCGCCGGGAGCCTTGTGCGAGCCGCGACCGCTCTGTAGTAGCCGGGCGTGTACTTCACGCAAGAGTCGTGCGCTGAGTGGTGGTGCGCCCGGTCGTGTGATTTGTGCGAGGCCGTGGTTGAGCGCAGTGATGTAGTTAGCGGTTTCCTGAGCGTCCTCACGTAGCAGCCCAGGGACGGCGTCGTGCTCAAACAGCAGCAGATCCGAAAGCGAGGATACGGTACCCTCTATCTGAGAGGACAGCACCGCCTCCTTGCGCACGAACGTGTAGATGAACTGATCCGGGTCTGGTAGCAGGAGCGTGACGCCATCGAGTCGGCCCAAGGCCTGGTTCGCGCGATCCAGCAGTGCCTGCGTTGCGGCATCGACTCGCAGTGGCGGATCGGGTGGCAGCGGCCTCGGATGAAAGGCCCAGAACCCATCGGGGCCGTCTTGCGCAAGACGAAACTCGCCGGCTCGGGGGCTCACCAGCGGCCGCGCTGGGGAGTTTGATCTTCGATCGCTCGCCACATGAGCAGCTTACTAAGCGATACGGCCGGAACGCTTATTAGGCTGTCGCCTATTGAACGATCGCTGCATAAGCCGATCCGACGGGCGGTGCCCCACAGGCAGCTCATAGGCCATGGCAGCCGAGCGCGATCGCCGGTTCAGAGCTGCCAAAGCTCTTCGATGCGATAAGCGAATGCGGTCGCGGGTACTGGTTTCGACACCGCCGCGATCTATGGCGTGTATCGGCAAAATTAGAGCAATGGCGGGGATCGAGGGACGATGTTCGAACTCGGACTTGGTGTGGCGGCGTATCCGCGAGCTGCAGGCTCGGCGCTTCGGCTGACATATCCGTAGTGCGCTTCGCGCTACACTGGGCCAGTGGCGTCTGCCCCGCACCCCCTGTCCCTGCGTCTTGGTCGCGACGGGCTCAGCGCCTTGGACGAGATCGCGAGACGACGCGGCCTGAGCCGTGCAGAGGCCGCACGTCAAGCGATCACCGAGACGGCAGAGCGCGAGCGTAGACGCACCGGTCTTGCCGCAGAGGCAAGGCGCCTCATGCAGAACGAGGACTACGTGCGCGAAGCCCATGAGGTCGCCGACCTGATGGAGACGCTTCGTGGTCCGCGGTGACGTCTACGAAATCAAGCTTCCCGGCAAGCGCGGTCACGTCCAGAGCGGACGTCGCTACGCAGTAGTCGTCCAGGCCGACAACCTGCTCGCGCTGTCGACCGTTGTGATCTGCCCGACGTCACGGTCGGCGTTCTCCGCGAGCTTCCATCCAGAGATCGGCGTCGAGGGCCAACAAACGCAAGTGCTGTGCGAGATGGTGGGTGCCATAGACACACGCGCGCTTGGTAGCCAGGCGGGCCACCTTGCACAGGCCGAGCTGCGCGCAGTCGAGGACGCGCTCCTGCTGGTGCTCGACCTCGCGTGACAGAGGTGGGACGGAGGGGGAGGGAGTCGAACTCTCGGACCAGGGGTTCGACTCCCACCCGCCACACACCTCCCCTTCCGCCAGTTTGAAGAAGGTCGGCAACTCGGCCATGCAGCGACGGGCCTCTGATCTCACGCGCGCAGGCAACAGCGCGCCCACCGGAGCGCCGGGGGAGACACCTGACAGAATGAATCGATGCTGACTCAGGTGGCCGAAGGCGTCTGGGTCCGGCAGAGTGAGTGGGTCTGGACCAATTCCATCGTGGTGCGCGGGGAGGATGGGTTGATCCTGGTCGATCCCGGCATCGATGGTTCCGAGCTGAACCAGCTCGCGGATGACCTGGACGGGCTCGGCATTCCGCTCGTTGCCGGGTTCTCCACCCATCCCCACTGGGACCACCTGCTGTGGCATGCCCGGTTCGGCGACGTGCCGCGTTACGCCACCTCTGCCGGCGCCCACGCTGCCGGTGAAGCCCGAGAGCGGGCGCAGGCGATGGCGGCGGAGAGCGCATCGGGCATCCGTCTCGAGCTGATCGCGCTCGTCGCCCCGCTGCCCGCGGACGGCGGACCCGTGCCGGGCGAGATCATCGAGCATCAGGCGCACGCCGTCGGCCACGCCGCGGTCCTCCTCGCGGACCGTGGCGTGCTGCTCGCCGGCGACATGCTCTCCGATGTCCTGATCCCTCTCCTCGACGCTCGCCGCCCCGATCAGGTGGGCGCCTACGAGACGGCACTCGACCGGCTGGGGGAGGCCGCCAGGCACGTCGATGTCCTTATCCCCGGCCACGGCGCCGTTGCCGAGGGCACCGAAGTAGCAGCTCGCCTCGCTGCCGATCTCGCCTACATCGACGCGCTGCGGCGAGGCAAGGAACCGCTCGACGCGCGTCTGGGGCCGGACGCGAACTGGCTCTCCGGCCCGCACCAGTCGAACCTGGAGCAGGCCCGAGGAGCTACGACAGCGAACTAGCTGCTGTTGAAACGCTCGGCGTGCGGCCTGCGAACACGATCTAGAGTCCGATCGGGGTTGGAGTGCTTGTGCTCTCGAAGCCCGTCCCCGCGCCCAACCCTCAATCTCGTTTTCGGGGGACTGGCGCGAGTTGTGGCGCGAGCAGTCGATTTTCCGCATTACAGAGCCAAAGTCTGCTGGTCTTGAAACCGTTAGACGGGCAACACTCGTCTCGAGTTCGAATCTCTCCCCTTCCGTTTTGGCTGTGTGGGAGTTCGTTGTTCGAACTCGCACATGGTTCTGGAAGGTGAGCAGCGCGATCCAGGTGTGCCTAGACCGTAAGGATCGTGAAGCCTGGCCCGAGCAGTCTTCGCAGGTCCTCCGGATCGGACGTCGCGACAGCATCGACGCGCTGGCTCACGCCGACAGCGATGCACGCGTCGATTGTGCTCGCCCCAGGGGTCGCTCTGCGCAGGCGGCCCGCCGCTCGCGCCAATCGTTCATCCAATGCCTCGATCGAGCACGCCTCGAGTAGGCGGGCAACGCGCGCGTCTTTGGAATCACCGCGCCACACCTCGGCAAGTGCAACCGCTGGGATCGTCGGTACGAGGCCGCGCGCATATGCCACCGCGAGGATCTCACGCACCCGCTCCTCGCCTCGCTCGTAAGCGATCAGCGCGCCAGCATCGAGCGTCAGGCCGGCCACTCGGCCGCGACCTGCGTTCGCACGTCGGTTGGCACCTCACCAAAATCTGTGTTGTCCTCGGACAGCAGCTCCAAGCCCCGGGCGACTCTCAACTCACGAAGGACTGCGGCGTTGACGAATGCCGACAGGCTTCCCCCAGACTCGGCGAGGCGTTGCTCGGCCTCGCTCAGCACCGACTCATCGAATGAAATCGATCGCTTTTGGCTTGCCATGACGTAATCCTACCACGGTAGGAAAGATGCCCAGGAGCGCAGCTCAGTTGTCGAATCGCTGGGCGTGCAGCTCTTGGATTCGCCGCCAAGTAGGGTCAGTGTTTCAAACGTCGTCCCGCGATTCCCGTTTTTGGCTGGGCATGTGGCCGTAGTTCGAACTCAATTAAGTGCATGTCCAGAGTGTCGGTCATGCCGGGTATATGCCCGACGTCGTCGGTCAATTGCTCGTTACCGAGGCTGCCCTGGACAAGCTTGGTGCTCGCGGCATCTCGCCAGTCGACGCTGAGCAAGCGCTCTGGAATCACCATGTGCTGATCACGAATCGACGGGGCAGCCCAATTCGATCTCAGAAAGAGACGCGAAGGCTCCTGATAGGACGCGACGATGGCGGCATGTGCCTTACGTTCGTGATCGAGGAGACCATCGAGCCAACCATCTGGCTGCTGGTCACAGGTTGGGAGTCGACGTCTGTCGAGCGTGTGATCTTTTCAGAGGTCATGAGCCATTCAGATACGGACCCTCTGCCCGGAGATTTCGATGTGGAGCTCGACGCGCTAGATCCTGCCGACGCGCAGGTGCTAGATGCTTCTCGTGATCGCCATCTCGTCCTTCAGTTCACGCTCGATGGTGATGACGCGGC
>DATBPE010000119.1:0-6568 GCA_036561505.1 Solirubrobacteraceae bacterium
GCCTCAGGCACCGAATTGCTCAACCCTAAGACCAAGCGGGCCGGCCCGACTGCGGCCGAGATCGGCCGCCACGATCCGAACTTCACCTACACGCAGAGTGAAAGCGAGGCCGACGAGCAGAAAACGCCGCCCGACCGTCGCGTGACGTTCACGATGAGTCGAGATCAGCAAGACAATCTGCCCCGTTACGCGATGACGTTGCGCGATGGGGAGTCCCTGAAAGAACTCGCGGCCGAACCGCGACCGCACGCAGTGGTTAAGGACTCGAAGCTGTGGTTCGCGGATAACGACGAGGGCGAGAAGGCACGAATGCGCGCACGGGTCACGCTCGCCAAGGGGCAACGGGTCGTCCTCGACGGCCACGCGGTCGGCCTAGAGCCTGGGTCAGTGCCCGATCGGTTCCGCTCGATGCTCGACCCGGACGGGCTGCTGCGCAATGGCCGCCTGGAACTCGGCCTGTCGGAGCCGCTGACACTTAGCGTGACGATGCCTTTCGGCGGCAAGGAGGTGGTTCAAGAGCTGACGCTTTACCAGGTGCCGGCACTACCTGGCGACACCCTTTCGTATGCGGGTGCATTTCACGGGACCGTGCTCGCGCTGAACCTTGTCACCAAGCGCCACGCAGACGGTAAGGACATCCTGTTTGACGGCGGCATCGACGTGACACTGTTCATGGAGACGGAGAATGCAGCCAATGCCGTTCGAGGGCTCGGCTTTGCCCGTGCATTCGGCCAGGCCGACCGGGTGCTGTTTGAGTGTGCGGGACTGCTACCCGAGAGTGGCGTCGGATCTGAGGGCCGAACGCCACCGGCTCCAGCCGCCGAGAAGGTATGGCAGGTAGCGGCGATCTTGGCCAGCGCGCTCGCCGAGCTGGAAAAGCGCGACGGCCGTGTCCGAACGATGCCGAGCGCGATGGCGCGGCGCGAATTGGTGCTCGCCGAAACTGTGCTGCAGTTGCTGAGCGACGACGAGCTGCGCGTCCCGTGTGAGGGTACGTTCGATGCGCCGCTGCCCGCCGATACCGAGCCACACACGGACCCGGAGGCTCTGCTGCGTTTCACAGCGCCTCTGCCTGATCTTTGCGGTCATCCCACGCTGACCGTTGAGCAGTCGATCGAGGGAGCCGTTGCGATAGAAGTGCTACGGGTTGATAGCGGCGCTCCGCGACTGCGTTGCCAGGCGCGCGACGGACGGGCGTTGATCATCACGCGCCGAGTCGACTGAACACGCCCATCGCCCTTCACGGCACCGTAGACGAGCTTGATGATGCAGCGGGGCTCCTACAGAGTAGGAGCTGTCTCGACTGCGGCCAGGTGCCGCGACTCGGCCCTCTCGTCAGGGAAGGCCGAGCCGTCGGCGTCAGGCAGAGGCATATGGCCTTCGGCAAAGATGCGTTCGACCTCGCGCAGCCACTTGGCGGGGATCTCCTCCTCCAAGCGCTCAAGGAATGAGGTGGCCGAGGCCGGACGGATGGGCGTGACGTTCTCGGGCAGGCTATGGGGGTCCAGCGCTCGCGTGATCTGGCCGGCAAGCTCGGGCTGGGGCCTGTAGGCCATGTACTGTTCGGTCGTGGTGAGCCGATCATGGCGCATGAGCGCCTGGATCGTCCTGACATCCACTCCGCGACGAGCGAGCGTCGTGCCGAAGGAGTGGCGCAGGTTGTACATCTTGATTGGCTTCAGCCCTGCCTTCTGCTGGGCGAGCTTGAACGCCTTGCGCATCGAGCGCTCGCTCACGGGACCGTCGCGGTCCTCGCTTGCGAACACCAAGTCCTCATTCTCGGTCGCATAGTCGCGGTCCATGACCTTCGCCAGCGCGCGAGCCAGCCGCGGCGTCATCGGGATCGCTTCGGAGTCTGAGGTCTTGGTCGTGTCGATGGCATTGCGCACCCAGTTGTCGTGGACACGGATCACCCCGGCCTGGAAGTCGACCGCGCCCCGCGGCAGACCGAGACCCTCACCGGGCAGCCGCAGGCCGGCGTGTGCGCCGAGCAGCCAGAAGGCTTCCTCGAGGACGCTGGGTGCGTGCTGGAGCAGCCGGTCGATCTCGTCGGGGTCGTAGAAGTCATCGCGGCGCAGGATGCGCTCGCGCTCGTGCCGCTTGTTGGTGCGCTTGACCTCATCGAGAGGGTTCGTCGGCATCCAGCGCCGGCGCACGGCGTAGTCGAGGATCGCACCGAAGATGTCGCGGTAGGCGTTGCGCGTCTGCGCTGCTGCGGGGGCGACGAGCATCCACGGCTTCGTCGTGCGACGCGCGATGATCCAGCCTTCGGCTTCGCGCTCCTTCGCGGTCGCGTGCGAGACCCGCTTGGGGCGCTGGGCATTCAGAGGGACCACGCGGTAAGCCCCTCGGCGCCGGTGCTTCCAGGTGCCGGGCATCTCGTCGGCGAGGCGCACGGCCTCCTCCTGGGTCTTGACCTCCACGGCGGCGCTGCCGGGCGGCTGCGCCGTCCAGCGGGTGATCTCCACCCTGCGGACATCCTTGCCTTCAGCCTTGGCCTTGCGGGCGGTCTTCTCGCCCAGGACGCGATAGGACTTGAAGCCCGTGAAGTAGGCGCGCAGCCGACCGTCGGCAAAGTCGCTGACGGGCGTGTCGGCGCCGTGGTCGCGGTAGAGGCGCTCGAACATATCCTCGTAGCCCGCGACGGTTGAGCGCTTGAGGCCCTTCTCGCTCTGACGCTCGGCGAGCCATCCCTCTGCGGCCTGGCACAGCGTCCCCGTGCTCTGCTCGGCCTGCTCGTCCTCGACGCCGGCGCGCAGCGCGGCGAGGATGTCCTCCAGGCGTTCCTCTGCCTCCTGGGGCGTCAGGTATTCAGGGCTCGGCTTCTCGCCGTAGCCCGCACGCCACACGATCGCCCCACGCGGCGTCCGACGCCCGGAGTCGCGGACATGGGCGGGGCCGAGGCGCCGCCCACGCTTCTGATCGTTCTGATCGCGCCAGAACGCCCAAAACGCCCGCGTGCGGCCGTTCGCGTCCAGCTTGACCTGGATATGGCCTCGCGGCCGGAACGTACTCATCATCGCTACAGACCTCCACTCGCTCGAAACGGCCAACGAGCTTGGGGACCTGCAACGGCTCTGATTTCCCTGTGATTTCCCTAGAGGGCGCGGCTAGGTCGGAAAAGCCCTAGATTTCATGGGGCAAAACCGCCGAAGTAGAGCCAATTAGGGGTGGAGGCACGCGAATCATAATCCGCGTGTCGGGGGTTCGAGTCCCTCCTCCGGCATCACAAAAGACCTGCAAATGCGGTGGTTTGCAGAGTATCACGGCGCCGGTGGATTTCCCCAGGGATTTCCCTATGGGGCGTGGAAAGGGCACCGGCAAGGGCGTCCTACCGAGTGGGCACACTTGATCGCGTGAAGATCGACGCGCAGATAGCGGCTATTCGAGCGAGCCAGGGTGCTCGCCCGATTGAGCAGCAAATGCTCGATGAGGCGTTCGCCGGCCCTCCGGCGCCCACGACCTCTCCCGGCGTGAACGCGACGAAGCAGCTGGAGCTCGCCAGTGGAGCGATCGTGTTCCACAAGCCGTTCTCCGGTGTGCATGTCGCCAACGCGATCGCCTACGGACAGACCGACGAGACGCCGCCGCTGCACGAGGCGGTCAGCTGGCGGCTCGCCGTGGCGCTCGGGCCACCGTGGAATGAGATCGTCGTGCCATGCGTGCTGCGTGAGTACGCGGGCGAGGATGGCTCGCTCTCACTACGAGCGATTGGATGGCCACGCGATACGGCGCCGACCTTGAACCCGACATGGTGCCTGCCTGCGGCGTTCTTCGACTCCCTGATCGCACAGCAGGACCGTCACGACGGAAACTGGCGCTGGGACGGCAATCGGCTGACGCTGATCGATCACGGTTACGCCTTTGCGCTGCCACGAGCCATCCTCAACTACTCCGACTTCGTAGCTGCGCGCCACGGGCGCGGCGCCGCAAGTCTGCTCGCCGAGGAGCATGACGCGCTAGATCGCCTGCTCAGCGACCCCGACCTGCTCGGAATGGCTCGCTTCCTCGTGCCCGCCCGCGCACAGGCACTGGCGGACAGGGCACGGCGCATGCTGAACAGAGGCGAGATCCTGCGTCCCGGCGAGTTCTGAGATGCCCGCCATGCGTTCCGTACGTCGTGGTAGCATCATAACTCAAGAGGTCAACTACCGCATCCGATACGAAAGGGAAGCCTCCTGATGATTCAAGTCAACTTCACGACCTTCGAGCGCGACCCAGACACCAAAGAGTGGATCGAGGTGCCTGTCGCGCAGTTGCTCGCCGATGGCGACGACGTGAGCATCAGTGGGCCGCACGCCGAGTGGATCAACCCCGACCTCGCGATCGTCGACCCCGAGACCGGGGAGCGCATCACACGGGCCGATGGCGCCGAGCGCTGGGCACGACTGCAGCCATTTGGCTACCGCAGCGGAGACCTCCAAGTCAAGATCATCGAGGTCGCCGCGGCCGAGCCGATCGCCGCCAGCTTCCACTACTCCACTGCCGCCTGAGCCCATGCCACGAACGGCGGTGTCCGAGATCCACGCGAAGGTCGTCGGCCGCGAGATCAAAGACACCCGCCAAGCGCTCGGGCTGACCCAAACCGCGGTCGCCGAGCGCCTGGGAGTCTCCCCCTCCTACATCTCCGCCGTTGAAGCCGGCCGTCGCAACCTCACGCTCGGCCAGCTGGCCAACATCGCCAATGCGATGCGACTCGGAATCGACATCTCGTTCATCCGTCCGGATGGAACGCCTGTCCAGGTTGACCGGGCGTGACGCCTGCGGTGAGGGATTGGCGCTGCACGCGGCGAACGCCTTTACGACCACAAGCCCCGGTCTCCCAAGGCTTGTCTCAAGATGGGCCGTAGGCTCACCTGAACAGGTGTACGACCCAAGAATAAATCTAGCAACAGGAGCAGCTTCAATCAAATACCAGTCGAAATCCGGCTACTAAAGTGGGCTGTCTCCGAGTGCTCCCGACAGTTGGGGGCTCGATAGGTCTTTGAGGGTTGGACGGGTTCCCCGGCCGGGGAACCCGTCCGCGCCTGTGCTCAGGCTGCCTCCTTCACCGCCAAGTGAAGAGAGAGGTTGAGCCTGATGACCAAGGATGACGTGCTGTTCGGCTATCGCCAGCAGTTGTTCGCGGAGGCAGCGAGGACGAGCGTGTCGGCGGCGTGCCGGACGTTCGGGGTGCACCGTTCCACCTATTACGCCTGGAAGCGCCAGGTCGACCGGCATGGCCTTGAGATGCTGCGGCCTCGGGAGCGTCGGCGGCCGCAGATGCCCAACGCGTTGCCGAAGATGATCGAGGAGCGCATCGTGTCCTTCTCGATCGCTCACCCCGGCCTGGGCCCGCGGCGTGTCGCCTCGGAGCTGGCAAGGGAGAAGTGGGGCGGGATCATCGTCTCGCCGAACGGCGTGTGGAAGGTACTCTGCCGTCACGGGCTGAACACCCGCGCCAAGCGCCTCGGGCTGATCGCAGGCTACGCCGCTCCCTACGAGCCGCCCAGGACCCCAGAGCCAGAGCGGCATATCGATGCCTCAAGGCCGGGCGAGCTCGTCGGGATCGACTGCTTCTACGTCGGCCGCCTGAAGGGCACCGAGGGCGCGATCTGGCAGCTCACCACCATTGACGTTGCCTCCTCCTACGCCTGGGCGGACCTGGTGGTCTGCAAGAACGGCAACCCGACCGCCCGGCAGACCAGCCGGCTCGCTCAGCGTGTCGCACGGGAGCTGAGGAGCGCCGGCTGGCGGCTGGAGCGCCTGCTCTCCGATAACGGCAACGAGTTCAAGGGAGACTTCAACAAGACCACCAGCACCCTGAAAGCGCGTCACACCCGCATCCACGCCGGCAGGCCACAAACCAACGGGCACGTCGAGGCGCTGCACAAGACGATCCTCGACGAGTGCTGGCGACCCGCGTTCGCTCGCTACCTCTACCCCCGCTACAGCGGCCTACGACGAGAGCTGGACACCTATCTGCGCTTCTACAACACCGACCGCGCCCACCACGGACGCCTCACACAAGGACGCATCCCCGCAGACATCGTCTACGGTGCTCGCAAGATGGAGGCCAGATGAGCCGCACCTGTCGGCACATCTCGGAGGCTGCCCAGAGACATCGACCCACTCGGCGATGAACATTCGGCGCAGCTTCTCGAAGTCGAGCGGCGTGCTCACGTTGCCGTCTTTGGCCCAGTCCTGCGCAACGTCGGCCGTCGGGACTTCGAGCTTTTCTGACGCCGTGGGCGACGCAGGCTCGAACGACGCCTCCTTGGCTACACACCAACGGAGAGCTCGCATGAATAGCTCCACGTCCCCATCCGCGTTGTTGCAGTACAACATCCCCGCAACGCGGAGCATGATCTCTGTATCGTCGCGGATCGGTGTGTAGACGCGCAACAGACCATTCGGCACGGTTTCCAGCACCGCGCCGATAGCGACGCGAAACTGTCGGTCAAGTTGCCGGTCCAGATAGTCGTACACGGGCCATGTTCCGTCCTTTTCAAAGACGGCGTACACCATGTTGAGAAGGAGTAGATGCTCCGCGGACGGCTCGTCGAGATCCATGGCCACAACCGTAGCT
>DATBPE010000120.1:0-3105 GCA_036561505.1 Solirubrobacteraceae bacterium
GAAATCGACCCCGAGACGCTGACCGCGACGGCGTATGGCCATGTTCATCGCAACCGGCGGATCCTGCGCGAGCTAGCAGAAAACCTCGACTGCCCGGTGCTGGTGATCTCCGGTTCCCGCGACAAGATCGCACCACCCCGCGACGCCCGGGCGCTCGCACGGCTAAGCGACGGCAAGCTCGAGGTGGTTTGCGCAGCTGGCCACATGCCGCACGTCCGCGAGCCGGTCCAGATCAACCTGGCCCTGCGCGAGTTCGCCGATCGGTCCTTCGATCGGGACCCGACCGTCCACTGCTCAAGCGACGGACGGCCGCGGGCGCTGTTCGTCAGCGCTCCGATCGGCCTCGGGCACGTCCAGCGGGACGTGGCGATTGCCCGCGAGCTGCGCAAGCTCGTGCCCGACCTGCAGGTCGACTGGCTCGCGCAGAACCCCGTCACACGTGTGCTCGGGGCAGAGGGCGAGCACATCCACCCGGCGAGCGAGCATCTCGCCAGCGAGTCCAAACACTGGGAGTCGGAGTGCGCCGAGCACGACCTGCACGCCTTCGAGGCGATGCGCCGCATGGACGAGATCCTCGCCGCGAACTTCATGGTGTTCCGGGACGTCGTCGCCGACACGCGTTATGACCTGTGGGTCGCCGATGAGATGTGGGACATCGACTACTACCTGCACGAGAACCCGGGCGAGAAGCGCGCGCCGTACGTGTGGATGACCGACTTCGTCGGCTTCGTCCCGATGCCCGACGGAGGCGAGCGGGAGGCGTTCCTGGCCGCCGACTACAACGCCCAGATGGTCGAGCACATCGCCGCACACCCGACTCTGCGCGACCGCTCGATCTACATCGGCGAGCCCGAGGACCTGATCCGCGAGCCACTCGGCCCAGACCTGCCGAGCATCCGCGACTGGACCCAGGCAAACTTCCAGTGCGCCGGGTACATCACGGGCTTTGACCCCGCCCAATTCGCCGACCGTCATGCGCTGCGTGCCGAGCTGGGATACGGCGAGGACGAGCAGGTGTGCATCGTCACCGTCGGCGGCACGAACGTGGGGATCGACCTTCTGCGACGCGTCATCGCCGCGGCGGCGCTCGCTCGCGAGCGTGTCCCTGGCCTGCGCATGATCGTGGTCGCCGGGCCGCGTATCGATGGCCACTCGCTCGATGCACCGGACTGGGTCGAGGTCCTCCCCTACGTCCACCACCTGTACCGCAACCTCGCTGCCTGCGACCTGGCGGTCGTCCAGGGCGGACTGACCACCTCGATGGAGCTGACCGCCAACCGGCGACCGTTCCTCAGCTTCCCGCTCAAGCACCACTTCGAGCAACAGGTCCACGTCCGTCACCGCGTGGCGCGATATGGCGCGGCGCGCTTCATGGACTACGACTCCGAGACGCCCGAGACGATCGCCGAGGCGATCGCCGCAGAGATCGGCCGCGATGTGCGCTGCCGCGACGTCGAGACCGGCGGTGCCCGCCTGGCCGCCGAACGCATCGCCGAACTACTCAACTGACTAACCAGAAGGAGGACACACCATGCGATCCATTCCACGTGAGGACGTCCCTGTAGTGATCGATGACAATGGCGTCGAGGTCCGCTTGCGCGACGAGGACGGTCTCTCGGTCGGGTTTGTGCGGCTGCCCGCCGGTGCGGACCTGCGCCCCGCCACCAGGGGCCTACAGGACGATCTCTGCCCGTGTCCGCATTGGGGATACATGATCAAGGGCCGCGTGCGCATGCACACACTGGACGGGCACCAGGACTTCGCCGCCGGCGAAGCGTTCTATTGGGCCCCCGGCCACGCTCCCGAGGCGCTCGAGGACAGTGAGTACGTCGACTTCTCACCGACAGAGCAGTTCCGTGCGGTGATCGAGCACATCACCTCAGGGGCCGGCGCATCCGCGTGAGAGCACCGAGCGCCACCGAGCTCGAGCAGCCCGTCCGCGATGTCGCTCCTAGGAGGAGCCGCCGCGGCGGCTGCTCGATCCCGGGCGCTAGCCGCTCGCCGGACTGCCTATAGCGCGCGGTGCTCCCGGGGGCGTCTGGGCGTGAGGCGATGATCGAGGACTCAGCCCCCGTAGATCCTCACCGGGACTCCTGGGCCGATCCGCTGGGCGAGCCAGTCGATGCTGTGGGTGGCCAGACGCACGCAGCCGTGCGATTCGGCGGCGCCCAGGGTTCCTCCGAGATTCTCGCGTCCGTGCAGCGCGATCTGCCCCGGACCGCCTTCGAATTCCTGTAGCGCGTCTGAGCGGGCGCTGAGCGCCAGCGCGAATGGGCCTCCGGGCTCGCCGGAGCTCATCTGCAGCGTCTCCTCGACGAAGAAGTTCCCGGTAGGGGTGGGCGTCGAGGGCTTGCCCACGACCGCGCTGAAGGTTCTCATCAGGCGGCCCTGGTAGTACACGCGCACGCTGCGGGCGCCGAGGTTCACGAGCAGATGCCAGGCGGTCGTGGCCCTGCGCGTGCCCTGCTGGAGGATCCAAGCGCTGGCCCCGTTGGGGCGCCCTGGGATCAGCACGCGCAGCCACCGTGTGCCGTGTCCGGCGGTGAGCGCTCCGATCACGGGCAACGTCGTGCGCTCGCCTGTGATCGGCCTCAGGGCGGCGAGCATCGCGACCACACGGCCTCGCGCGTCGGGTGTGCGGTGGGCGAGATGGCCGCTGAGCAGCACCGCGAGATCCTGGGTCCGGTGAACCGGTGTGTGAGAACCAGCCGCGCTCGCCGAGTCGCAAGTCAGGTACAGCGCCAGCACGGCCAGCAGCAGACACGATCGGGCCCGGTGGACCCAAGCTGTGTGCGGCGCTCGCTGGTGGGGGTGAGCTCGGAAGCGGATCATCGAGAAGCCTCCTGGATACCCACGGCTTTGGCCGTGGGGAGGAATGGACTAGCAGGCGCCGAGGCAGTTGCTACGCTCGTCGGCGCGCGGGCGATAACCAAGCCTGCGGTTAGCTCCGAAGCATCGGCAGCGCCTGTAGCACCGCAGTACGGACGCCGGATAGGTGTTTGCAGCGCGGGGAGCCTTCTTGGCGAAGAAGCCACGGCGTTGAACCGCGAACCACCAATAGCGCCGACGCCTCTCACTACGGGGGGCGTCGTGCGTTTCGGGGTT
>DATBPE010000121.1:0-20074 GCA_036561505.1 Solirubrobacteraceae bacterium
AACGTCAGGGGCCCTTGTCGGCTGCCTCCAGCGATGCGGACTTCGAGGCAGAGCTGGCATTCGAGCGGCGTGCCAGGAGAATCGCACAACCCACAGTCGGCTGAAACCAGCCGCGACCTACTTGCGAGTCGATTCGACTGAGGGCAAAGGCGTCGCCAAACTCCTGACGCCTCGCCCATACAGTCGAAGTGCTGCAAAACGACTGAGGCTTAGTTTCCCCAATGCACGATTGCTCTCCTTCCGGCCATGGGACCGTGAACGCGAGCGGTCTCCATCCAAGACACCGCAGGCTTTGAGTAGGTTTGCGCAGGATAGTAGCGGTGTGAGACGAATTGTCCAAGTTGCGTACCTTTTCTGCAGGATTGCGTGCAGATGATGTGCTATGCGCGCCGCGTCCACACGTGCGCCGGGTTCTGCTTGTCGTCTTTTTGGATCAAACGTCCACAAAGCTCGGCGGCATTCAACTTCTCAGGGCTGCTCGCCGATGCTCATGGCAGTTCGATTAGTCCCGCAACCCAACGAGATGAGCAACCATGTCGATCGCACCTCTTCCCAGCCCGCACGAGCGTCAGCTGGTGTTCACGAGCTCACAGGCCGCCCGCTATCTGGGTGTCTCGCTGGCCACGATTCGCCGCTGGGCGGACGCAGGTCACCTGGACTGCTATCGCACCCCAGGCGGCCAGCGGCGCTTCTCGCGCGAGCAGCTCGAGACCTTCACAGCCTCTCTGCACCAGGCCAGCGCAGCCTAGACCCCAGATCAGCGAGCCAGGCGCCCGAACTTCTCGCGCAGCCTGCGGTAAAACGAGGATTCCGGCAGCTGGGCGATCGTTCCGCCCTGGTCACTGAAGCGCGCGGTGATCGTCCCGCTAGGGGGAATCTCGCAGACAGGCCTGCCGTCGACTGAGACGTCCAGCGGCTCGCGGGAGCGGTTGTGGACGCTCAGCGCGTCCGACGGAGCGACCACTAGCGTCCGTGCCGTCAGCGAGTGAGGGGCAATGAAGGACACCACGAAGCCCTCCACCCCCCAGGCCATCACCGGTCCTCCGTTGGCCAGGTTGTAGCCGGTCGATCCGGCCGGGGTGGCCACCACGAGCCCGTCGCAGCGCACGCTGCCGACCTCCTCCCCGTCCAGCGCGTAGGCGAGCTCGGCGACACGCTCACCGACCTTGCGGTGGATCGCCACATCGTTGATCGCCCGCTCGACGCCGGCCGGGGCATCGAGCACGATCGCAGGGAGCCTCAAGAGCTCGAATTCGTGGTGTAGCGCCCGGCGTACACCGTCGTCCAACTCGTCCGGCTCGATCGTCGCCAGGAAGCCGATTTCGCCGAAGTTCACCGCGAACACAGGCACATCCGTCGCCGCATAGCGCTGCAGAGCGCGCAGGATCGTCCCGTCTCCCCCGAGCACCACGCACAGCTCCACGTCGTCCCTCACGGCGGCGTCCACGAGCACTCCATCGCTGCCCGACAGTCGGTGCTTGCTGGTCTCATCGGGGTCAAAGCGCAGTGTCACGCCGGCCTCGCGGGCGTGGGCTATCAAGACTTCGAGCGCTATCGCCGTCTGGGCTGGGCGGCGATGGGTGAAGACGGTCATTTCTCTCACGGCTCTAGCCCCCGCGCCATCCGCTCTATCTCAGCCGGCGTTTGGGCCGCGCCCGTCCGGCCCGGCTCGGCAAGCCAGACGAACGTCTCGAGATTGCCCTTTGCCCCGGGCAGACCGGAGCTGTGGAAGTCGAGCACCGAAGCACCGAGTTCGAGCGCGGCCATCCCGACGCCCACGAGCGCCGAGCGCCGGTCATCGGGGTTTCGCACGACACCGCCCTTGCCGACGCGCTCGCGTCCGACCTCGAACTGCGGCTTGATCAGCGCCAGCACGTCATATTGCGCCGCCATGCAACCCAGGACCGCAGGCAGCACCTTGGCCAGCGAGATGAACGACAGGTCGACCACTGCCAGATCGGGGGAGCCCGGGAGCATCTCGGGGCTCAGTGAGCGCGCGTTGGTGCGCTCGAGCACCGACACGCGGGGGTCGGTCCGCAGCCGGTAGTCGAGCTCACCGTAGCCGACGTCAACGGCGATCACCGATAGCGCGCCGTGCTGCAGCAGACAGTCGGTGAACCCGCCGGTGGAGGAACCCACATCCAGCGCAATCCGGCCGTGGACCCCCAGGCCCGATGAGTCCAGGGCGTTTGAGAGCTTGATCCCGCCGCGGGACACAAAGCGCGGGCGCTCGGCCACGCTCACGCTCACCTCCGCGGGGACCATTTCGCCGGGCTTGTGTGCACGACGGCGCCCTGGGTGGGCTGGCTCCAGATAGACCTCCCCGGCCATCACCGCCGCGGCGGCGCGACTGCGCGATGGGAAAAGGCCACGATCGGCCAACAGGGTGTCTAGGCGTTGCTTGGCCATCGCTTCAGGGAACGGTAGCCGCTTCTGGAGCGCTTGAGTGGATCACCAGGCACGTCGAGCGATTCGCCGGATGTCTTTAGTGTCAGCGGGGTCCGTTCGCTCACGCCCCGCCGATTCCCAGATCAGTGTGCTCAACGTCACAGAAACATCGTGGTCGATGGCCCATCATTGTGATCGACCCGAAGTACAGCAGCATCCCTCCTCCCCTCGAAGCGGCCCGCACCCCCATGCGGGCCGCTTCTTTTTGGAGGACCCCTCAGGCTCCTACGGCCTCGAAGCTCGGGTCGAGGATCGCGGCGCGGACACGCTCGGCGATCCGCTCGCCAGTGAACCCCACCTGCTGGTAGAGGAGCTCCGGTTTGCCGTGTGTCACGTAGCTATCGGGCAACCCGACGCGCAGGATTCGCGCCACGATCCCCGAGTCGTTGAGCGTCTCCCACACCGCCGAACCAAAGCCGCCCGCCAGAACGCCCTCCTCGACGGTGACGAGCAGATCGTGCTCGGCCGCGAGTTGCGCGACCAGGCCCTTGTCGATCGGCTTTGCGAAGCGGGCGTCGGCGACGGTCGGGGAGAGGTCGTTTTCGCTCAGCAGGTCAGCCGCTTCGAGCGCCTTCTCCACGCCACTGCCATAGCCGATCAGCGCGACCCGTCTGCCGGGCGTGGCGCCAGCAGCACCCTCGCGCAGGATCTCACCGGTTCCGATCTCAAGCACGCTGGGCTGATCGGGCAGCGCCACGCCGAGCCCCTCGCCGCGCGGGTAGCGCAGCGCCACCGGCCCGTCGTCGTAGACAAGCGCGGTGTGCAGCATGTGCACGAGCATCGCCTCGTCGCGAGGTGCCATCAGCACGATGTTCGGCAGGCAGCGCAGGTAGGCGATGTCGAACGCACCGTGATGGGTGGGTCCGTCGTCGCCGACAAGCCCGGCGCGGTCCATCGCGAAAATCACGTTCAGCTTCTGCAGGCAGACGTCGTGAACGATCTGGTCATAGGCCCGCTGCAGGAACGTCGAGTAGATCGCCGCTACGGGCTTGACTCCCTGTAGGGCCAGACCCGCGGCGAACAGGATCGCCTGTTGCTCGGCGATACCGACGTCGAAGTATCGCTCTGGAAGGGCCTTCTGGAGGATGTTCAGCCCCGTGCCGGAGTTCATCGCGGCGGTGATGGCGACGACCCGCTCGTCGCGTTCGCATTCCCGCACGAGCGCTTCGCCGAAAACCTGGGTGTATTGGGGCGGGGAAGGCGGCGCAGACTCAGCCACCGGCTTGCTTTGAGTAGGCGCCCCGTCGAGAATCGACTTCGGCTTGGCGGCGTGCCACTTCTCCATTCCCTCAAGACCACCATCCTCGGCCGGAGCGAATCCCTTGCCCTTCACGGTGGCGATGTGCACCACCACGGGTCGTTCGGCGGCGAGCGCCTCGCGCAGAGCCTCACGCAAGGCTCGTACGTCGTGACCGTCGATCACGCCCATATAGGCCCAGTCGAGCTCCTCCCACCACAGTCCCGGCGCCCAGAAAGCCTTGATCGACTCCTTCAGCTGGGGCCCGATGCGTTCAAAGGCCGATCCGACGGGACCCGGCAGCCTGGTGAGGCCGCCCTCGACCCCGGTGCGGGCGTGCCACAGCTTGGGGTTCAGGCGCACCCTGTTGAAGTAGCGCGACAGCGCCCCGACGTTCGGCGCTATCGACATGCCGTTGTCGTTGAGTACGACCACAATCGGTGTTCCCAGCCCGCCGGCCTGACCGATCGCCTCGAATGCCACCCCGCCGGTCATCGCGCCGTCACCGATGACAGCGACCACGTCGCCCTGCTGGCCGCGGTGCAGCAGCCCCTGCTTGATCCCGACCGCGTAGCCGACCGAGGTCGAGGCATGCCCGGCGCCCATGATGTCGTGCTCTGACTCCTCGATCGAGCAGAACGGCGCCAGCCCACCGTATTGGCGGATCGTGGAGAGCCGATCGCGCCGGCCAGTGAGGACCTTGTGCGGGTAGGCCTGGTGGCCCACATCCCAGAGGATCTTGTCGCGCGGGGACTGCATCAGTGAATGCAGCGCCACCGCCAGCTCGCAGGTCCCTAGGTTCGCGCCGAAGTGCCCCCCGATCTCCCCGACCGTGTCGATGATGTGCTCGCGCACCTCTTGGGCCAACGTCTGCAGCTCCTCCTCGGAGAGGGAGTGCAGATCCTCGGGGCCATCGATGTTCTCAAGGATGCTCATGAGGTGCGGGTGTAGATGAAGTCGGTGATCTGCTCGAGCTCGGTCGGTGCGTATGGCCGCACCTCGTCTAGGTGGGCTATCAGACTGAGCGCCTCCCGGGCGGTGCGGTGGGACTCTGCGGCGAGCTCCTTGGCTCGATCGATTCCAAACTCACTGACGTAGGTGTGCTTGCCGTGACGCTCGTCGCTGCCACGCGGCTTGCCGAGCGCGTCGTCCGTGCCCGTGACGTCGAGTATGTCGTCTACGATCTGGAACAGCACGCCCAGCTCAGTCGCAAAACGGCCAAAGGCCATTGTCGCAGGTTCGTGCACGCCACCCAACAGCAGCACGCAGATGACCGATGCGCCGATCAGCCGGCCGGTCTTCAGCTCGTGCAGGCGCCGCAGCCCGGCCGGTCCAGTGGGGGCGCCCTCTTTGACGTCGAGGTATTGCCCGCCGACCATGCCGTTGACCCCTGTTGCGCTGGCGAGCTCCGCGGCGGCCGCTATCACCCGCTCGGCCGGTGAGCGCTGGTGGGTGAGCAGATGCCTGAACGCCTCCGCGTAGAGCCCGTCGCCGGCGAGGATCGCCACGCTTTCCCCGAACTCCACGTGGCACGTGGGCCGCCCGCGGCGCAGCTCATCGTCGTCCATCGCCGGCAGATCGTCGTGTATCAAGGAGTAGGTGTGGATCAGCTCGATCGCGCCCGCCAGCGGCAGCACCTCGTGTTGGTCGATGCCGATCGCCCGGGCGGTAGCCAGCGCGAGTACCGGCCGGATGCGCTTGCCTCCCGCCAGCAGCGAGTAGCGCATCGCCTCCTGGAGACCCTCGATGCTCTCCTCACGGCAGAACCGCATCCCCTCCAGATAGCTCTCGATCTCCTCGCGCAGGTGATCGGGGTAGACGCTCACAGCCTGCAAAGATGCCCCTTAGAGGAGTGAGTCTTGGCCGGGCGGCGGGAAGGACGGATCGGCTCTGGAGCGCCGCTCGAGCTCGGCGCTTGCCTGGGTGGCGAGCACCGCGCAGTCCTCCACCAGGGTGGCGGCGGCGTCCGCGGAGAGCTCACCGGAGCGCAGCTGCTCCGCGGCGCCCTCCAGTCGCGTGATCAACTCATCCAGGGTGTCGCTGCTCGGGGTGCTCATAGCTTCAGCGCATTGTCTCGCACCTCGCGCAAAACCGCGCCCAGAACACCATTGATGAACGCTGGGGCGTCGCTGGAGCAGAACGTCTTGGCGCTTTCCACCGCCTCCTCGATCGCGCCCTCCGGTGGGATCGGCTGCTGCCCAGGGGCATCTTGAGGGTGCAGCATCTCCAGCAACGCGACTCGCAGAATGCTGCGCTCCAGCGGATGGATACGCGACACCGACCAGCCGTGGGAGTGGCTCTCGATGATCTGATCGAGCTCCTGGGAGCGTTCTGTGACACCGTCGGCCAGCGCGCGGGAAAGCGCCGAGGCGTTTGGCCCGAGTGTCCCCTGCAGTGGCTGTCCGGTCAGGTCGTGTTGATAGAGCGCTATGACCGCAGCCCTGCGCTGCTCGGATCTACGCACGTGAAACGTAGTCGCCGGAACGTGTATCCACCCGGATGTGCTGGCCCACCTCGACGAACAGCGGCACGTGAATGATCGCCCCGGTCTCCAGTGTCGCGGGCTTGGTGCCGCCGCCCGAGGCTGTGTCACCGCGCAGCCCGGGGTCGGTCTGGGTCACCTCGAGGTCCACAGCACTCGGGAGCTGCACGTCGGCGGGCTCCTCATCGATGAACAGAACGTCCACTTCGCTCGAGGGCTTTGTCCATCTGAGCGCCTCAGCGACCGCGCTTTCGGGGATGGCTATCTGCTCATAGGACTCGGCGTCCATGAAATGGGCGTCAGTGCCGTCGGCGTAGAGGAACTGCATCTTGCGCGACTCGGTCCTGACCGGGCGGAACTTCTCGCCCGCCCTGAAGGTCCGGTCGATCACGTTGCCATCGGAGGCCCGGCGCAGCTTGGTGCGCACGAACGCCCCGCCCTTGCCGGGCTTGACGTGCTGGAACTCGAGCACCTTAAAGACGGTGCCGTCGACCTCTATGTGGTTTCCGTTCTTGAGTTGGTTGGTGGTGATGATGGTTGATCAGCTCCAAAATTTGGCTCTAGCAAGCTGGCCTGAGAGTCTGTTCGCGATGTCGCTTTCGTCACAGGCTAGAGGTTTGCGCGACGGCTTCATCCAAGCCTGGCAGCCGTGGCCCTAGTGTAGGGTGACCAGGCGAATGACGGTGCGACGATGAGCAGTCGAGTTCTCGTTCTCGGGGCGGGTTTTGGCGGCCTGGAGCTCTCAACGACGCTGTCAGAGGCCCTCGGTGAAGAGATCGAGGTGACGCTGATCGACAAGAGCCACGGGTTCGTGTTCGGGTTCTCAAAGCTCGAGGTGATGTTCGGTCGGGCAACGCCTGACTCGGTCCGCTTGGCCTACAGCGACATCTCAAAGCCCGGCTTGCGGGTTCTGCGAGAGACGATCACGGCGATCGACCCCGAAGCCCGAAGAGTCACC
The DNA here is from genome assembly GCA_036561505.1 of Solirubrobacteraceae bacterium. Classification (GTDB taxonomy): domain Bacteria; phylum Actinomycetota; class Thermoleophilia; order Solirubrobacterales; family Solirubrobacteraceae; genus Palsa-744. The sequence continues at coordinate 7,126 of DATBPE010000121.1, forward strand.
ACTGAGGCAGCTGTCCACGAGGCCGACATTCTCGTGGTCGCGCTCGGCGCCGACTACGACATGGACGCCACACCCGGGCTCGCCGAGGGCGGAAACGAGTTCTACTCCGTCTCCGGCGCCGAGCGTCTGGCCGGGATCATTCCTACGTTTTCGAGGGGACACGCGGTCATCGGGGTGTGTGGCGCACCGTTCAAGTGCCCTCCGGCGCCGAGCGAGTGCGCACTGCTACTAGACGACGAGCTGAGAGCACGTGCGGTTCGGGAGGCCTGTCAGATCTCGTTCGTGATTCCGCTGAGCACTCCGGTTCCGCCTTCGCCTGAGACCTCCGCCGCCTTGGTGAGGGAGTTCGCCGAGCGCGACATCACGCTGATAGCCGGCCGTCGTGTCGAGGCCCTCGATCCGCTGCGCAGCGTCGCGATCCTCGACGACGGCACCGAGCTGGCGTTTGACCTGTTCCTCGGCGTCCCCAAGCACCGGGCCCCCGAGGTCGTCCTCGCCAGCGGCATGACCGAGGATGGCTACATCCCTGTGGACTCGGCGACACTCGAGACACGCTTCCCTGGCGTTTACGCCATCGGCGACGTCGCCACCGCGGGCGTTCCGAAGGCCGGCGTGTTTGCCGAGGGCGCGGCGCGCATCGTGGCCCAGACGGTGATCGCGACATTGCGAGGTGGCCAGCAGCCGGGGCCCCACCTCGGGCAGGGCACGTGTTACATCGAGTTCGGTCAGGGTCGGGTCGGCAGCGTGGACATCGACTTCCTGTCGGGTCCTTCGCGAACCGGGAGCTTCAACGCGCCATCCGCGCAGCTGGTAGCCGAGAAGGAGCGCTTCGGCTCGGACCGCCGCGCCCGCTGGTTCGGGCGCTGAGCGCCCCTACACACTTGGTCCGCCGCCAGAAGAGCATGCAAGCGACGCTTGCATAGCGGCGGGCGTCATCGGTCTGATGGGCTAAACCCTCAAGCGTCAAGCGCGCCCTGTCGATGCCAATCACATGAGGCGAGATCCGCCCCACGGTGTGGCGCGCGCGCCGAGAAACCGATCGAGCTGTGGCGCCCACGATGCTCAGCTGAGGATCTGTTCGCGATGACACGCTCGAGCCGACGCGTCGCGCTTGCCGTGGCCGCGCTGTTCGTGGTGAGCGCCAGCAGTATCTGGCTGTTGGCGCGGGCCACGCGGCCCAGCTACCGGCTGTCCGCGGCGCAGGCGATCGCGGCCGCGCGTTCGGATCCTGGTGACCGTGAATTCTTGGCCGACCACCCGGCCGGGCGTGTACGGGTAATCCCCCTCGATGACCGGCTGCAGCGGGTGACGTTCTTTGACGGTCCGCGTGTGGTGCTCGACGCCGGGGTCGCCGGCAACGGTCAGGTGCTCGCCAGCGAGCGCCATCTGCCGGGGGTGCCCGCTTCGGGAGCGCGGCTGGCCAACTCTCCGTGGATACTGGCGCTGTTGGGTGTGCTGTTTCTGCTGGCGAGCATGGTTGTGCCTCTGGGGCGGTTGCGTAACCTCGACGCACTGGTGCTCGTGAGCTTCACCTCCACGGTGCTGCTCGTAAACGCCCGTCTGGTCGCCGCCAGCGTCATCTGTGGCTCGCTGGCCCTGTGCTACCTGATGCTCCGCTGCCTGTGGGTCGGCCTGTTCGCCGAGCGCCGTCAGCAGAGCGCCCCGGTGAGACCTCTGCTGAGCTGGCTGACCTGGGGCTGGGAGTCCCACCGGCGCTTGCGGCTGCTGCGGCTGCTCGTGTTCGCAAGCGCCCTGTCGTTCTTGATGATCACGCTCAGCTCCAGCGGCTACACCGATGTCGCGACCGCTTCGCTATCGGGCGCGACCGACCTGCTGCACGGCGTCTCGCCGTACGGTCACATCTCCCTCGCGGTGCACGGGGACACCTACCCGCTCTTGAATTACCTGCTGTTCCTGCCGGCGGCGGTGTTGACACCGGTCACGAACGCCTTCAGCGATCAGTCCGGGGCGCTTGTGCTGACGGCGCTCTGCGGGCTGCTGGTCGCCGGTGCGCTCTACCGGGTCGCGGATCGACGTGACTCGTGGCGGCGGGCGGGTGAGCACGAGAACTCGGAGGCCGCGCTGCGGATGGTGCTTGCCTGGTTTGCGTTTGCTCCCGTTCTGCTGGCGGCCTCTGGCGGCTCCAACGACCTTGTGTTGGCGGCGCTACTGGCGTGGATGTTGGCTGCGCGCTCGAAGCCCGCACTGTCGCTTCTGCTGCTGTGCATGGCGGCCTGGGTGAAGCTGGTTCCGCTGATCCTGCTGCCGCTATGGGTGGCCAGCAGACACCGTGTGGGTGTGAGGGTCCTGATTCCGGCGGGCGCGCTCTCGCTTGCACTGGGCACGCTGCTGATCACCCTCGGTGGATTTCACGCGATCAGCCAGATGCTGAGCGCGGTGGCCTTCCAGTTCCAACGCGGCTCCTTCTTCGCGCCCTGGTACACGTTCGATCTGCGCTGGCTGCAACCACTGGTGCAGGCGGCGATGTTGTGCCTGCTGGTGGTCGTGTGTGCGCGCCAGTGGCGCCGCCGTCACGCTGGAGGGGATCATCTCGCTTTCGCGGCGCTGGCTGGCGCGCTGCTGCTCGGTGTGCAGCTGAGCGCCAACTACTGGACTTGGTCCTATCTGCCCTGGGTGTTTCCGTTCGTGGCGCTCACGCTGCTGAGGGACACCTCCCCAACCAGACCATCGCAGACGATCCAGGGAAGCCCGCCGCGTGCCGTCGAGGGCCCTCGACGCTCACGGATAGCGCACCCACCCGCCCGCCGCCGCGCGGTGCCGAGCGCCTGAGAGCCAGCTCAAGTCGGAGTGCGGTGCTGTCGATGCATCCCTGTGAGGCGACTTGTCTCTCAGAACGCCTTGTACATCCTCGCGGCAACGGTCTGTGCTGGCGCGATGGCGTGGCTCGGGCTCACGGAATTCCAGTGGAACGACTACGGCAGCGAGGCCGCGCCGAGTGTGCATGAACTGCTCACCGGGCACATCGGTGGATTTTTCCTGCACGCCCCCGCCTACGGCGGCTCGCTGCTGATCCGCGCCCCGTTTGCGTTCGCCGCCAACCTCTGGGGCGGCGGGGAACTGGCCGACTACAGGATGCTCGCGCTGCCGTGTCTACTGGCCGTCTGCGGCCTCGGTCTGTGGCTCTGCGATCGCATGCGTGCACGGGGATCGAGCGCGCTTGCACGCGTCGCGCTGATCGGTGTTCTGTTGGCCAACCCGTGCGTTCTCTACGCGCTTGAAATCGGCCACCCGGAGGAGCTTCTGGCGGCGGTGCTGTGCGTGGCGGCGATGCTCGCTGCGATCTCGCGGCGAGCGGTCTTGGCGGGGGTGATGATCGGGTTGGCGCTGGCCACTAAGTCATGGGGGTTGATTGCGCTGCCCGCCGTGATCCTCACCCTTCCGGGCGGGCGTCTGCGAGCGCTGTTGAGCGCGATAGGGACGGCTACCGCGGTACTCGCGCCTTTTCTGATCCTGCAGCGCCTGCACTCCACGGGCGGGCCTGGGATCACCGACAGCTCCAGCGGAATCATCTTCTGGCCACAGCAGCTGTGGTGGTTTCTGGGTGACCCGCACACGATCGTAAGAACCGCCGGCGGACAGGTGCTGGTCGGCTTCCGCGCCGCCCCCGGCTGGCTGAGCCCTGTCATACACCCGTTGATCGTCTTCCTCGGCGTGCCGCTGGCGCTGCTGTGGAGCGTGCGGCGGCGGGGACGCGCCGGCGAGCCGCTGGCGCTACTGGCACTACTGATGTTGCTGCGCTGCGCGCTTGATCCATGGGACAGCTTCTACTATGCGCTGCCGTTCCTGTTCGCCCTGGCGAGCTGGGAGGTCACCGAACACAACCGTGCTCCGCTGCTGGCACTTGCGGCCACGGCGCTGGAGTGGCTGTGTTTCCGTGAGCTTGCAAGCCACGTTTCCCCCGACGCTCAGGCGGCCGCCTATGTGTGCTGGACGCTGCCGGGGGCTTTGGCAATCGCGTGCTGGCTGTATCTGCCGGACTCCGCGACGCGCCTGGCCCGGCGCGCCGCCGGCGTCCTGGGAGCCTCCAGGCACCCAGATGCCCTGCCCGAGGGCGCCCCCACCGGGGTAAGCGCGCTCAGCTGAGTTCGATCAGCTCCTTGGGGAATTCTGAGAGCGTTTCACAGCCGTCCTCTGTGAGCAGCACGAGGTCCTCGATCCGCACCCCGAAGCGCCCCGGGACATAGACGCCGGGCTCGACCGTCAGCACATTGGCGGCCTGTAGCGGGCGCTCCGGTGCGCTCTGGGACAGCCGCGGTGCCTCGTGGATCTCCATGCCGACACCGTGGCCGAGTCCGTGGCCGAAGTGCTCGCCGTGGCCTGCCTGCTCGATGACCGCGCGCGCCGCCGCGTCCACTTCACGGCCGGTGGGTCCCGGCCGGGCGGCCTTGAGGCCGGCAATCTGTGCCTGGGCCACCAGCGCGTAGATGTCTCTCTGCTCCTGGGAGATCGGCCCGGTCGCGAACGTCCGCGTGCAATCGGAGCAGTAGCCGTCGAGGATCGCCCCCAGGTCGATCGTGACGAGCACCCCGGCGGGGATCTGCACGTCACGCGGTTCGGCGTGGGGTAGCGCGCCGTGCTCGGCGCACGCGACGATCGAGGGGAAGCTCGGCGCCTGGGCGCCCCGCAGGCGCATCTCGTGCTCCAGCGCGATCGCGACCTGGCGCTCGGAGCGACCCGTAAGCCCTGTTTCGCTGATCCATTGGAGGATCTCGTCGGTGAGTTTGGCCGAGGCGCGTATACGGGCGATCTCCCCCTCGTCCTTGACGGCGCGCATCTCCCCCACCACGCCACTGACCCCGACGAGCTCGTGTACTTCGGCCAAGCACCCGCGCAGACGCGCGTGCGCGGAGACGGTCAGGTGGTCTTCTTCGAATCCGACGCGCATCGCCCCAGGCGCCGCTGAGAGTGTGCCGGCGGCGCTGCTCAGCAGCTCACCGCCGCTTACGATCTCCCGCTGGAAGTTCGCTGGGACCTGCTCGGCGGATTGTGTGGCGTAGCGAAAGTCGGTGTAGAAACGGTTGGGCTGCTCTTGACTTGAGCCGATCAGCGCCAGTCCGTTGGAGCCCGTGTAGCCGCACAGGTAGCGCACGTTCACGGGCTGACTGACGATCAGCAGATCCAGTTCGTGCTCGCCCAGACGCTGCGCGAGGCGCTCCGCGCGGTCGTTCACAGCCCCTCCCCGGCCAGCCGCGCCAGCGCCAGGCGGTAGCCATCCGGGCCCTTGCCGGCGATGCTCTGGATGCACAGCTCTTCGATCACCGAGACCGCCCGCCACGGCTCCCGTGCCTTGACGTCGGACAGGTGAACCTCCACCGCCGGCAGCCCGCAGATCTCCAGCGCGTCGCGGATCGCCCACGAGTAGTGCGTCCACGCTCCGGGGTTCAGCACGACGGCGGCGGCCTGACCGCGCAGGCCGTGCAGACGCTCGACGAACTCGCCCTCGTGGTTACTCTGAAAGAAGCCAACCGTCAGGCTCAGCTCCTCGGCGTAGATCGATATCTGCTCACAGAGCTGGTCCAGGGTGAGCGTGCCGTAATGCGCGGGGTCCCGATGCCCGAGCATGTCCAGGTTGACACCGTGCATCACTTCGATCCGGGGCGAGTCGCTCATGTGATCAGCTCGCTGATCGCGTGCAGTAGCTCCCGATCGCCGACCTGGTAGCCGCCGCGTACATCCCCGGGGCGCTCCACGAGCACGAACGGCACTCGCTCGCCGGTGCGCTTCTTGTCGTGGGCGACTGCGGCGATCACCGCATGGGGGTCGACGGCGGCGATCGTGACAGGCAGGCCGTGAGCGCTGAGCAGATCGCTGACCTGTTGGCGCAGGTCCGAAAGGCCCGACAGCCGCAGAGCGGCGAGCAACCCGAGCGCGACCGCCTCGCCGTGGCGCAGGCGGCGGTACCCGGTGAGCGCCTCCAGGGCGTGGCCGACCGTGTGCCCGAGGTTCAGTACCTGGCGGCGTCCTGTGTCGCGCTCGTCTTCGGCGACGATCGCGAGCTTCGTGCGCGCGCAGGCGTGAATCATCCGCTCGTCCAGCGGATCCTCCGCGCAGATGCGCTCCCACAGATCGCCACCGGCGATCAGGGCGGTCTTCAATACCTCGCTGTAGCCGGCGGCGAGCTCCGGCGCGGGCAGGGTCTTCAGCAGCGAGAAGTCGACGATGACCCCGGTCGGTTGGTGGTAGGCGCCGACATAGTTCTTGGCCTCGGGCAGATCCACCCCGGTCTTGCCGCCGTAGGCGGAATCGACCTGGGCGACGAGGGTGCTCGGGATGTGGATCACCGGCACCCCGCGCTGGTAGGTGGCGGCACAGAAGCCAGCTAGATCCCCGACCACCCCGCCGCCGAGCGCAACCAGTTGATCGGCGCGTGTGATGCCCGCGCGCACCAACGCCGAAAAGACCGTCTCGGCGCTCGAGAGCGTCTTGTGCTGCTCGCCCGGTTGGATCGTGACGCTGCCGTGAAGCTCTCCGAGGTCTTGCATGTAGAGGCCGGCGACCGTCTCGTCGCTGATGAGAAAACGGCGCGCCATCCGCACCGGCCAGAAACCGCTGCGCGCCAGGCCCTCACCGAAAAAGACCGGGTAGGAGCCCGAAGCGGCGCTGGCCCACAGTAGCTTGGTGTGTGAGGGCGCCCCTGCCAGGTTCAACAGCGCCGGGTTGGCGGCGGCGATGCTCTGGCGGGGGGTCGGCGGCAGGATCGCGTCAGCCAAGCCCTCATACAACCTGCGACGCTCGGTGTAGAGCGCAGTGAAAGCGTCCTTGTCGCTTGCCAGGGGACGCTCCAGATGAGTCTCGGGGTGTTTGTGCGCCCGCGCCCAGGCGTCCTGTACCTCGACGTCCAGGAGCACCGTCACATGGGGCTCGAGCGCGGCACGTACCCGCTTGGATGTGACGCTCCCGCCGCCGAGTGCGATCACGCTTCCAGGACCAGCCCGCTCCAGCAGTTCGCATACCAGCTCCTCCTCGGCCGCCCTGAAGGAGGCCTCGCCGTGCTGTGCGAACTCCTCGGCAACCGAGTGACCAAAGCGCTCGCAGAGCAGCCGATCGGAGTCCACCGCCTCCAGGTCGAGTTGCTCAGCCAACAGTCTGGCGGCAGTCGACTTGCCGGCGCCCATGAAGCCGATGAAGACCAGCGCCCGCGCAGGCCGGGTGCCGTCGTCCTGGCGAGCGGCCTGCTGGACTATCTGCTCCACCCGATCCGTGCCCGGTAGTGCTCGAGGGCCTGGCGCACATCATCGATGTGATCGCCGCCGAACTTCTGCCGGTAGGCGCAGGCCAGCACGAACGCGACCATTGCCTCCCCCACCACCCCGGCGGCGGGCACGGTGCACGAGTCGGTGCGCTCGCGCAGCGCCTCGGCCGGCTCCTTGGTTGAGATGTCCACGGAGCGAAGCGGCTTGGTCAGAGTCGGCAGCGGCTTCATCGCCGCGCTCAGGATCAGCGGGTCGCCGGTACTCATCCCCCCCTCCAGGCCGCCGGCGTGATTGCTCTGGCGATAGTAGCCGCGCTCAGGGGAATGAAATATCTCATCGTGCGCCTCGGATCCGGGCATCGCGGCCAGCGCGAATCCATCACCCAAGTTGACTGCCTTGATCGCCTGGATCGAACAGACCGCGCCGGCCAGGCGGCCGTCCAGACGCTCCTCCCAGGAGACGTGGGAGCCCAATCCCGGAACCAGTCCGAACGCGCGCACCTCAAAGACCCCGCCGAGGGACTCGTTGGCCTTGCGCTGGGTGTTGATGTGTTGGACCATCGCGGCGCTGGCCTGGGCGTCCAGGCAGCGCACAGGTGAGGCGTCCACCTCTGTGAATGCCTCGAGCTCGAGCGGCTCGGCATAGCCGGGCGCGTGAACCGTCCCGATCTGGGTGACGTGGGAGACAACATGCACCCCCAGTGCCCCCAGAAACGCCTTGCAGATCGCGCCGCCGGCGACACGCGCGGCGGTCTCGCGCGCCGAGGCTCGCTCCAGCACGTTGCGCACATCGGTGAAGTTGTACTTTTGGGTACCCACCAGGTCGGCGTGCCCGGGGCGCGGCAGATGCACCTCGGAGACCGTCTCGGCGACCGGCGAGGGGTTCATTCGATCCACCCAGTTGAGGTAGTCGCGGTTGTCCACTCGCATCGCGATCGGACTGCCGAGCGTCAGCCCGTGGCGGACGCCGGCGGTCAGCTCCGCGCTGTCGCGCTCGATCTTCATACGCCCGCCCCGGCCGTGGCCGAGCTGGCGGCGTGCCATGTCGCCGTTGAGCTCTGACTCGCTCACGGGCAGGCCGGCGGGCATCCCCTCGAGGATGCAGGTGAGCCCTGGACCGTGGGACTCCCCGGCGGTTATCAGTCTGAGAGACATATGGCGCTAGCTTACTTCGCCGCGCCCGTTTACTACCGTGGGAGTGAGCCCTCGCCTCGCGCCCGCGGTTAGACGGTCAGTCTGAAGATGAACGCCACTCGCAGCAGGTAGGTGACGTTCTGGCCGTCCGGTTCCAGCACCTGTAGTTCCTCTACCTGTCCGAGCGATAGCTTGATCGATTCGCACTGGGTGGTGCTCGGAATACAGACACCGGGGCCCTTCAAGATCGGTGCGCTGGTCAACCCGAAGGTGGCGCTTCCGTTGAGCGTGCCTTCAGCCAGAGTCTTGGTGTTCAGGTTTGCGCTCTTGAGTACCACCAGCGGATTCTTCTTGGGCAGCGAGTCGTCGATCTTGACCTTCTTGTAGAGAGTCAACGTCGGGATTTCGCCGGGAGTCGTGGCCGCCCCGAGTTCGACGTTCACCGAATAGACGGTCTGGGGCTTCTTGGGCTTGGGGCCCGTCTGGGTCGGTGTGGATCCACCCGTGTTGGTGGTGGTGGTCGGTGATGAGCTCGGTTGGGTGCCGCTCGCGGCCGAAGAGGACGAGGGGCTCGTGCTCTTCGCGCTGGTTGCCTTTGTTGCCTTTGCGACGGGCTCGGGTTGGGTCTTAAATGGGTTGTGTGTCTTTCCTTGGCGCTGGTAGCGGCGCCCGTCGGTGGTCTCGGCGACAGTTTCGTTGCTGCTGGGGTTGGCGGGCGCCTGGGTTACAGAACCCAGGGGGTTACTCGTTGCCGGCGTGCTGGGCGTAGCGGTGACCCGCGCCGTCGGCGTCGAGCTGCTGGAGGAGCTGAGGACGTACGCGACCGCGCCTGCCAGACCGACGCACACCAACACAACCAGCGGCAGCAGGCGCCTGGAGAGCAGATCTGAGCGTAGGGAGAGAAGGAAGTTCATGGTGTCACCCTTGCCACGGCCGCCGGTGTGGTGGTCGATCCACCTGGGCTCGTGGATGTCGTTTGTGCACCTGGGGTTCCGGCGGGCCCGCTGGGACTCGCGCCGGCTGTCAGGCCCTGGCTGGCCGGAAGCACATACGCGCTGGCCGTGACCACTCCGGTTAGTTCAGGTTCACGGCTCTTTGCCTGCGAGCCGCTCTTTGCTTCCGATCCGCTGCTGGCAACCGTGAGGTTGGCGCTTTGGATCGTCAGCAGCCGCCCGGAGACCTGTAGGTCGCCGTGTTCGTTCTGCACGGCCAGCCCGTTGAGCTTTTCGAGCAAATGATCCAGGTCGAAGAAGCTTCCGGTGAAGTTGAATGTGAACGGCAGCTGGGTGAACGTCGCGCCCGTCGTGGCGGCGGCTGAGCTGGCGCTCGAACTGGAGCTCGAGCCGCTCGTTGAGCCCGAGGCACTTATCGACTGGAAGTCCACGGCCTTTGACTTGGAGAGCTGGTCGAGCTGGTACACGAGCGCCGGCACCTGAGCGCTCGACGGGACGGCTTCTCCCAAACGCACGATCGATGCGTAGGCGGTGTTGTACTGGGCTTGTGCCGTACGGGCCCCGTTGAGTTTTTCCTGCGCGGAGCTGAGCTGCTGACGGGCCGTGGCGACCTGTCCGCTCAAGCTGGCGGCCTTCTTGCGTTCCGGGGAGACGAGCAGCAGCCAGAAGGCAGCAAGCACCGCGGCGCTCACCAATCCCATAGCGACAAGACGATCCCGGGTGGTCATTGGTTTCCTCCGGAAGCCGCGGTTGACGAAGGAGTGCTCAGCGCGGCCGGCGTTGTCCCAGAGTGTGTGCTGGGCGCGGCCGGCGTCGGCAGGCCGGCGAAGGTCACCACAACGCTGAACGTTGGGCCTTCGGCCTTACAAGGGTTGGATGAGCTGGCGGCTGTGGTCCCTCCGGCCTTTGTCCCACCGCCCCCACCGCTCTGCTGCTTGGTCGAGTTGCTCAGCTGCACTTCGCTGACACCGTCGATCAGACGTAGACGGGTGAGCATGACCGCAACCTCTGATTGGCTGTTGGTGCATCCCGCCAGCGTGAGCGTGGGGGTGCTGCCGGGAGGCGTTGCAGAACTCACCGAACCGCCCGTGGCCGCTGAGGTTGTCGTTGAGGCCCCGGTGATCCCACCCTGAACCGCGGTGAGCGTCACATCGGAGGGCAGAACTCGTCCGAGCTCGTGAAACACGTGCGCCCAATCGAAGCGCTCGCCGATCAGCGAAGATACCTCTTTAACGCGTTCTTCATGTAGTGATATGAAGCTCGTGTATGGAGCGAGCTTGCTCGCCTGCGATTCGGCGCTCTGTGCCTGGGCTGCGATGTTGGCAGCTTCGACGCGGCGACTTGAGACCTCGTGGCGCGCAGAGCCGTAGGTGAAGGCGAGGATCGCAAGACCCGCGATCAGTCCGAGCACGATGAACGCGGCGCCCTCGGAGCGACCGGCGACATTCGCTCGCCCTGACTGCTGCTCAGCGGGGATCAGGTTTACCGCTCTCATTGGTGAACCTCCTCAGCGGCCAGTCCGGCGGCGACCGCCAGACGCTGCGGTGAAACTCCCATAAGTGAGTCGCTGTTCTCGGTGCTTATCGACTCGCAGTGAACAGTGATCCCCAGGTCGCCTTGCAGCGCCTGGGCAAAACCGTCGATCTCGAGCGCAGCGCCGCTCAGCACGACCGAGGAGACCGTTCCTCCTCCGTCTTGGGAGCGGTGAAAGTCAAGTGAGTTCCGGACCTCGCCGGCGATTTCCCTGACCCCGTTTTCCAGAACCAGGCGGACGTCTGCAAGTTCGTCTCCCCCGGCCGGAGCCGCGCTCGATGCCTGTGAGGACTCGTATCCGCCGGGCTCGCCCTCAGCCGGCGGATTAGCGCTTGGGTCGTGTGCGCCCGACAGGTCCTCGTGTGATGTCACCTCGGTTGGCATATCGGGGCGCGCGAGGCTGAAATCGGGCTCGGCAGCGGGCGTCTGCTCTTCGCTGAGCGGAGCCTCGGGCGGTGCTTGGGCCACCGACTGCAGGTGGGGGGCTCCTGCGCCGAGCGTGGTGGAGCTCAGTAGATTGCGAGCTTGGTCCAAGGACATCTCACGCCGCTCGGCAACCTCGATGGCCATCGCCTCCAGGCCGCCGGAGACAACCCGGGTGAACTGGCAGATGGTGCCCTCGGCGATCGCCATGTTGGTAAGTCCGCCGACGTTCAGATAGAGAACACGACCGCCCTCCCCTGATGTGTCGGGCCGATACAGGGCGCGGATCAGGGCGAACGCGGACAGGTCGACCCCCTCGGGTCGCAGGCCGGCGGCGCGCGCCGCGGTCAACAGACGTTCGACCATGTCGCGCTGGGCGGCAACCAAGACCACCCGCTGGCGTGGGCCGTTGGGCGTCTCAACGACACCCAGGGACTGAAAGTCAAGGACGGCGTTTGAGAGCGGCATCGGAACCTGGTCCTCGGCCTGGAAGCGCACCGCGGCGGCGAGCTCCTTGCGGTCGGTGACCGGCGGCAACTCGAGCATGCGCAGAACCGCGCGCTGGTTGGCGACGCCGATGCGCACCCGACGGTCCAGCTGGCTGCTCTCGAACATCTCCCGCAGCACATCGCTGAGCGCTTCGAGGTTCAGTACCTCACCCTCGCGCACGGTGTCCCCCGGTAGCTGTGCGCCGGCGGCGCGCTGGGTGACTATCGAGCCGTTGACGCGAGCCTGAACGGCCGCTACGTACCCGGGCTGAATGTCGAGCCCGACCAGTGTGCTGGATTTACGGCCGCTGAAGTTGAGCTTTGGCAGTGAGGACATTAGTTTCTAGATTGAGAGGGGCAGGAGCTTCTCGGGGAGCACATCGACGGTTTTGCTCCGCGGCTTGAGCCCTGCAGCGCAATTGGCCACCCGCTGGCCGTTTTTGCTTTTGATGTGACGGTTCCTTAGTGGATGAAATGCGTCGAATACCATTCGATCAGCGCCGACCCGGCGAATATCGCCGCGATCCCCCCGAGCGCTAGGAACGGCCCGAACGGGACCTTGGTCTTGCGCCCCTCGGCGGTCCCCTTGCGGGCGATCACAACGGCGCCGACCAACACGCCACAGATCAGCGCGATCAGAATCGCCGGAGCGACTGCGCTCCCGAGAAACAGGCCCATGACCCCAGCGAGCTTCACGTCGCCCATCCCCATCCCCCCAGGGTGGGCCAGTGCTGCGAGCAGCAGAAAGCCACCGGCGCCCGCGCCGGCGATCAGCCGCGCGGGCTCGCCGCCCGGGTCAAGCGCGGTGCCCGCCGCCAGTGCGATGAGCGCTCCCAGCGCGGTTATCTTGTTCGGGATGATGCGGTACTCGAGGTCGATCAGCGCGGCCGGTATCAGCAGCAGAATGAACGTGACATCGAGCGCTATCCCGGCTGGCGTGGGATGCGCGAGTACGGCGCCCACACACAGAAGCGCGCTGGCGGCCTCAACCGCCGGGTAGCGCGGGGAGATGGCGGTCTTGCAGCACCGACAGCGCCCTCGCAGCAAGATCCACGAAACGATGGGAATGTTGTCGTATGGCTTGACCGGCGTGCCACACGAGGTGCAGTGCGAGGCGCCCGTCACGATCGACTCGTGGCGCGGAAGACGGTAGGCCACGACATTTAGAAAGGACCCGAATACGGCACCGATGATGCCTGTGAACG
>DATBPE010000122.1:0-38854 GCA_036561505.1 Solirubrobacteraceae bacterium
GATGGCGGTGTGGATCGCATGGGCGGGAGTGCTCGTGGCGGGCGACTACCTCTCGGCGGTGGAGATCCCGTTGCTGGGCGAGGGCGGCTCGCCGCGCGCCTACCTGGCAACGCTCGAGCGGCTGCGTCCACTGGTCGAAGCGGCCGAACACGTCGTGCCCGGTCATGGCCCGGTGCTGCAGGCAGCCCGCGCGCTCGGCGTGCTGGAAGAGGACACGGCCTATCTGCGCGCTCTGAGCGAGAACGGAGCCGCACAGCTACCGGCCGATCGTCGAGGCGCGGTACAGCGCGAGCACCACGCAAAGAACCTTGTCGCGCTCGGGTAGCGCGCTCTAGCTCTGCTCGTTGCGGCGCACGTACCAGTTGACGGTCATCTCGGCGACGACGGTTCCCTGCGAGTCGGTCATCTCCACCGCCACCGGGAAGCGCACACGTCCGTCGGCGTTCAACCGCTCGATCAACTCCTCGCGAGGTTCCTGCAGGCGCCCGGTGGCGGTTATTTCTCCCTTGGCGAGCTTGCGGTAGGAGATCTGCGCGGACTCGGCCAATGGTGTGATCTCGCCCATGATCTCCACGAACGCACCCACGAACGCCGCGCCGGAGGCGGCCTCGCCGGCTGAGAACAGTCCTCCAGCGTGCTGGGAGCCGACATGGTTTAGCAGGCGCTCATCGGCGGGCAGCGTGACCACACCGCGACCCTCACCGACCGTGACCGTCTGAAGGCCGAGATGAACGTTGAACGGGATCGCCTGGCTCATGCCCTCGGCCAGCGCCGCGTAGTCGATCGCTGACATCGCTAGCCCTCTGGGCTCTTGATCGTCGCGATCGGTGCCCCGGCGGCGATCGAGGAGCCCTCGGTGATCGGAAGCTCGGAGATCGTTCCCGCCTTGTGCGCGGTGATCTCGTTCTCCATCTTCATCGCCTCGATGATGCACAACAGCTGGCCCTCGGCGACCGTGTCGCCCTGTTTGACAAGCACCTTCCACATGTTTCCCTGAAGCGGCGATGTGAGCGTATCCGGGCCGCCGCCGGCGGCGGCCTTGCGCTCTGAACGCTTGGGTGCCTTACGTCCAGCGCCGCCGTTGGTGCTCGCCGCGCCCCCGCCGGCAAACGGGGGACCGAGAACACGCACGTCAAAACGCTTGCCGGACACCTCGACGGTGTAAGTCTGCTCGACCTTCTGCTCTTCCTCGTCTTCGCTGGCGCCCGTCGGCTTGTCAAAAGCGAGCGTCTTTAGCCACTGCTTGTCCTCCAACAGGTCGCGGCAAGTCTCGCCCCTGGCCCACTGCTCGCTGGCGAGCAACGCCTGATGGAAGGGGATCAACGTCTTCAGCCCCTCGATCTCATATTCCGAGAGAGCTCTGAGCATGCGCTTGGTGGCCTGCTCGCGGTCGGCGTCCCAGACGATCAGCTTCGCGACCATCGGGTCATACATCGGTGAGACTTCCCCTCCGGCCTGGACACCCGAGTCCACGCGCACACCGGGCCCGGTGGGCTCTCTGTAGGAGCCGATCTTGCCCGGGGCGGGTGCGAAGTTCTTAGAGGCGTCCTCGGCGTTGATGCGGCACTCGATTGCGTGCCCACGCAACTGCACGTCCTCTTGTCGGTAGGAGAGTTCTTCGCCAGCGGCGGCGCGGATGCCCTCCTTGACGATGTCGATGCCAGTTGTCATCTCCGTCACGCAATGCTCGACCTGCACGCGGGTGTTCATCTCCAAAAAGAAGTATTCGGGCTCCTTGCCCTCCGCTGCCGAGAACAACCCCTCGATCGTGCCGGCGCCAACGTAGTCGACCGCCTTGGCGGCGTTCACGCCGATCGCTCCGATGCGCTCGCGCAGCGCCTCGTCCACGACCCAGCTCGGGGCCGGGGACTCCTCGATCACCTTCTGGTGGCGGCGCTGGATCGAGCAGTCGCGCTCGCCGAGATGGATCACGTTGCCGTGGCGGTCGGCGAGCACCTGAACCTCGACGTGGCGGGGGTCGTGCAGGTAGCGCTCCAGGTAGACCGTGGGGTCAGAGAAGAACTTCTCGCCTTCGCGGCTCGAGCCCTCGAACGCGCCCTCCAGCTCGTCCTCGGACAGCGCCACGCGGAAGCCCTTGCCGCCTCCTCCGCCCGCCGCCTTCACGGCGACCGGGAAGCCAACCTCCTCTTTGGCGATGCGCAGCGCGTCGGCGACCGTCTCCACCGGCTGGGTGGTGCCCGGCACGATCGGCACGCCCGCCGCCGCCATCAGCTCGCGCGCGCGCGTCTTCGAGCCCATCGCCTCGATCGCGCTGGCGGGTGGCCCGATGAAGACGATGCCGGCGTCCTCACACGCCTGCGCGAAGGGCGCGTTCTCGGCGAGGAAGCCGTAGCCGGGGTGGATCGCCTCAGCGCCCGCGCGCGCGGCCGCGTCGAGGATCTTCTCGACGCTCAGATAGTTCTCGGCGGCGGGACCGTCGCCGAGGTTGTAAGCCTCCTCGGCCCGCTTGACGTGGGGGGCGTCGCGATCGAGCTCCGAGTACACGGCCACGCTCGCCACGCCGAGCTCCTCCAGGGCGCGCACGATGCGCAGGGCGATCTCGCCGCGGTTGGCTATCAGGACCTTCGTGAACATTCGGGGGCCGAACCTTAGTCAATGGCGCCTGGACACGTGGGCCAGACGCGCGCCCCGGTTTAGGAGCTCTGGCCGACCAGCCCGGCGCCAACGGTGTTGTTGCTGGCCTCGTCGATCAGGATGAAGCTGCCGGTGCGCCGGTTGCGCTCGTATGGGTCAAACGCCAACGGGGCGCTAGTGCGCAGGCGCACACGGCCGATGTCGTTCAATGCCAGCTGTGCCGGTCCCTCGGCGCGCTCCAGGGTATGCACGTCGACACGGTCGATCAGCTCGGAGACGATCGCACTGGCGTCCCGAGTGGTGTGCTTGATCCTGTAGCGCCCGCCGGGCTTCAGCGGCTCGTCGGCCATCCAGCAGAGGTCGGCTTCCAGCTCGCTCGCGACCGTTGGGGCCTCTTCCGGGCGGCAGATCATCTCCCCGCGGGAGACGTCCAGCTCGTCCTCCAGGCGCAGCGTCAGCGACATCGGGGCCAGCGCCTCCCCCAGATCGCCGTCATAAGTGTCGATCGCGGCGATCCGTGTCGATTGTCCGCCCGGGAAGACGGTGACCCGCTCACCCACGCGCAGGGCGCCGCTGGCCAACTGACCGGCGTAGCCGCGGTAGTCGCTGCCGCTGGCCGGGCGGATCACCCACTGCACGGGGAAGCGCGCGGGCGTGTCGTAGGGGTGGTCGTAGGCGACCTCGACCTCCTCCAAGAGCTCCAGCAGCGTCGGGCCCTCATACCAATCCATCACGCCCGAGCGTTCCACGACGTTGTCGCCGTCCAGAGCGGACATCGGGATGTAGGCGATATCGCGGCGCTCGCCGACCAGCTTCTCGGCGAAGGCGCTGAACTGCGCAACGAGCTCTCCGAAGCGTTCCTGGGAGTGCTCGACGAGATCCATCTTGTTGACGGCCACCACCAGATGGGGAATGCCCAGCAACGCGCTGATGAACGCGTGGCGCTTTGACTGCTCGAGTATCCCCTTGCGGGCGTCGAGCAGGATCACCGCCAGATCGGCTGTGGAGGCGCCCGTCACCATGTTGCGCGTGTACTGCTGGTGGCCGGGGCAGTCGGCGATGATGAAGCGTCGTCTGGGGGTGGCGAAGTAGCGGTAGGCGACGTCGATCGTGATCCCCTGCTCGCGCTCGGCGCGCAGCCCGTCGGTCAGCAGCGCGAGGTCCAGCGTGCCTGAGCCGCCGCGCCGCTCGGATGCCGCCGCGACGTGCGCCAGCTGGTCTTCCAGCACCTGCTTTGAGTCATACAAGAGTCTGCCGATCAGGGTGCTCTTGCCGTCGTCGACTGAGCCGGCGGTGGTGAAGCGCAGCAGATCGAGGGTCATCTAGAAGTACCCGGCCTTCTTGCGATCCTCCATCGCGGCCTCGGAAACCCTGTCGTCCGCGCGTGTCTCGCCGCGCTCGGTGATGCGTGTCGCGGCGATCTCGGCCACAACTTCCTCCAGTGTGGAGGCGTGCGAGCGCACGCCGCCGGTGCAGCTCATGTCGCCGACCGTGCGGTAGCGCACCGTCTCGGAGAAGATCCGCTCCCCGTCGATCATCTCTGCCCCCTCCCGCCACGCGTACAGCATCCCGTCGCGCTCGAATACTTGGCGCTCGTGCGCGAAGTAGATCGAGGGTACCTCCAGCTGCTCGGAGGCGATGTACTCCCACACATCCAGCTCGGTCCAGTTGGACAGCGGAAAGATGCGCACGTGCTCGCCCTTCTTGATACGCCCGTTGTAGAGGTTCCACAGCTCTGGACGCTGGCTCTTGGGGTCCCACTGACCGAACTCGTCGCGGAAGGAGAACATCCGCTCCTTGGCTCGTGCCCGCTCCTCGTCGCGGCGCGCTCCGCCGAATGCCGCATCGAAGCCGTGCTCGGCGATCGCGTCCAGCAGCGTCACCGTCTGCAGGCGGTTGCGTGATGCCCGCGGCCCGGTCTCCTCGACCGCCCGGCCCTTGTCGATCGACTCCTGCACGCTGGCCACGATCAGCCGCTCTGAGAGTTCGGCCACACGCCGGTCGCGGAACTCGATCGCCTCCGGAAAATTGTGGGAGGTGTCGACGTGCATCAAGGGAAACGGGAACGGCGCGGGACGAAACGCCTTCTCGGCCAGGCGCAGCAGCACGATCGAGTCCTTGCCGCCGCTGAACAGAAGCACCGGTTTCTCGAATTCGGCCGCGACCTCGCGCATCACGTGGATCGCCTCGGACTCCAGCGCCCGCAGGTGGCTCAGTTGCGGGCGCGCGACGACGCTCATCTGATGATCTCCGCGACTACTCGCTGATCTCGATGTGCAGACCGCACTCGGTCTTCTCGGTACCTGCCCAGCGTCCCTCGCGGCCACTGCCTGGCTGGGTGCAGGGGGCACAACCGATCGACTCGTATCCCTGGTCGTGAAGTGGGTTGTAGGGCAGCTCGCGCTCGTGGATCCGCCGCCACAGGTCCTTCTCGGTCCAGTACGCCAGCGGGTTGTACTTGCACAGGCCGCGCTTGGAGTCGCGTTCGATCAGCTCACTGCCTGCCCGTGTCGGTCCCTGCTCGCGGCGGATGCCCGTGATCCACCCCTGCGCGCCGACCAGCGCCTGCTCGAGGGCGCTCACCTTGGCGGCCGAGCAGCAGTGCTCCGGGCCGCTCCAGGGCTTGCTCGGGCTGCTCGCGTCGAACACCTCGATCTCAACCCCGAAGCGCTCCTCGAAGGCACGCCAGGTCGCCATCGTCTCCTCGAACAGCACACCGGTGTCGATCGTCACGATCCGCACCGCCGAGCCCGTGCCCTGATCCAGGCGCAGCAGCTCGTCGATCAGCACCGACTCCTCCTTCTGAAAGGAGCACAGCAGTACCGCCTTTGAGCCGTGACGAGCGGCCTCGCGCAACGTGTGAGTGAGACTCAGCGCCGGATCGCTCTGGGATGTGCTGTTCGGTTTTGTGTGCAGTGGGTGCATTAGATCTGGCCTCTTCTCGTCGTCGTGCCCTTGCCTTCTCATCGCATCTGATCTATACCGCGCACTCGCCCTCGCCACGAATGACCTGGAAGGGGACGCTTCTGTTCCAGTCGATGAATTGATTCATGGACTCGAGGTTGAAATCGACCGGCATCGAGAGATCCTTGACTAGTCCCTCGAGCTCGGTTGTTCCCACGCGTTCCACGAACGCGCCCCACTCCTCGCCCTCGGTGCGGTTGGCTTGGTAGTGGCCGACCCATCGCTCGATCGCGTCCGGGACTCGCTTGGAGGGCAGTCGCAGCTTCAGCCGTGTGCCGAACTTCACTTCGCCGCCTTCCCACACGCCGCCGACGTGGGGGATGTACGCGGGGATCGTGTGCTCGCCGACCTTGATCGAGGCGCCCGTGAAGCCGATGGCACCGACGTGATGCTGACCGCAGCCGTTCGGGCAGCCTGAGATCTTGACGTCCAGGCTGCGGGTGAGCTCATCGGTGATGTTCATCGCTTCGATCCGCTCCTGCACCGCCTGGTTGAGTCCCATCGAGCTCGTGATCCCGAGCTTGCAGGAGTCGGTTCCCGGGCACGAGACGACGTCTGAGATCTCGCGCGAGCCCGCGTCGCCCAGTCCGAGAACCGAAAGGGCGCGCCAGAGGTCATAGACAGACTCCTCACGAACCCAGCGCAGCACGAAGTTCTGCTGCACGGTGGTGCGTGCATAGCCGCCGGAGAAGTCGCGCATCACGCCAGCCAGACCCCGGAACTGCTCAGGGGTCAGATCGCCGCGGGTCACCTTGACCTCGACCGTCACGAAGCCCTCCTGCTTCTGCTCGGCCACGTTCCCGGCGCGGAAGCGTTCGAACTCCGAGAGGTCGCCGTTGGGTGAGCCGTAGGTTTGCGGCGCGGCGGGCGCCGAGTGCAGCTCGTCGTCGCAGAACAGGCGATGCTCGATCGAGAAGTCGCGTTCGCTCACCCAGTCGCCCTCGAGCTCCTGCTCGACCTGGTTGCGCAGCTCCTCGATGCCGTACTTGTCCACGAACACCTTGATGCGCGCGCGTGCGCGGTTGACTCGCAACCACTCCTGACGGTCGAAGATGCGCATCACGGCCTCTGTGACCTTCAGGTATTCGCCGTTGTCCAACTCCAGGAAGTCATAGAGGGCGGGTGCCACGCGGGGCATGATCGAAGTGCCGCCGCCGACCAGCATCTCTACGCCCCGGACCTCACCGCGGCCCTCTATCTCCCGCACCCTGGCACGGAAGGCGACATCGTGGATGCCTGAGATCGCCCGGTCGCGCGGTGAGCCGTCGAAGGAGGTCTTGACCTTGCGTGGCATCCCCTGGGTGGTGGGGTGGCGCACGAAGTAGCGCACGTAGGCGCCCGCGTAGGGGGTCAGGTCGAACAGCTCGTCCTTGGCAACGCCCGCCCACGGGTCCCCGGTGACGTTGCGCATCGTGTTTCCGCAGCCCTCGCGGCTGGACAGCCCAGCCTCGCCGAGCTCGCGGATCAGCTGCTCGGCTTCCAGGAGCGGCACGTGGTGCATCTGGATGTTCTGGCGTGTGGTGATGTGGCCCTTGTTCAGCGGCACGTACTTCTCGACCACGGTCCCGAAGGCCTCCATCTGCTCGGGGGTGACCCCGCCGAAGGGGAGCTTTACGCGGATCATCTGCACGTCCGCTTGGCGCTGACCGTAGACACCCTGCTTCAGGCGGAACTTGATGAACTCGTCTTCCTCAGTTTCGCCACTGAGGAATTTCGTCGCTTCGGTCTTGAAGTCGTCGTACTCCCGCTGCAGGATCGGGATCACGTGCCCAGGGACGTCCTTGAGGACCTCGGGGTCCTCGAGCGTGCCGCGTGGGGCATTGGGTACGGAAACTGGCTCCATCGTTGAGTAGACCTCCTGATCCAGGCACGAAACTTGACTTCGAGTCTGCCACTTCCAGAGATTACCCTAAAGGCTAGCGTCTTTTGGGTATTTATCTAACCCCGGCTTATGCACTCCCATGCTCGCTAAGGCCGATCACGCGCAGTGGGGCTGGCTGACCTGGCCGGCTTTCGCTCAAATGCAAAGAGATGGGTCCCCCCAGGTGCTGGAGAAGCCCTCTTCGCGCTGCACACTTTCGAGGATAGCCGCACGCGCCCAGCGACTGGACCGCTGGTCTAGCGGGCCCTCAGCCGGAGCATTCTCGCGCATGAAGTGCTCGATCGCCGCGACGATCGCCGCGGCTTCCTGCGCCCCGGCGGCGGGGGTGATCAGTTCGAGTCTCGGGCGCCGGGTGGTCATTGCTAGAGCGGGATGTTGCCGTGCTTGCGCTTGGGGCCCGGTTCGCGCTTTGACTGCAGTGTGTGCAGCGCGGTGATCAGCTTGGGACGAGTCTCGTGCGGGACGATCACATCGTCGATGTAGCCGCGCTCCGCCGCCGTGTAGGGGTTGGCAAAGCGCGCCTTGTAGTCGTCCATCAGCTTCCGCCGGCGCTCATCCGGCGTGGGGCTTCCAGCGATGTCGCGACGATAGATGATGTTCACCGCGCCCTCGGGTCCCATCACCGCGACCTCGGATGTGGGCCAGGCGAAGTTGAAGTCGGCGAGCAGGTGCTTGGAGGACATCACGTCGTAGGCGCCGCCGTAGGCCTTGCGGGTGATCACAGTGATCTTCGGCACCGTGGCCTCGGTGAACGCATACAGCAGCTTGGCGCCGTGGCGGATGATGCCGCCCCACTCCTGCGCGGTCCCGGGCAAAAAGCCGGGCACGTCGGTGAAGGTGATCAGCGGGATGTTGAACGCGTCGCAGGTGCGCACGAAGCGCGCGGCCTTCGCCGAGGCGTCGATGTCGAGCACCCCGGCCATGTGATTGGGCTGGTTGCCCACGACGCCGACGGCGAAGCCATCCAGGCGGGAGAAGCCGCAGACGATGTTCTTGGCGTGGTGCTCGTGCACCTCGAAGAAGTCCCCGTCGTCGACGATCAGGCGTACCACCGCGCGCATGTCATACGGCTTGTTCGGGTTGTCCGGGACGATCTCATCCAGCTCGGGATCCATCCGCAGCGGGTCGTCGCTGCTCTGCACACGGGGCGGCTGCTCGAGGTTGTTCTCGGGTAGGAAGCTCATCAAATAGCGGCAGTCCTCCAGACACGCGTCCTCGTCCTCGGAGGCGAAGTGCGCCACGCCGGACTTGGTGTTGTGTGACATCGCTCCACCCAGCTCCTCGAAGCCGACCTCCTCGCCGGTGACGGTCTTGATCACGTCGGGACCGGTGATGAACATGTGTGAGGTCTCCTTGACCATGAAGATGAAGTCGGTGATCGCCGGGGAATAGACCGCCCCGCCGGCGCACGGACCCATGATCAGGCTGATCTGGGGGATCACCCCCGAGCAGCGGACGTTGCGCACGAACACATCGCCGTAGGCGCCCAAGGAGACGACGCCCTCCTGGATGCGTGCCCCACCGGAGTCGTTGATGCCGATCACCGGGCAGCCGATCTTGGCTGCCAGATCCATCAGCTTGCACATCTTTTCGCCCATCACCTCTCCCAGCGACCCTCCGAAGACGGTGAAGTCCTGGCTGAAGACGCAGACCCGTCGTCCTTCGATCGTGCCGTGACCGGTCACCACGGCGTCGCCCCAAGGCCGGTTTTTCTGCATGTCGAACTCGTAGGTGCGGTGGCGCACGAACGTATCGAGCTCCTGGAAGGATTCGGGGTCGAGCAGCTTCTCCACGCGCTCCCGTGCGGTGTACTTGCCGCGCGCGTGCTGCTTCTCCTCGGCCTCTGGCGCGGAGTGCTGGGCTTCCTGGCGCAGCTCCGTGAGCTGCGCGAGCTTCTCCTGGTATGTCTCGGGTGCTCTCTGGCGCATTGGGCGCGGGATGTTATCCGCGCGAGAACGGCCTGTGATGCGCGGCGCCAAGTCGATCGAGTACGGCGGTGAGCACCGCGGCGCTCTGTTCGGTCATCTGCGCCTCGAGCTCGGCTAGCTCCGCACTGAGCTCGGCGGCGGGCTGCGGGGGCTCGCCAGGGGCCTTGAGGGGGTCCTCCGCGGCGGGCTCGGGACTCTCCTGCACGTCGGCATCGGAATCGATCTCTGGCTCATCCGGTTCGTTGTCCTGGGCCTCTTCGATCGCCTGCCCCGATGTCTGTGGCTGCTGTGCCTGCGGGAGATCGCCCGTGGTTGTCTCGCCGGCGGCGCTTTGGAGAACGGCCTGCTCCTCGACGGCGTCGAGGAGCGGCGGCGATGAGTCGCTGGGCTCAGGCGGCGTCTGCGAGCGCGAACGACCGAACAACTTGGTCCACAAACGCCGGCGGCGCGTCGGCCGCTGAGGCTCCTCGCTAGGTGCAGTCTCGAGCGGGTCTTCATCGGATGTCTGCTCGTGAACCTCGACTGTGGAGGTGAGCTGCGCCTGAGGCTCCTGCGGGATTAGCGCGGACTGGGGCTCGCCTTGGACAGCCTCGATTTCCCCGACTAGGGGCTGGTCCTCCGGCGAGGCGATCTCGGCGTCCACGGGCACGCCATCCTCGACGGGATCGGTGGCTCCGGGCTGCACCAGAGCAACAGCGGGCATCTCTGCGAGCGTCTCGCCCTCGCAGCCGAGTTCGCCGTCTTGCTGCTCGGATGGGGAGACCTCGGCCGCCTCCGGCTTCACTGTCTCCGCCTGGGGCTCGGGCTCCTCCTCCTCGAGGGCGATCTCGCGCCTCACGCTGAGAGTCACCTTCGTTCCCCAACCGGAGGACTTCAGCTGCACCGTGCCGCTCGAGCCCGTGGCCTCCCATTCCACAGTTTGCTCAGGCTCGACGTGAGTGATGCGCACATCACCGAAGTCACCGAGGTGACGGGCCAGCGCCTCGGGGTCGCTCAGCTCGCTCCACAACTCGGGCGCCGACTTGACCAGCGTGCGCTTCACCTCCGAGGAGATCATCGCCCACGAGTTCGCGCGATCTCCCAGTACTCCTTCCGCGCCTTGCGCGTCCGGGCGCTACGCAACCGAATGTGCGCGCGCCGCCGTCACCAAACCCCGCTGATGCAGTATCTCGGCCAGCTGCACAGCGTTGGTCGCCGCCCCCTTGCGCAGATTGTCAGCGACAATCCACATATCCAGCGCACACTCGTGGCCCGGATCGCGCCGGATGCGTCCCACGAACACCTCGTCTCTGCCGCTGACGTCGATCGCCAGCGGGTACAGAGCCGCTTCGGGGTCATCGAGCACTCTCACACCCGGTGCCGCGGCGAGCAGCTCGCGGGCACGCTCGGGCGAGAGCGGCTGGCGTGTCTGCACGTTGACGGCCTCGGAGTGCCCGTTTAGAACCGGGACGCGCACGCACGTGGCCGAGACGCGAATCGAGGGGTCAGCAAGGATCTTGCGCGTCTCATCCATCAGCTTGCGCTCCTCCTCGGTGTGATCCTCGCCGGAGGCAAAGGAGCCCGCGTGCGGCAGCGCGTTGAAGGCGATCTGGTGCGCATACACCTGCGGCGGTGCGATCTCACGCTCGTGCAGCAGCGCGTGCGATTGGTCCAGCAGCTCGTCCACCGCCTTCTTGCCGGTGCCAGACACCGCCTGGTAGGTGCAGATCACCAGCCGCTCGATGCCGGCCTCCGCTTGGATCGGCTTCAGGGCGACGACCATCTGCATCGTCGAGCAGTTCGGGTTGGCGATGATCCCCCGGTGGCTCTCCAGAGCGTCGGGGTTGACCTCGCTGACCACCAGCGGCACGTCCTGCTGCATACGCCAGCGCGATGAGTTGTCGATCACGATCGCGCCAGCCTGCACGAAGCGGGGCGCCCACTCGCCCGAGGTCTGCCCGCCAGCGGAGAACAGCGCGAGGTCAAAACCCTCGATCGACTCCTCGCTGAGTCCCTGCACCACGAGCCCTGACTCGAGCTCGCGCCCGACCGAGCGCTCGGAGGCGAAGGCGACGATCTCCCGCGCCGGGAAGGCGCGCTCTCCCAGCAGGCGCGCCATCAGCGTGCCGACCTGGCCGGTGGCGCCCACGAGTGCTATCCGGTAGCCGCTACTCATCGCAGTGCAAGGGTAGCGCCGGGCGAGGGCGAGCCCCCTTTTTCAGGCGCCAGTGCGGGTGGCCATGAAGTAGATCGTGATCAGCACGAGCGCGCTCAGCAGCGAGCCGAAAATCGTCAGGCGCCGAATGAGGGCCATGTACTGCTTGCTGAGCTCGGCCTGATCCTCGGTGCTGGCGGCCAGATCACGCTCGGCTGTCGCCTCTGCGCGCTTGGCAGTCGGGATCATCACCGCCCCCACGACCGCCCCGATCACGACCACCACGCCGAACCCCCATTGGACATAGAAGGCGCTCCACTGATGCAGCTTGCTCGCCAGGTAGATCCCTGCGAGGAGCACAACCGTCAACGCCGGGTTGATCAGCAGCCGCTCGATCGTGTACTCGATGCGGTGCAGCAGCGGCAGGCTGCGCGGATCCTGGCGGGCGCCCACCGCGAACATGATCGGGTAGGCAAAGATGACGCCGAAGGCGAGCACCACGGCCATGATGTGGATGGCCAGGACGACCTGGTAGAGGGCGACTGCTGGGATGGCGATCACGACCCGGGCACTCTAGTCGCAGCAGGAGCTGAGGGTTGGATCACGCGCTAGAACGTCGGTGCGTAGGAGCCGAAGACGTCCTGCATCGCGCCGCACACCTCACCCAGTGAGCAGCGGTCCTTCAGCGCCTGGCGGATTGCCGGCAAGAGGTTCTCTGAGCCTCGCGCCACGTCGCGCAGTCCCTCCAGGCGTTGCTCCACCAGTGCCTGGTCGCGATTGGTCTTGAAAACCGCAAGACGCTCGAGTTGTTCGCGCTCGGAGGCGGGATCGACGCGCAAGAGATCGGGGACCTCGACCTCCTCCTCCTGGTAGGCGTTGACACCGACCACGATGTCCTGCCCGATGCGGTAGCGCTCCTGGTAGCCCCAGGCGGACTCGTCGATCTCACCGGTGATGAACTGGATCGCGTTGACCGACCCACCCAGCTCATCGACCTTTGCGATCAGCTCGTTGGACCGCGCTTGGATCTCATCAGTCAGCGCCTCGACGAAGTAGGAGCCGGCGAACGGGTCGACCGTGTCCGCGGCTCCGGACTCCGCGGCGAGGATCTGCTGTGTGCGCAACGCGATCTTCGCCGCGCGCTCGGTGGGCAGCGCCAATGCCTCGTCGAAGCCGTTGGTGTGCAGCGACTGGGTGCCGCCACAGACCGCGGCGAACCCCTGCAGCGCAACGCGTACGATGTTGTTCTCGGGCTGCTGGGCGGTCAGCGTGACCCCGCCCGTCTGGGTGTGGAAACGCAGCATCGTGGCCTTCGGATTGGTGGCCCCGAAGCGCTCGCGCATGATGTGCGCCCACATCCTTCGGGCGGCACGGAACTTCGCGACCTCCTGGAAGACGTTGTTGTGCCCGTTGAAGAAGAAAGCCAGCCGCGGCGCGAACTCGTCCACCGACAGCCCCGCGTCGATCGCCGCCTGCACATAGGCGATACCCGAGGAGAGTGTGAACGCCACCTCCTGCACCGCCGAGCAGCCCTTCTCCCGGAAGTGATAGCCGGAGATCGAGATCGTGTTCCAGCGCGGCACCCGCTCGTGGAAGTACTGGAACAGGTCGGTCGTCAGGCGCATCGTCGGCTGCGGCGGATAGATGTAGTTGCCGCGGGCGATGTACTCCTTGAGCACGTCGTTCTGGGTGGTGCCGCGCAGCGCCTGCGAGGGCACCCCCTGCTCCTCGCCGACGAGCTCATACAGCAACAGCAGGCAAGCGGCCGGTGCGTTGATCGTCATCGAGGTCGACACCTGGTCCAGGGGGATCCCGTCGAAGGCGGTGCGCATGTCCTCGATCGTGTCGATCGCCACGCCCGTGCGGCCGACCTCGCCCAGACAGCGCGGGTTATCGGAGTCCAGGCCCAGCTGGGTGGGTAGATCGAAGGCCATCGACAGGCCGGTGGAGCCCTTGGAGAGCAGGTAGCGGTAGCGTTCGTTTGACTCCTTGGCGGAGGCGTACCCGGCGTACTGGCGCATCGTCCAGGTCTGCTTGCGGTACATCTCGCGGTGCACTGCGCGGGTGTAGGGGAACTGGCCGGGCTCACCGAGCTCAAGCTCGGCCGGCAGGTCCTCGGCGGTGTAGAGCTCGGAGATCTCGATGCCGGAGTCGGTGAAGCGACGCGGATCCTCAGGCCCGACGATCGGCGCGACCGTCAAATGCCTGGGGTCCTCCTCCGGTGTGTTTGAGCTGGCCATCGGAGCAGATGATATGGAGCTGATTGTCGATGCGGAGCGCAAGCTTGCTCACCGCGCCGATCCGTGGACGTCCGCCAACGGTATCCTGCCGGTCGTGTCTTCGTGTCTTGTGACTGGTGGGGCTGGTTTTTTGGGTTCGCATTTGTGCGATGTGTTGCTTGCGCGTGGTCATCGGGTGGTTTGTGTGGACAATCTGGAGACTGGTTCGCTTGCGAACATCGAGCACATTCGGGTGGCGCAGTTCACGCATTTGAATGTGGACATCATTGAGCCGTATACGGTTGATGAGCCGATCGATTTCGTGTATCACCTCGCTTCGCCGGCTTCGCCGATCGATTATTTGCGGTTGCCGCTGCACACGTTGAAGGTCGGTTCTTATGGGACGCATCACACGTTGGGGTTGGCTAAGCGTCATCGTGCCCGGTTTTTGATTTCTTCCACGAGTGAGGTGTATGGGGATCCTCAGGAGCATCCGCAGCGGGAGTCTTATTGGGGGCATGTGAATCCGATTGGCCCGCGGGGTGTGTATGACGAGGCGAAGCGTTACGCGGAGGCGTTGACGATGGCTTATCACCGTCAGCAGGGGGTCGATACGGCGATCATGCGGATCTTCAACACGTACGGTTCGCGGATGCGCCCGAATGATGGGCGTGCGATTCCGACGTTTTTGCGTCAAGCGCTTCAGGATCGTCCGATTACGGTGTTTGGTGATGGGTCTCAGACGCGTTCGTTCTGTTACGTGGATGACCTTATCCGTGGGATGATCGCGCTGGCGGAGTCGGGTCATCACGATCCGGTGAATATCGGCAACCCGGATGAGTTCACGCTGCTGGAGCTGGCCGAGACCGTCAAGGATCTCACGGGCTCGAGTTCTGAGATCGTTTACGAGGCGCTGCCGGTAGATGACCCAAAGCAGCGTCGCCCGGACATCTCGCTAGCGCAAAAGCTGTTGGGATGGTCGCCTGAGGTCTCTTTGCGCGACGGCCTCAAACGCACGATCGAGTCCGCCGGCACCAGCGGCCTGATCGGCTAGCCCAAATACCGGGGGCGGGCCTTGTAGAGTGAGACTCGGGCTCTGCAGAGGGGTATTCGCGGGCGCTGGCGGCGCTCGCGTGGCCCTGTAGCTGTTGGGCGTTTATATTCATCGGCGACTGCCGAGAGTCGTCTGTGGCTCATGCGGGTAAGGAAGTTGATCGGTCGTTTGTGACCAACGATGGTCTGAGTACCGCTACATCTGCGATTCTTGCGCGTTAGGAACATCGAGATGGCATCTCCCAAAGGAGCTTCGGCCACCCAGCCCCGGCCAGTGTCGCCCGCTGAGGAGCCGCTCGTGGCCGACCTTGACGATCGCGGCCACTCATCGCCGCTGAGCCCGCTGGTCCTAGAGCGATCGGGTCGAGACATGCGCCGCAAGCGCCCAGTGGCGCTTTCGTTCTTGGCGCGCAAGGACACCGCCACGCGATTGATTAGCGTTCTCGCTCTGCTGGTGCTCGATTTCCTGGGCGTGTCGCTTGCGATCTTCGCCGCGCTGGCGCTCAAGGCGGCCGTGCGCGGACACGTGAACCTCGATGGGACGCTCACCGAGACCAGGCACATCCTTGCCTTCGCCTACCTGGTGACGGCGCTGCTGTTCGCCCGCTCGGGCCTGTATGCGGGCCGCTCTCAGCGCCCCGGGCTGGCCCGGATTGTCGCCTGTCTCTTCCAGGTGGCCTTCGTGGCGCTGATCTTCGCGGTCGTCAGCGGCGAGCATTTCTCCAGCTACTACATCTTCTACGGCTCGCTTGCCATCGCGCTCTTCTCCGTGTCGCTGCTGCGTTACCTGTACGAGCTCTTGACCGTGGTGATCATGCGCGCCGCTGGGCGCCAGCGCCGGGCGGTGCTGGTCGGCACCGGCAGCCACATCCGCGACGTCGCTCACGCGCTGGCCGACGCGCAGCACACACAGATCGAGATCGTCGGCTTCATCTCCCTGAGTGCCCTGCCGGCCAACGGACTGCGCTCGCTGGGGGTGCTCTCCGACCTGGAGGGCGTGCTCGACTGCGAACGCGTGGACGAGGTGATCATCGCCGACCCGGACTTCCCGCAGCCGGAGGCGGTGGAGCTCGTCGATCGCTGCCACCGTCGCGGGATCCGGGTGCGGATCGCGCCCTCCACGATGGAGATCATGATGATTCACCGCACCGAGTTCATCCCCGGCGAGTCAGTGCCGCTGTTCGAGCTTCGCCCGCCCGTATCGGAGGGAGTCGACTTTGCGCTGAAGCGCACCTTCGATCTGATCGGAGCGAGCATTCTGCTGATTGTGCTCAGTCCCGGTCTGGCCCTGATAATGCTGGCCGTGCGGGTCTCCTCGCGTGGGCCGATCATGTTCCGCTCGATGCGACCCGGTATCGGGCAGAGGCCGTTCCCCTGTCTGAAGTTCCGCACCATGTACTGCGACGCCGAAGAGCACCAGGAAGCCCTGGAAGGGCTGAACGAGGCCTCAGGGGCGCTGTTCAAGATCCGCGACGACCCGCGCACGACTCCCGTGGGGCGCTTCCTGCGCCGTTTCTCCCTGGATGAGCTGCCGCAGCTGATCAACGTGCTGCGCGGTGAGATGTCGCTGGTGGGACCGCGTCCGCTGCCCCAGCGCGACTTCGAGCTGCTCGAGGACTGGCACCGCAAGCGCTATCTGGTGCTGCCCGGGATAACGGGTCTGTGGCAGGTCTCCGGGCGCTCGGAACTGGACTTCGACGACCTCGTGCACCTGGACTTCCTCTACCTCGAGCGCTGGTCGCTGGCGCTCGACTTGACGATCCTGCTGAAGACGCTCCCGGCGGTGCTGATGCAGCGCGGGGCCTACTAACGGGCCCGCAGAATCCCGGCGCGTGAGGGGGAGGGCCCGCGGGTGGTGGCGCGGCTCGTTGCGGCCTGGGCGATAGCCGTTTCATAAGCCTGCCAAGTCGCGTGGGCGGCGTCGGTCCAGCTCCAGTCCGGCGGTGCCGGGGCCGGACGAGCGGCGTTCTGGGCCGCGTTGACGAGGGACTTGAAGTCGCCGCGCTCGACGAAGGTGGCGCGGGCGCTCAGAACCTCACGCAGCGCCGGAACGTTGCACGCCACGACCGGGGTGCCGCAGGCCAGCGCCTCGACCGTGGGCAGCCCGAAACCCTCGTCCTCGCTCGGCAGAACCAGAGCGTGAGCGCCACTGTAGATCGCCGCCAGCTCCTCGTCGGAGACCTGCCCGGTGAGGATCACATCGGGCAGCTCGTGCGCCCACGGACGGGTTGGGCCCACGAGCACCAGCGGCAAATCGCGTGGGGTGGCCGCGAGCTTGGCGACATGCTTGCGTGGGTCGGGGTGGCGTAGCGACCCGACCCACATCAGATAGCGCTCGGGAAGCTTGAAGCGCTTGCGAACGGAGGCGATCTGCTCGTCGGTGCGCCGATACATCGTGTTCGCCGGCGCCTCGGCGATCACCGATATGCGCTCGCGGTCGATGCTCAGGCACTCCACCGCGTCGGCGGCGACCGCCTCGGTCGGAACGATCACCCGCATCGCTCGCTGCACCGCCAGGTAGCGCAGACGAAAACGCATCCCGCTGTGTAGGTGCTCGCTGGCGCGCTTGAGCCAGGACAGGTCGTGCAGTGTGACGACCATCGGGCAGGGGCTGCGCAGCATCGCGCCCTGGATCCACGGCGAGTGAAAGACATCAGCCCGGCGCGGTCGATGAGTCTCGACGACCTGCGCCCCGTCCTTCGCCGTTTCTTTGAGCGCGTCAACCAGGCAGCTGGAGTAGCGCCCAACACCCCGAGCGTCGGTCGAGGGCCGGCTGTCAAACGCGACTATCACGAGCGGCCAGGCACCTCCTCATTGTCCCCCCAAAGCTGTCCCACCCAGCAACATAGTGGGTTTGCGCCCGCAGGTGTAGAGCGGCCAGCCGAACTGCAAGAACTGAAGCGACGAAAACGTGAGCGTCGAGTAGGAACAGTTCTCTTGAGTGAAACTTGCCTGGTGCCGGAGGTTGGCTGCTCTAGCCTTCGAGGCCGTGGCTGAGAGCGAGTATCACGAGCGTCTGTGGGAGTCGATTCCGGAGGGCCTCGAGCCGCAGTGGTGGCGTGCCCGCGCAACCTTTCTGCTCGAGCGCGTGTATCGGGGCGAACGCGTGCTGGACGTCGGCTGCGGCGAGGGCCGCTTCGCCGCTGAGCTCGCCGCGGCGGGGGCCGAGGTGCTCGGCCTCGATGTTGCCGCCGAGCCGCTTCGCCGAGCTCGCGCGCGCTACCCCGATCTGGACCTGCGTCAGCTCGACGCCTGCGGGCGCTGGCCGCTAGAGGACGCGAGCTTCGACGTGGTGTGGGCTGGAGAGGTCATCGAGCACCTCTATGACACCGCCGGCTGGCTGTCGGAGGCACGCCGGGTGCTGCGCTCGGGCGGGCGGCTACTGCTGAGCACCCCCGCTCATCCGCGCCTGCTGCGCCTGGCGCTGGCGTTCTCCCCACGCGCCTTTGAGACGCACTTCGATCCCCGCGGCGAGCATCTGCGCTTCTACACCGCCCGCACCCTGACCGGGCTGCTCGAGGACTTCGGCTTCGCGCAGGTGGAGGTTTCAAGCGCCGGCCCGCTTCGCGCCGGGCGCCCGCTGCTGCTCTGCAGCGCACAGCGCAAGCGCTTCTGAGCTTCGCTCGGTGAGCTAGCGGTGCCGTGCGCTGCCGCGGCGCACGCCCGCACGCGCGCCGAGCGAACGGATCGTCCTGGCGGATTTGCGGGCGCTGGCGTGCCTGCTCACCGGGGCCGGGTTGCGGCGCAGCGCCAGCACGAATTCGTTCTGCGCTTCGATCGATTGAGGATCCAGAAAGACCGCGGCGCGCAGCTCGCCGACCGCGGCACTCGGATTTGAGTTCTGCAGGTCGTACTGCCCGAGCGTCAGCCAGGTCCTCGGGTTTGACGGCTGCAGGCGCACAGCGCTCTGCAGTGTGGCGCGCGCCAGCTGCGGCTCACCGGTGTCCCGCTGAACCTCCGAGAGAGTGAACAGCGCTTCGGCGGACAGCGGGTCGCTGTCCACGGCGCTCTGCGCGGCGGTGCGGGCCGCCAGCGGATGTGTGCTCAGGAGCGCCAGCGCTTCATTGGAGGAGTCCACCGAGTGCTGGGGCTCCCACTGAACCCATACAGCCAGTGCCGCGGCGATCAGCACCGCGGCTGCGATAGCGGCGCGGGCCGGGGGGATCTCACTCAGCGATAGCGCCCGGCGGGCCTGGCCGGAGGGCGGCCAGCGCGCGATCGTCTCCCGGGCCGCGGGCGCCACCTCCGAGGCCAGGATCGGGCCGCGTCCCGCCAGCCAGCCGGCGCAGAGTAGCGCCACGCAGGCGTCGCCGGGCACGTACCAGGTCCAGTCAACGAACGAGTGCACTCCGAAGGTGACCACCAGGCAGAGCATGCTCAGCATCCCGATGCGCTCGGAGCTATAGGGGAAGCGGTGCGCCCGCCAGCTTCCGTTCTGCCAGCGTCGTCCAAACGGGTGCGTGGCGCGCCCGGCGGCGATCAGCCATGCGGCCAGCAGGGCCAACGCCACCGCCAGTCCCACAAGCCCCAAATCGGCGAGCGTTTCCACGATGAAGCCGTGAGCGTTCTTGACGCTCAGCGTCTCAGCGCGATAGCGCAGCCTGGCCGTTTCATAGCCGCCGGCGCCGGCTCCGAGCACCGGTTCGGCCTTGAAGATTTCAAGTCCCTCGTTCCAATAGCGCGCTCTGACGCTGCCGATCGCCGTCAGACGACCGGCGGTATTCGGTGGCAGCGGCGCGTTGGGATTGGTCAGCGAGGAGAAGTCGTGCGAGATCGTTCCGGTGAGCCCGCGCTTGGAGGCTGCCAGGCCACTGACGCCCACCGCCAGGCCACCGAGGATGACCGTCAAGAGGAGCGCCGCGACCCAGCGGCGAGCGGTGATCGAGGGTGCTCGCCTGGCGAGGCGAAAACCGACTGCCAAACCGACGATCGTGAGCACCGCCAACATCACCACCAGCAGCACACCGAGTTCTTCTCCGGCACCCGAGCGCTGCGCCAGAGGCACGTTTTCGCTCGAGAGAGAGTGCTGGGAGAAGGCCCACGCGACCACCGCGCCCGCGCCCGCGCCGCCGCTGAGCAGCACCGCGGCGCCACGCAGGCGCAGCGGCACCACGCAGAACCACAGCACGAGCCCGGCCGCCAGCGCCACCAGCGAACCGCGCGAATAGGCGAGCATCAGCGTCAGGACGAACAGCCCGGTCGCGGGGTAGGCCAAGGCGTTCAGGAGCCCGTGTCCGGTCCTGCGCGCACCCAGCCACAGGGCGCCGATGATGCCCATGGCGGCGGTCAGGCCAATCGCGTTCCAGTATTCGTAGGGCTGCTGCAGGCGGGCGTAGATGTCAGCGGCGTCGAGTTCTGCGGGAAAGATCTTCGTGAGTAGCGCGTAGCCGCACACCACGGCGGCCGCCAGAGTCACACCGCCCAGGACTGCCGGCCAGCTCTGCGGGGCCACGCGCACGAGCGCGACCGCGGCGCCAAAGAAGGCGCTGTAGGCGAGCATGCGCCCGGCGTCCTGCCAGCTGTCATCAGGTGCCACCGACCACACCACCGAAAGCGCGCCCAGCGCCGTGAAGGCCAACAGCAGCCACACGCACAACAGGCCGTGCTTGCCTGCACGTGCGGGGCCAAAGGCGATCAGCGCGGCAATCAGCACCGCGGATCCGATCGTGATCGCCATCTCGATCTTCGTCATCGATTCGAGGTTCAACCCGCCCCCGGCGATGAAGGTGATCAGGCACAGAACCAGGGCGATCAAAAGCGTCGGCCAGGTCAGAGCCCTCAGACTGGCAAGTCGCCGCAGGCCGTCCTGGCCGTGCCCAGACGCCGCCCGCGCCGGGAAGGCGCGCGTGTACTCAGCGGGAGGACTTAGCGCGGACATGGTTTCGCAGATTCCCCCCGGCTATGCCCACGCCGGCAGCCACCAGGAAGGCGAGGATCACCAGCAGGGGAGTCGGCAGCGAGCTGACCGCGGAGGCGACATTGGCGTGCACGACACCAGGGGTCACGATCCCTTTGCCCACCGTCACGGGTGTCGCGCCGACATGGTGGGCGCTCTGGACCGCGCGCTGCTCGGAGGGTGATAGCGCTAGCGCGACGGGTGCGCCGGAGGGCGCCGTCGAGCCGCTGCCCCCGCCCGCGGCGCCCCCTCGGGCGCCGCGGCCGGCGCCCGCCAGCTGCGCGCGGTGAATCAGTTCTGAACAGTCGGTGTACTCGCGGGTGATCGTCGGCAGTTCACGCAGCGCCTTGCGGTAGTCCTGCTGGCTGAAGCCGGTGAGCGATTCGCCATGGTTGCAGCGGTGAATGATCGTCTGTGCCTGTCCCGCCCAGGCGCTCGGAGCGAGCGCCAACAGCGACACCAGAAGGCCAAACGACACACTTGAGCGCAGAGTCCTCAGCATGGGTGACTGGGGCACGCTACCAACCTCTGCGGGAGAGATGGAGGCTGTGGAGCGCATCGGAGAATCCGCGCGCCCACGCTTGGTAGGTGTAGGCCTGCACGTCCCGGGCCCCCTGCTCCCCCATGCACGCGCGCGCATGGGGGTCCTCGGCCAGGCGTTTCATGGCCGCGGCCAGGCCGGCGACGTCGCCCCCCGCCACCACCAAGCCATTGTGAGACGGGCGCACGAGCCCGCCGGCGACCGCACCGACGGCGTCGCTGGCGATGACTGGCAGATGCTGGTTCATGGCCTCGTTGATAACCAACCCCCACGGCTCGCGGAATGTCCTGGTTGCGATCGACGGCAACACCAGAACGTCAGCGGCGCCATAGAAGTTGCGCATAGCCACCGGATCGAGCTCCCCGGCGCAGATCACTTTCTCCTCGAAAATGTCCGCCGCGCCGCCGGCGTGGATCCAAGGGGGGACGGATCTCACGCCGACGAGGACGAGCGCGGCGGACGATGTCGTGAGGCCTGAGGCACGCCAGGCTCTCAACAACACCTGAAGTCCCTTTTCCCGGCTTGGCCGTCCGGCAAACAAGAACTTAACCGCGGTCCCCTCGGGCCAGGTCCCGTGCGTCGGCGGGGAGGTTTCCGGCGAACCCCAGAAGGCGTTATCCACCGCCTGCGCGGCGACATGCACGTTGCGCGCCCCGCGGGCCTTCACATAGGCGCTCACGTGGGGACCGTAGGTGACCACCGCGTCGGCGGAGCGGTAGAGCCTGCGCAACGCCAGATAACTAAAGACATGCGCGGCGCTGCGCGGATGCGCCCACAGTGAGGACCACAGAATCAGCGGAACGCCGGCTCGACGCGCGGCCGCCCAGGACAGTGGCAGCGCCACCCGCCCGGCGGTGGAGACCACGACGGCGCGGTAGCGTCCGCTGATGATCAGGCGGGCGCTCGCGCGCTGAGTGACCCTTCTGTGCGGAAATGCCAGCCGCTGGGCGGGCGGCTCGGCAGTGGCGTGCTTGGAGGGTCCCCCGAACAACGCGAACTCCACATTCTCGAGCTCGTGCAGCGCGGCGAACGCACCGATCCGGTCTGGGGGGGCGTGGCCGGTGAGGAACAGAACGGGCTTCATCGCAGAGCGTCGCGGTAGGCGTCGAGCGTCTGGATGCCACAGTGCTCCCAGGTGAAGTGCGCGGAAATCGTGCGCTGCGCGCGCAGCCCGACCTCGCGCAGGCGATCCGGGTCGGATAGCAGCTCCTCGATGCGCTGACTCAGACGCTCGATGTCCCCCGGGGGCACGAGCACCAGGCCGTCGCCGGCGGCGGCGATCTCCTCAGGGCCGGGCTCGCCGCGGCAGCCGATCGCGGGAACCCCACCGGCCATCGCCTCCACGTAGGCCACGCCGAAGGCCTCCTCGGTGGAGGGCATCACGAACAGGGTGCACGCTCGTGCCCGCTCGATCGCCGCCGATGGGTGAAGCTGGCCGCAGAACTCGACCCGCTCGGCGATTCCCAGGCGCCGCGCAAGTCCTTCCAGGGCTACCCGCTCGGGTCCTTCACCGATGATCACGTAACGCAGGCTGGGGTGCCTGGAGCAGAGCACCGCAACCGCGCGCAGCACGTCGGCGTGGCGCTTGCGGGCCACCAGATGCGCGACGCTCACGAGCGTCGGTGCGCCGCTTCGGCTGGCACGCAGCGGCGCCGTGGGTAGATCGGTGCCGAGGTGCACCACCCGTGTCTCTGTGGCCGCGATCTCACGACAGAGGGTGGCGATCCCCTGGCTGTTGGCGAGCACCAGCCGTGCGGCTTGCAGTCCACGGCGTACGGCCTGCGCGCCACGTGCGTCCCGTGGCGCGGTGTAGAGCACATCGCCGCCGTGCACCGAAACCACCAGCGGAACGCCGGCGCGCGTGCGAATCGCGGCGTCCGCGGCGGGCACGGCGTTGTGGGCATGAATCAACTCGAAAGCGAAGCCTTCGCGGCGCAGGCGGGCCAGCGCCAGCGCCAGCGCCGGTGCCGCCCAGACGCCCCAGGAGCCGTAGAAGCGTGAGCGGGGCGGGGAAAAATAGGGTACGTAGGTGACCGCCAGGCCATCACGGGTTTGCTGGCGGGGCTGGCGGGCCAGACCAGCCAACGCGCGCATCGCCCCCGTCGGGCCCGCGCGCAGAGCCGACCGGGGCGGTACCAGCCGGTGCAGTACCAGCACCCGCACCTCGGCCCCCGCTTCGCGCGCCGCGAGCGCCTGGCGGTGGGACCAGACGCCCAGCACCGGATCGGCGCTGCGCGGATAGAACTCAGCGATGACGGCCACTCTTGGGGGTCGGAACACGGGCGCTACCATCGCGGATGGACGGCGAGGGTTTGCTGGGCTTCGCTGGCTGTGATGTAGGGGTGCGCCGCTAGGAACGCGCGCGCCTCGCTGAGCGCCTCCTCGCGCGAGTATGAGCTCGCGGCGGGGGCCGCGAGGTGATTGATCGCCAGTGCGTCCAGCACGCCACAGCGCCAGCCGTGCTCGCGTGCTAGCGCGCCCCAATGCAGATCGAGCCCCCAGCCCATGCTCAGCGGCGGGAAGGGCAGCAGCCGCGAGAAGGTGGATCGGGCGAACGCGTTGATCGGCCCGATCTCCACAAACCGCGTCTCGTGCGCCACACAGCCTGCTCGCCGTCGCGTCACTTCCCACGCCGCGTGTGAACGCAGGCGATGGGCCGGCTGGGCCAGGTCCAGCGAGAAACGCTCGGCCAGGAACAACATTCGATCCAGAAATCCGCGCGGCAACAGCACATCGTCATCGACGACGAGCAGCCAGTCCTGACCGTCGGGGGGGTGCTCTGCGAGCAGCAGGTTGAGATTCTCAAACTTCCCCAGCCCCTCGGGCGCTCTGAAGTAAAGCTCGACTTCGTGGCGCGATCGCGATAGCTCTGAGCGCATCGCCGCGGCGAGCTCCCGGCGCTCCAGGCGCTCGACGCCCAGCACCAGCACACGCCTCTTCGGCGGAGATCTCCGGGCTGCGCGCGCGAGTCGCCCACGCGCCCCGCTGGTGATTTCAACGCACGAATTGAGCCCGTCCAGAGCACCTCGCCCGATCGCGTTCAGCCCTCCCACCGTCCCGCTGTGGCCGGAGAGGAAGTCATCCTCCGAGGCGCTCTCGCTGACCCCTGCCGCGCCTGGTCTGCGGTTTGCGCCGAGACGTTCGCCGAGGCCTTGGCGAAGGCGCCCGAAGCTGTGAGCGACCATCACCATGCCCGCCGGGCAGCGGTAGCGAAGGACATGACCGCCGCAGCCGGCCAATGTCAAGACCTCACGGCCGATCGGCGGTGCCTGCGATCGCCAGACGTCAAAGCGCCGCGCAGCCCGTCCACGGGCTGCGGCGGCACGCATCAAGCGACGCAAGCGTGCGTCGGAAGGTGTACGACGGTGAACAACCGCGGCGCCAGCGACATACAGAGCACCGCCGCCCTCGCTGCGGTACAGCCGATCCTGCCACTCCTGCTCATCGCCACCGTCTGAGAGGGTCACATCGAACGGGCCGACACGCTCCAGCGCATCTCGGCGGATCGCCATGTTCGCACCCCACGCATAGCGCGTCTGGGTGTCTTCTGACCCCAGATCGACAGCGGTTATCGGCGGGCCCTCGCGCCCGCATGTGCGGGGCGGATGACCTTCCAGGCACGGGCGTATCGGGCCAGTGAAGACCGCCACGGCCCGGTGCTCGCGCGCCGCCGAAACGAGCGCCAAGAGCCAGCCGTCGCCCACCTGGACGTCGTCGTCGACGAACACGATCAGCTCGCCGGCGGACTGCTCCACACCCGTGTTACGGGCGACGTTCAAACCGAGTGCTCGCGGGTGAGACCGATAGCGTGCGCCCAGGCCTTCGGCGAGCTCACGACGCTCCGGCGAGGGCCCGCCGTCGTCGATCACCAGCACCTCCGCATCGATCTGCGCCGCCTGTGGCGCGATCGACGTGAGTGCCACCCGCAGGTAGTCGGGGCGCTCGCGGGTGGGGATGATGATCGAGACGATTAGGGACATGACTGGCTGAGAGTCTAGGTTTGACGGAAGCGATGATCCTGTTCCTGCACAACAGCTACCGCACCACGGGCGGTGAGGAGCGCGTCGTGGAGGACCTGCTGTGGCTGGTGCGCGAGGGTTTGGGCGAGCCGGCAGAGCTGCTCGCACGCGACTCCGCTGGCCTGGCAAGGACGCGTGCCAGCGCCGGTCTGTTGCGCGGCGGCCTGGCGCCGCGAGAGGTCGCCAGCGCCGTGCGCATGACGAAAGCCAGGATTGTGCACGCCCATAACCTGCATCCCACGCTCGGATGGCGCTCGCTCGCCGGCGCCCGGGAATCCGGCGCCCGCGTGGTCGTACATCTGCACCAGTATCGGCTGGTGTGTGCGGTGGGGGTGTGCTTCACGCGTGGGGATGAGTGCACACGCTGTCACGGGCGCAACACCCTGCCCGGGGTGCTGCGCAACTGCCGCGGTAGCCGGGCGCAGGCGTTGACCTACGCGGCGGCACTGGCGCTCTGGCAGCGGCGTATCGTCGAGCTTGCCGACGAGCTGATCGTGCCC
Organism: Solirubrobacteraceae bacterium; assembly: GCA_036561505.1. GTDB lineage: Bacteria > Actinomycetota > Thermoleophilia > Solirubrobacterales > Solirubrobacteraceae > Palsa-744. The sequence goes on from DATBPE010000122.1 coordinate 25,732, forward strand.
AGCCAGTTCGCGCTGGAGCGCCTACTAGAGCTCGGCGCGCCGCTTGCGGACCGCCGCGTACACGTCCTTGCCCCGCCACTGCGCGAATTCGCCGAGCGCTCGCGAGCCCAGCAGGGAACCTACGCGCTGGTGGTCTCCCGTCTGGCGCCAGAGAAGGGAGTCGACGTGGCGATCGCGGCCTGCCAGGCGGCCGGTTTGCCGCTGGTGATCGCCGGCGAGGGCCCGGATCTCCAGAGGCTGAGAACACTCGCCGGCGCCAGTGAGGTGAGCTTCCTGGGCGCAGTGAGCCGCGAGCGCCTATCACAGTTGCGCGCCGGCGCCTCGATGGCGCTGATCCCCTCCCGCTCGGCGGAGACCTTCGGGCTCTCAGCAGCCGAGGCGATGGCCGCCGGTCTGCCGGTGGCCGCCAGTGCGATCGGGGCTCTGCGGGAGCTCGTGTGCGAGGAGGGTCTGGTCGACCCCGGCGACCCCGGTGCCATGGCCGGGGCGATCGGACGACTCAACGCGGACCGTGCCGCCGGTGAGCGTTCGCTTGCCCGCGTACGCGGGCTCTGCGCGCCCGAGGTCGCGGCGCGGGCACTGAACGCCGTGTATGACGCCTGCGAGTCATAGGCTCAGCTGAGCGATGTCATCAGAGCCCCTCCCCACCGCAGAGGATCCCGCCGACTCCACGCGACCACGCGCGCTACTGACGGGACTCAGCGGACAGGACGGATCGTTCCTGGCGGAGCTGCTGCTTCAAAAGGGCTATGAGGTGGCGGCCCTCGTGCACGGCGAGCAGGGCCGATCGCTTGGCTGTGCGGAGCATCTGCGCGAGCGTGTGCTCCTGCTAGCGGGCGATCTGCTGGATCTACAGAGCCTGCGCGCCGGGGTGCGCGAGTTCGAGCCCCGGGAGATCTACCATCTGGCCGCCCCGTCGTTCATCCCGGACTCCTGGCTTGCGCCCGAGCAGACCCTGCGCGCGATCGTCTCTTCAAGCGCGGCGCTGCTGGAAGGCGCCCTGGAGGCGCGGAGCGAAACTCGGCTGTTCATCGCCGCCTCCGGTGCGATGTTCGGACGGGCGCCCGGCCCCCAGAGCGAGGACACCCCCTGCCATCCCACCACCCCGTACGCGATCGCCAAGCTCGCCGCGCACCAGCTGGTCGGGGTGCTGCGCGAGCGTCACGGGCTGTACGCGTGCTCGGGGATCGTTTTCAACCACGAGTCAGAGCGCCGTCCCGAGCGGTTCGTCACCCGGCGGATCACTCGCGCTGCGGCCGCGATCTCACTGGGCCTGCGGGATGAGCTCACGTTGGGCGATCTGGGCGCGATCCGCGATTGGTCATTCGCCGGGGACATCGTGCGCGGCGCGTGGATGATGCTCCAGCAGGAGCAGGCCGTGGACTACGTACTTGCCAGCGGCGTGGCGCACACCGTCGAGCAGTTCGCCCAAGCCGCGTTCGGCTGCGTGGGCCTAGAGGCCGAGCGCTATCTGCGCGTGGACGGGACGCTGAGGCGGCCCAACGAGGACACGGTCAGCGTAGGCGACCCCACCAGGGCACGAACACGCCTGGGCTGGGAGCCAGAGCTCTCCTTCCAGGAGCTGGTCGCGCGCATGGTCACGGCCGATCTGCAAGACCTTCAGCGCGGGGACAGGCCGTAGACTGCCAGCCGACATGAGGAAGATCGGTGTCATCGGTTTGGGCTACGTCGGTCTGCCACTGGCCGTCGCATTTGCCGAAGAGGGTTGCGAGGTGGTGGCGCTGGACAACGACGCCGCCAGAGTCGCCGCTGTGAGTGCAGGGTCCTCCCACGTGGAGGACATATCCAGCGAGCGGCTCGGGCGCGTGAGAGAGCTGATCAAGGCCAGCACCGACTACGGCGACTTGGCGGCGGCCGAGGCGGTGCTGATCTGCGTGCCCACACCGCTGACCCGAAACCGCGAGCCTGACCTCGGGCCCCTGATCGCCTCGGCCCGGGCGCTCTCGGCCGTGCTGCGCGCCGGTCAACTGGTGGTGCTCGAGTCAACCAGCTACCCGGGTACGACAAGAGGGCTGCTGGCGGAAATCCTCGGACAGTCTGGTCTACAGGCGGGCGTTGACTTCAACCTGGCGTTCTCCCCCGAGCGTGCCGATCCCGGCCGCACAGACTTCACTCTGCGCAACACGCCGAAGGTGATCGGTGGTCTGACCGCGGCTTGCGCCGAGCGTGCCCAGGCTGTCTATAGCCTGGTCTGTGACGAGCTCGTGCCGGTCTCAAGCCCCGAGGTTGCGGAGCTGACCAAGCTGCTGGAGAACATCTTTCGCTCGGTCAACATCGCGCTGGTGAACGAATTGGCGATGCTCACCGACCGGATGGGTATCGATATCTGGGAGGTCGTCGATGCGGCGGCGAGCAAGCCCTACGGATTCATGCCCTTCCAGCCGGGCCCGGGAATGGGGGGACACTGCCTGCCGGTCGATCCCTTCTACCTGTCCTGGCGTGCCCGCGAGTTCGGCATGTCCACCGAATTCATCGAGCTGGCGGGAAAGGTAAACCAGCAGATGCCCTACCACTGCGTGGAGAAGGCGCACCGTGCGCTGAACGACGCCGGCCTAGCGGTGAAGGGCGCGCGCGTGGCGGTGCTCGGCGTCAGCTACAAGCCGGGCGTGGGTGACACCCGCGAGTCACCGGCCTTGAAGATCATCGCGCTGCTGGCAGACCTCGGCGCCGAGGTCTGCTACCACGACCCGCACGTGCCGACCCTGGCACAGGCCTCACTTCAGAGCGTCCCCTTGGAGCAGGCGCTCGCCGGCTGTGACCTGGCGCTGATCGTCACCGCCCATCCCGAGATCGACTGCGAGCTGGTGCTCGCGCGTGCTCCGCTGGTGCTCGATCTGCGCGGCGTCACGCGGTTCAGCGGCGCGAGCAACGTGGTGCGTTTGTGAGCCTGCGAGAGGACCCGCGCGCGCCCGGACTGGTGGTCGGCGAAGGTGTCAGCATCGGCGACGAGGTAACACTGGGTGCGCACGTGGTCATACACGACGGCACGATCCTCGGCGATGGCTGTGTGATCGAGGACCACGTAGTGCTCGGCAAGCCTCCCCGCCTGGCACGGGACTCGGCTGCCGCAGGTGCGCCCGTGCGGGCGCTCGAGCTCGGCGATGCAGTGACGGTCTGCGCCGGCGCGGTGATCCTTGCCGGCGCGGTCGTGGATGCTTCGGTGATCATCGGCGACCAGAGCTTCGTGCGTGAGCGCAGCCGGATCGGGTCCGGCTGCGTGATCGGGCGCGGCAGCGTCGTTGACAACGACGTGCGGCTCGGTGAACGCGTGCGTGTGCAGACGGGCGTCTACCTGTCCGCGTTCACCGTCGTGGAGGACGACGTGTTCCTCGGACCGGGAGCGCTCACCACCAACAGCGACTCGATGGCCCGCCACCCAACCGACACGCCGCTGCGGGGCGCGGTGCTGCGGCGTGCCTGCCGCGTGGGAGGCGGGACGGTGCTGACCCCGGGTGTGGAGATCGGCGAGGAGGCGTTCATAGCGGCCGGCGCGGTCGTGACCCGCGACGTTCCGCCGCGGGCGGTCGTGATGGGTGTTCCCGCCCGCGTGATCAGAGAGGTACCCGAGCGGGATCTGCTCGAGCGCTGGCGCTGAGTAGACGGCGGCCAATCAGACAGCGCCGCGAATCGCCTCCACTACCTCGGCTGCCTGCTCGCGGGTGAGCACGGGGCTCATCGGTATCGCCAGGTGCGTGCGTGCGGCGTGCTCGGTGGCTGGGAGCTCGACGCCGGCGCCCCACTGGCGCATCGACGCCTGACGGTGCACGGGGGTGCGGTAGTAGGGCTTGTGGCCGATGCCGGCGGCGGCGAGTGAGGTTTCCAGGCGCTCGACCCGCGGGTCGCTTACTACATACAGGTGCCATGCCGGGGTAGCCCCCGCGGTTGGCTGCGCCAGCGTGACCAGGTCGCCGAGCCCGGCCTGCTCGTAGTGGCTCCCGGCCGCCCGGCGCCCGTCGGCCCACGTGTCGAGGTGGGGCAGCTGCACGCGCAGAACGGCGGCCTGCAGCTCGTCGAGGCGTGAGTTGTAGCCGATCTGCTCGTATGTGACCTTGTCCTGGGAGCCGTGGAAGCGCAGCGTGCGCACCCGCTCGGCCAGCTCGCGATCGTCGGTGATCACCATCCCCCCGTCGCCGAAGCACCCCAGGTTCTTGGAGGGAAAGAAGGAGAAGGTGGCTGCCGTCCCGAGCGCCCCGGCGGGAGCAGAGTTCCAGCGCGAACCGGCCGCCTGGGCGGCATCCTCGAGCACCGGCACCCCAAGCGCCTGGATCTCCGCCACGGGTGCGAGGTTGCCGAATAGATGCACGGCGATCACCGCCTTGGTGCGCGGGCTCAGAGCAGCGCGGACGGTCTCGGCCGTGACGCAGTAGGTGTCCGGGTCGATGTCGCAGAACACCGGCGTGGCGCCGGTGGGGGGGATCGCCTCGGCGGAGGCATAGAAGGTGAAGGAGGGAACGATGACCTCATCGCCCGGGCCGACGCCCATCGCCCGCAGGGCGATCGTGATCGCCTCGGTGCCGTTGGCCACGCCGATCGCGTGCGCTGTGGCGCAGTAGGCGGCGAACTCGCGCTCGAAGGACTGCAGCTCCGGGCCAAGGATGTAGCGACCCGACTCGATCACCCGGTCGATCGCGCCGCGCAGCTGCTCGCGCAGCGGCGCCAGGGTGCTCGAGGTGTCAAATAGGGGAACGCTCAACGCGGCCCCAGCAGCTCCAGGTCGGCGCGAGTCATCAGGCGGATCAGCTGCTCGAAGCTCGTCGCCGGCTTCCAGCCCAGCTGGCGCTCGGCCTTGGCGGGGTTGCCGATCAAATGGTCGACCTCGGCCGGGCGCACAAGCCCCCGGTCGATCTCCACATACGGGGCGAAGTCGCCAAGACCCGCCTCCTCGAAGGCGATCTGGCAGCACTCGCGCACCGAGTGAGCCTCCCCGGTCGCGATCACGAAGTCTTCGGCATCGTCCTGCTGGAGCATCAGCCAGATCGCCTGCACATAGTCCTTGGCGTAGCCCCAATCGCGTTCGGCGTCGAGGTTGCCGAGCTCGAGCTTCCTACGCAGGCCGTGGCGGATCGCCGCCGCGTGCCAGGTGATCTTGCGCGTCACGAACTCGAGGCCCCGACGCTCCGACTCGTGGTTGAAGAGGATGCCGCTGGTCGCGTGCAAGTCATATGACTCGCGGTAGTTGACGGTGATGAAGTGCCCGTACGCCTTCGCGACACCGTAGGGGGAGCGCGGGTAAAACGGCGTGGTCTCGGTCTGGGGGACCTCCAATACCTTGCCGAACATCTCCGAGGAGGAGGCCTGGTAGAAGCGTGCCTGCGGGCAGACTTCGCGCATCGCCTCCAGCATCCGCGTCACGCCCACACCCGTGAACTCGGCGGTCAGCGTCGGCTGGATCCAGGAGACGGCAACGAAGCTCATCGCCGCGAGGTTGTAGATCTCCTCGGGAGCTGAGGCGCGCAGGGCGTCCACCAGCGAGCGCTGGTCCAGCAGGTCGCCCTGGTGCAGAGTGATCCGTTCCCGGATGTGCTCGATGCGCTCGAACTTCTCAGTCGATGCGCGGCGCACCAGACCGTGTACCTGATAGCCCTTTTCGAGCAGCAGCTCCGCCAGGTAGGAGCCGTCCTGGCCGGTGATCCCGGTGATCAGGGCCGAACGCTTGCCGGTCATGGCGCGGACCCTATCGGGCCCCGCTCGCGCAACCACTGCACGGTCGCGGCGATCCCCTCCTCGACCTCGATCTTCGCCTCCCAGCCGAGCAGTTCACGCGCCTTCTCCACTGAGGGCCAGCGGCGCGGCACATCAACGGTGAAGCTCCGAAGGTGCTCGAGGGCGAACTCCTCGGGGTCCTCGCCGCAGGCCTCCCACACGATCTTTGCGATCTGCGCCACCGTCAGCTCACGCGATGCGGAGATGTTGAAATCCTCGCCCAGGCCGGCGGGTGAACTCATCGCCACGACTACGCCGTCGGCGATGTCGTCCACGTGCGTGAGCGTGCGGGTCTGCTCGCCCGAGCCGAAGATCTCAAGCGGGCGCTGACCGCAGAGAACCTTGTTGATCAGGTCTGGCACTGCATGTGCGATCCCCGGCTCGGCGTCGGGGGCCTCGCCCGGACCGTAAGCATTGAACGGTCTGCAGATAGTGAACGGCAGAGCGTGCTCGTCGTGCGCGGCGCGGCAGTAGACCTCGCCGGTGAGCTTTGAGAAGCCGTAGGCCGAGGCCGGCGTGGGACAGTCCGGCAGGTGCGCCTCGGTGGTGGGGAATTCCGTGGCACGCTCGAAGACCATCGAGGAGGAGACGTAGGTGAAGCGCTCCACCTCGACCTCGAGCGCGGCCCGGATAACCGCGTTGTAAAGCGCGTTGTTGACCTCGGTGAGCGTGTGCGGAAGCTTGTGGAAGTTGGCGATGCCCCCCACGATCGCCGCCAGGTGGATGACACGCTCGCAGCCCTTGATCGCCGTGCGTGCCTGTGAGAGCTCGCGTAGATCGCCGGTGTGCACCTCGCAGCCCTCGCGCATCCACTGCGGCGCGGGACGCTGGTCGGATACCCGCACCTCATAAGCCGGGTCGGCGAGCAGGCGCCGCACGACCGCGGCGCCGATCGTGCCGGCCCCACCCGTCACCAGTACGCGGCTCATGCGCTCGTCGGGTGGGTGGGACTCAGAACAACCAGCTCGCTGACGTAGGCGAACACCTGTCCCGCGCCCCAGCAGTTCCAGGGGTCGACGACCAGGGCGCCCTCGGCGGCGAGCTCGGCGATCGCCGCGAGCGCCGCCGGCGTGCGGAACTGCGAGTGGTTGGCCGCCACCACAACCGCGGTGGATCCCTCCAATGCCTGCTCGAAGGAGACGGTGGGCGTGGCCACGTGAGGGTCGTGCACCGCCACGTCGGCCAGCTCACGCTCCAGCAGGCGAATCAGCTTGTGCGCCAAGGAATCGCGCTCGTCATCGGTGTCCGCCTTGAACGCCAGGCCCAGCACCGCCACCTTGCGGTTGGCGAGTCCTCCCAGGCGCCGGCGCATACCTTCCACCAAGAACAGCGGCACCGACTCGTTCACGCGCGAGACAGCCAGCAGCATCCCCGGCGCGGCCGAGCGCTCCTCAGAGAAGGTGAAGTCCTTGCGCAGGCAGGTCCCGGCTGTCAGCCCCGGCTGGGCGATGCCGCCCCTGGGGTAGTCGCGGTTGACGAGGTCGATCACCTCGAACACGTTCGCGCCGTGGCGCTCGCAGTCCATCATCAGCAGGTTCGGTAGCGCGAAGTTGGTGTAGCGCAATATGTTCGCCCAGATCTTCGCCAGCTCGGCTTGTACCGGCGTGGTCTGCACGATCGGCGCCCCGAACACTCCGAACAGCTCCGCTGCGATCTCGCCCGAGCGCTCGCCCACCCCACCGATGATGCACGGCAGCGTGTCGATCTCCTCCAAAAAGCGCCCGGCCGCGATCCGCTCGGGAGTGTGCGCCACGAATACCTCCTCGCCGATCGCAAAGCCCCTGTGCTTGGCCAGATATCCGGCGACGAACTCGGTTGTCCCTGGGGCCACGGTCGAGCGCAGCACCAGCGAGTGACCGGCAGCGAGCACCCCCAACAACTCGTCCAACGCCGAGCGGATGTCGCGCATGTCGATCTCGATGTGACTGAATGAGGGGGTGCCGAGCGTGATCACGATGTGCCGCGCCGCTGCCGCGTCCGCGACACGCTCTGAGAGCGACAACCGGGAGTGGGCGGGATCGGCCATCACGCGCGCCAGTAGCTCCTGGGTGCCCGTCTCGGCGAACGGCATCCGCCCCTCGCGCACGGCGCCCAGGCGCTCGGGGTCGTTGTCGACTCCCACCACCGCCAGCCCCCGGTCCGCGAAGGACAGGGCCAGCGGCAGGCCGATGCGCCCGAGGCCGATCACCGCCACGTCAGCGCTGCTTGCCAGAGCACTCATGAATGCCAGAGGTTAGCGGCGCTCCCGCAGATACTGGCGGGTGAAGCCCATCACGAAACGCGGGTTGTAGCGGGCATAGCGCCGCCACAGACGGCGTGGCTCACGCGCCAGGCGATAGCTCCACTCCAGGCCCGAGCGCTGCATCCAAGGCGGCGCCTGGGCGAGAAGGCCAGCGTGGAAGTCAAACGCGGCACCCACCCCGACCAGCAACGGCGCGAGCAGACGTGGCCGCATGTGGTGCATCCAGCGCTCCTGCTTGGGCTGGCCGATGCCGACCCACACGATGGCGGCGCCGGAGCCGTCGATGTCGGCGATGACGCGGTGCTCCTCCTCGGGCGTGAGCTCACGAAATGGAGGCGAGTAGCCGCCGGCGATCTGAAGGCCCGTAAACCGTTCGCGCAACCGCACTTCCAGCAGCTCGAGCGCGTGGCGATCGTGCCCGCCATAGAGGTATATGGGGGTCGCGTTGGCGGCCGCACGGGCACAGAAGCCGGCCATCAGATCCGGCCCATACAAGCGCGTGGCCCGCTTGTGCCCGAGTGCCCGCAGCGCCCACACCAGCGGCATGCCGTCGGGGAGGGCAAGCGTTGCCCCGAGCACGGCCGCCATCGTCTCGGGTTGCTCTTGGGCAGCCATCACGAGGTTCACGGCCGCCGCGGTCAGATAGCCCCGCTCCCCGGCCGCGATCATCCCATCCATCCAGTCCATGACTCCCCCGTAGTCGCTGATCGCCAGTGGGATACCGAGAATCTTTGCGCACGGCGGCGGGTTGGTGTTCGGGGCGCCCGGGGACACGAAAGTGAAGAGCCTACCGGCGGGCCCTCGGCGATACGCTTGCCCGAGTGCCGATCGACCCTGATTTCTGGGCTTCACGACGCGTCCTGGTCACTGGCCACACCGGCTTCAAGGGGGCGTGGCTGTCGCTGTGGCTGCGATCGATGGGCGCGAGCGTGAGCGGAATCGCGCCAGGATCGCCGACCGACCCATCGCTGTATGCGGTGGCGAGCACCGGCAGCGGCGTCAGCGAGCACGCCGTGGACGTCCGCGACGCACCCGCGCTGATCGAGGTATTTGCCCAGGAGCGCCCGGAGATCGTGCTGCATCTGGCGGCTCAGCCGATGGTCCGCAGGTCCCTGCGAGACCCCCACGGCACCTATGAGATAAACATTATGGGCACCGTCAATGTGCTGGAGGCCGTGCGCGGGTGCCCCGATGTGCGCGCAGTGTTGGTAGTTACCTCCGATAAGTGCTATGACAACAGTGACGATGTTGCGCACGATGGGTCCTTCACGGAGGGCGATGCGATGGGAGGCAGTGACCCCTATTCGAGCTCGAAGGGGTGTGCGGAGTTGGTGAGTGGCGCTTACCGGGCCTCTTACTTCTCAGGGCACGGTGGCCCACGTTTGGCCACCGCCCGCGCCGGCAACGTGATCGGCGGCGGCGACTGGGGGGAGGACCGCTTGATCCCCGACATGGTGCGCGCCGCCGCGGTGCAGCGCCCAATCCGGATACGCAACCCCGAAGCGGTGCGTCCCTGGCAGCACGTGCTCAACCCGCTGTACGGCTATCTGACATTGGCGCAGTCGCTGTGGGACTCACCAGAGTTCGCCGAGGCATGGAACTTCGGTCCCGATCCCGAGGACGCGCGACCGGTGCGCTGGATCGTGCAGCGGCTGCTCACACTGTGGGGCGGAGCGCTGGAGTGGGAGCACGACCAGGACCAAAACCCGCCCGAGGCGCGCAATCTGACGCTCGACTCCAGCAAGGCCGCCGCGCGGCTGGGCTGGCGGCCCGTGTGGGATCTCGAGCAGGCGCTGGAGCGGATCGTGCACTGGCACCAGTCCCACCGACGCGGGGATGACATGCGTAGCTTCAGCTTGGCGCAGATCGATGAATTCATGCAGCATCGGCTCCCGTACCGATCAGCAGTAGAACCAACCCCTGATCCGGCTGCATGGGTCGCGCACCACGACTCACCACCGGAGGATTGCCTGGCCTAGGAAATGAGTCCGCTATCGCTACGGCGTTACCGAGCCGAGCGTCTGCTGCGCGAGGAGTTCCAGAGCCTGCGGACGAAGGTGCTCGTGACCGTGCGCGGGCGACTGCGCTCGCGGGGGCTGAGCGTGGATCCGGGGGATCTGGAGGACTGCTACGCGCAGGCGTGGCAGGGTCTGTACAAGGCGGTGCTGGAGGGTCAGGAGATCGCCAACCCGACCGGCTGGCTGGTGCTTGTCACTTTCCGCCGCGCGATCGAGGACGTCCGCTCCAGCCATCGCGAGCGGATCGTCGATGCTGAGCCCGACGAACATGCTCAGGAGCCCGATCTGGAGAGCCAGATGGATGATCTGCGGCGCTTGCGCCAGGTGTTCGAGGCGCTGCGCAAGCGCCTGAACACGCGCGAGTGCCAGGCCGCGAGCCTCTGCTACCTGCAGGGACTCTCGCGCGCGGACGCCGCCGAGCGCATGGGGATCTCCGAGACCCGCATGCGCAAGCTGATGGAGGGGGACGGCGACGGGCAGTCTGGAGTCGCGGGCAAGGTCGGTCAGCTGCTTTCGATCATCCGCGAGGAAAGCTGGTGTGAGGAGCAGTCCTCGCTGATGCGTGGTTTTGCCTTCGGCATCCTCGATCCCCAGGGCGAGCGCTATCAGCTGGCGCTGCTTCATCAGCGCGAGTGCCCGGCGTGCCGTGCGTACGTGGCCTCGCTGCGTGGCCTGGCCGCGATCCTGCCGCCACTGGCGTTGCCCAGCGGACTCGGCATCGGGGCTCTGGGCGCGGGTGCTGCGCTGTCGGCGTCCGGTGGTGTGGGCGGCGCGTCCGGCGGCTGGCTGTTTGCCGGCGGTTCGCTGGGGGCGAAGCTCGCCGGTTCGCTGGCGCTGCTCGGCGTTGCCGGCGGCTGTCTGGCGCTGGCAACCTCTCCTGGTCACGCACCCGGACGCAAACCCACCCAAGTCGCCCTGCTGACGACGGACCCGCCGGTGACGAGTGTGTTCACCACCAGGGCGGACATCAGAGCGGACGTCTTTTCATTGCGCGATCTGAGTCCTTCGCGCACTCCAGGCAAGCCGCGCCCGCGCCACGCCAGTGTGGCCAAAGGTGGATCCAAACCATCCAAGCGCTCATACGCATATAGCCCCTCCCTGGCCGCTGAAGCCGAGTTCGGTCCCGAGCATCCCCACAGCGTTGCTGAACTGGCCCAGCCCACTGCGCCCGTGCCAACGCCGCATCCCGCCGCACCGGTCTCCACGCACGCCCCTAGATCACAATCGAGCTCGGGCAAGTCAGGCGGCGAGTTCGGCTTCGAATAGCAAATAGCCGCCAGGCACGCGAGACTGCGTGAGGTGTCCTCTGCCCGCCGTGCCATCAGGGTCGCTGTGGTCGGCCATGTCGAGTGGGTGCAGTTCGCGCGCGTGGGGGAGATCCCGCGCGCCGGGCAGATCGTCAACGCGCAGGGAGATTTCGAGGAGCCGGCCGGCGGTGGCGCGGTTGCCGCGGTGCAGCTGGCGCGCATCGCCGGGGAGGCGCTGCTGATCACCGCGCTCGGTCAGGACGAGCAGGGACGAAAGTCCCAGGCTCGCCTGGAAGAGCTGGGCGTACGGGTGTGCGCCGCCCCGCGCAGGGCGCCCACCCGCCGTGCCTTGACGCTTCTGGATGCCCGCGGCGAGCGCGTGATCACGACCTTCGGCGAGCGTCTACAGCCGAGCATCTGCGATCAGCAACTGCCGTGGGGGCAGCTGGCGCAGATGGACGGCGTCTATTTCACCGCCGGTGACGCCGGGGCGCTCCAGGCCGCCCGTGCCGCACGCACGCTCGTGTGCACTCCGCGTGCCGGGGACGTGCTCGGCGGCGGGGTACAGCTGGACGCGCTGGTGCTGAGCGCCGGCGACGCGCTCGAGTGCCGCCAGGCCGCCCAGCTCTCAGGTGCCGCCCATCTCGTCGTGTGAACCGACGCCGAGCGCGGCGGCGCCTACACCACCGCTACGGGCCGATCGGGATCGTGGCTGCCCACACCGCCCCCCGGCCCGGTGATCGACACCTACGGCTGTGGGGACTCTTTTGCGGCGGGTCTGACCTACGGGCTGGCTGCCGACAGCCAGCTCCAGCGGGCGATACAGCTGGCCGCCCGTTGTGGTGCTGCGTGCGCGAGCACAGACGGACCGTATGAGGGCCAGCTGAGATTCCAAGACGGCCCTGGATGATGGGCCGGGGCGCTCAGCCGCGCGGGAAGACTTTCATCAGCCGTGTCAGTGCCAGCGGATTGCCCTTCGGGCGCATGCGGCCAGTGGCGATCGCGCGGCGCGGGTCCAGGCGTTCGCCGACGATATCGATCCAGTCCTGGTAGGCGATTCGCAGGCGTACATCCGCTCGCGGCGCCTCGCCCTCGGCGACCGTGCTCGAGCCGTTGTTGACGGTCAGGTGCCAGGTGGAGATGTCGGGGTCGGTGAACTCCCACTGAAAGGTCGTTGCGCGACGCAGGCCGTGGTTGGGGTTGACCTGCCGGCTGATCGTGTCAAACAGCAGTGCGATCGTCTCGGGGTCGCGCTTTGAAGGACCCTCGCGCACGCCGATGATGCCGGCCTGGGCGAGCGTGCGCCCGCGCTGGGATACCTCCAACGGTGACAGTCCCGGCGGCAACAGCGCCGGTCCCGGCAGGCTCTCTACGGGCAGGCCAGCGGAGCGCAGCTTGGTGGTCAATGAGGTCAGGCCCTCTACGCCGACCTCGTCGTAGGTCGAGCCGAAAATCGTTATGTAGCGTTCGTCCCAGCCTGGCGGCATCAGCACCTGGGCGGTGTAGCGGGTGACTTCGCGCAGCAATCCAGCCACCGCCTTGGGGACGCCGACGGGGTCTTCGCGTGCCAGATCGGAGAGCAGCTTCACGCCGAAGCCGATGTGCCGTTGCTCGTCGGCGGCGATGTTCGCCATGCCCGCCCGGAAGGCCGGCAGCTGATCGCGGCGCTCCAGGTAGCTGCAGATGAAGTGCTGGCCCGGCTGAGCGAGAGCCGCCTCGATGACTATGTGGTAGAGCGTCACGGCGGCGGCGAGCTTCGCTGGGGAGCGGTCGGCGCGCAGCTCGTCGGCCATCGTGTCCAGGCGATCGAAGATCTTGCGAAAGCCTGAGGTCAGCTGGGGCTTGATCGCGTTCAGGCCGCTGGCCATCGACCCGTCGCCGATATCGCAGAC